>NZ_JBDPLJ010000003.1:0-507299 GCF_039871955.1 Kosakonia sp. WA-90
ATTACGTGTTCACTCGTGAGACTTGGTATTCATTTAGCGTCCGTGGACGTCAAGAATCCATGTCACTTTGAGTGCCCACACAGATTGTCTGATAAATTGTTAAAGAGCAGTGCCGCTGTGTTTTCGCTGCGGCGCGGGGTGTGCATATTACGCTTTCCCGCTGCGAAGTCAACTGAATATTTTCAGAATTCTTCACCTGACAGGCCGGTGTGTTTGCCGTTGTGCCGTGTCAGTGGTGGCGCATTATAGGGAGTTAATTCCGGCTGACAACCCCTAATTTAAAAAAAGTTATCAACCGCGTTTTTTTTCAACAAAGCGCGGCAAAAAGCGGCATGAATTGCTGATTTCGCTGTTTTTACCACCACTGACATATATCGAATGGCATACTAACAGGTGATAACGAGATAAAAGGAAGTGAGAAAATGTCTTTAAACGCACAACAACTTGCCGCACAGAAAAACATCTCATGGGTGCTGGCGGAGAAACTGGCGCGACAAATCCTGAAAGGCAAATATGCGCCAGGCGTTATTCTGCCTGGAGAGATGGAGCTGGGTGAGCAGTTTGGCGTAAGCCGCACCGCCATCAGGGAAGCAGTAAAGACATTAACAGCAAAAGGAATGGTTTTACCCCGTCCGCGTATTGGCACCCGTGTCATGCCACGCGGTAACTGGAACTTTCTGGATAAAGAATTATTGTCCTGGTGGATGAGCGAGGAGAACGTTGAAACCGTTATCCAACACTTTCTGGTAATGCGTAGCAGCCTGGAACCTCAGGCGTGCCTGTTGGCGGCAACTCTGGGCAGCGCGGAACAAAAAGCGCATCTCAATACATTAATGGAAGAGATGGTGATTCTGAAAAAGGATTTTAACCGCGAACGCTGGATAGATGTGGATATGGCCTGGCATGAACATATTTACGCCATGAGTGAAAACCCCTTCCTTATATCGTTCTCCACGCTCTTTCATTCTATTTATCACACCTACTTTACTTCTATAACGCAAAACGAAGTGGTCAAGCTCGACCTTCATCAGGCGATTGTGAATGCCATCCAGGAAAGCGACGGTGAAAGCGCATTCCGGGCATGCCAGATATTACTGACAACGCCTTATGCCCCTACGGCGAAATAACGGGATATTGCATGACAGAGAAGAAAGCACGCAGTATGGCTGGTCTGCCGTGGATTGCGGCAATGGCTTTTTTTATGCAGGCGCTGGACGCCACCATTCTCAACACTGCTTTACCGGCCATCGCGCACAGCCTTGATCGTTCCCCTTTAGCCATGCAATCAGCCATTATTAGTTACACACTGACCGTGGCGATGCTCATCCCGATGAGCGGCTGGCTGGCAGACCGCTTCGGTACGCGGCGGATATTTATGCTAGCCGTGAGTCTGTTTACGCTAGGCTCTCTGGCTTGCGCGCTCTCCAACTCGCTCGCCATGCTGGTAATCTTTCGTGTGATTCAGGGCATCGGCGGAGCAATGATGATGCCGGTAGCCCGTCTGGCGCTGTTGCGCGCTTATCCGCGCAGTGAATTATTGCCAGTGCTTAACTTTGTCACTATGCCAGGCCTGGTCGGGCCGATTCTGGGCCCGGTGATGGGTGGCATTCTGGTGACGTGGGCAAGCTGGCACTGGATCTTTCTGATTAATATCCCCATTGGCCTTGCCGGACTGTTTTACGCACGCAAATATATGCCCAATTTCACCACCCCGCGACGTAGCTTCGACATGGGTGGTTTTTTCCTGTTTGGCTTAAGCCTCGTGCTCTTCTCAAGTGGGATGGAACTGTTTGGCGAAAAACTGGTTGCCACCTGGATTGCGCTCGCCATCATCCTGAGTGGTATTTTGTTACTGCTGGCCTATATCCGCCACGCTAAACGCCACCCGACCCCACTGATTTCACTGAATCTGTTTAGGACACATACTTTTTCCGTCGGCATTGCGGGCAATATTGCATCACGCTTGGGAACCGGCTGTGTTCCTTTTCTGATGCCGCTGATGTTGCAGGTTGGTTTTGGTTATCCGGCGCTGATCGCCGGTTGTATGATGGCCCCTACCGCTCTGGGGTCGATTCTGGCGAAATCCATCGTCACGCAAATACTGCGCAGTCTGGGTTATCGCAAGACACTGGTTGGCATCACGCTTTTTATTGGTTTGATGATTGCACAGTTCTCGCTCCAGTCGCCGTCAATGGCAGTATGGATGCTGATTTTGCCGCTGTTCGTACTGGGAATGGCGATGTCCACGCAGTTCACAGCCATGAACACCATTACGCTGGCGGATTTAACGGATGACAACGCCAGCAGCGGCAATAGCGTGCTGGCGGTAACACAGCAACTGTCGATAAGCCTGGGCGTGGCAGTCAGTGCAGCGGTACTGCGTTTTTATGAAGGGTTTGATAGCGCCAATACAGTGGAACAGTTTCACTATACGTTTATTACGATGGGGGCGATTACACTGGTTTCCGCACTGGTATTTATGCTGCTGAAAGCGAAAGATGGGCGCAACCTGATAAAAGAGCGGAACAGGAAATCAGGCGGAACCGCGCGTCATTAAGATCGGCGTCAGCTGCAACCGTTGCTGTTGCAGATCAGGTTCTGCCATTCGGTGAATCAGTACATCAATCGCCAGCTCGCCCAGTTCATCTTTTGGCTGATGGATAGTGGTGAGCGGCGGCGTCATATAACGCGCCAGTTCAATATCATCATAACCCACGATAGCCATATCCTCCGGGATCTTCAGCCCCGCTTGATACAGCGCCTGATAAGCCCCTACGGCCATTGCATCATTCCCGATAAACACTGCCTGCGGACGCTCGTTCATCGCCAGTAACGACTTCATCGCGTCAAACCCGCCGCCGAACTCAAAATCACTTTCAATTTCATCGCCTTCGCGAATGGTCAGCCCGGCACGAATCATCGCTTCGCGATACCCTTCGAGACGCAAACGCGCCGGTGTTTTATCCAGCGGCCCGGTAATGCAGGCAATACGCGTATAGCCTTTATCAATCAGATACTGCGTCGCCATATCGCCGCCAAACAAGGAGTTATCCTGAATCAGATCGCTGTCGCCATCGAACGGCGCCCAGTCCATCATAACGGTGGGTATAGAAGGATAACGGTGCATGATCTCTTGCGAAGGCTGATGCGTTTCAGTACACAGCAAAAGTAACCCATCAACACGCTTTTGCATCAGCGTCTCCAGGTTACGATTCATCCGCTGCTCATCGCCTTCGGTGTTACACAGCACCAGGCTATAGCCACGCTCAAAACAGCTACGTTCAACGCCGCGCACCAGTTCTGAATAAAAGGGATTCGTACTGGCGGTAATCAGCATGCCGATAGTGCGGGTCTGATTGATCTTCAGACTGCGCGCAAGGGCGGAGGGCGCGTAGTTCAGCGTTTTGATCGCCGCGTCCACCTTTTCACGAATCGCATCACTGACAAAGCGATCGTTATTGATAACGTGGGAAACCGTAGAGGTGGAAACGCCCGCCAGGCGGGCAACATCCTTCATCGTGGCCACGCGTTACCCCTGCTGATGTAGAAAATCATCAATCTCGTTGCGCCAGGGCACAGACGGTTGCGCGCCTTTACGCGTAACGGCAATGGCTGCCGCTGCATGAGCAAAACGAATCGCCTCATCCAGCGGTTTAGCTTCCAGCAATGCGGTTAACAGCGCGCCATTAAACGTATCGCCTGCGGCAATGGTATCGACGGCTTTCACTTTGAAACCGGGTACACGCTTGCCTTCACCTTTCACGCTGGCCCACACGCCGCGGCTACCCAGCGTAATAATAACGGTATTGATACCTTTACCGTGCAACACTTGCGCGGCGCGAGCGGCATCATCATCACTGGAAACATTAATCCCCGTGAGTTTTTCCGCTTCAGTTTCATTAGGCGTAATGATGTCCACCAGCGCCAGCAACTCATCAGAGAGCTCACGTGCCGGTGCCGGGTTCAGTGCGACGAGCGTGCCATTCTGATGAGCAATACGGGCCGCAGCCAGCACGCTCTCTACCGGGGATTCCAACTGCATCAGCAGTGCAGAAGCATCCGCAATAAGCGTGCGTTGCGCATCGACTCTTTCTACGGAGAGCGCCGCATTCGCTCCCGCATGAATACCGATAACATTCTCACCTTCGCCATTAACGAAAATCAGCGCCACGCCGGTAGATTCACCAGCAACAACACTTACCGGAGCAACATCAATGTTGTCGCTTTCCAGCTGCTTACGTACCCGCGTACCGGTGTCATCATCACCAGTACAGGCAATAAACGCGATATCCGCACCGCTGCGTCCGGCGGCGACAGCCTGGTTTGCGCCTTTGCCGCCGAAAGCGACCTGATAGTGACTACCGGTGACGGTTTCGCCCGGCGTAGGGAAGGATTCAAGGTTAAGAATGTGATCGGCATTAATACTACCAAGGACGACGAGTTTGCCTGCGGTTTTCATGATGAACGAGTCCGTAAAGTGCGCCACCGGTGACGGTGGCGCGTGCCATGCTTTTCTTTTTTTTACGTTGTCCCACAAGCCGCAGCGTGTTGCTACGGCCAGAACGCCATATTACTGCTTGATGACCAGTTTCAGGTCAACCGGGTTTTTCGCGTAAACTTTTTCGCCTTTCAGAACCTTATCAGCGGTATCAACACCTTTCGCGCCAATCTGTTCTGGCAGCTGGGCGATAGTCGCTGACAATTTGCCATCATTTACCGCTTTCACACCGTCTGGTGTACCGTCAAAACCTACGACCATAACGTCGGATTTACCGGCAGTTTGCAGCGCACGCAGCGCGCCCAACGCCATTTCATCGTTCTGTGCGAACACAGCCTGCACGTCCGGATGCGCGGTCAGCAGGTTCTGCATGACGTTCAGACCCTTAGTACGATCAAAGTCTGCCGGCTGGCTGGCCAGCACGTTGAATTTATGCGCAGCTACCGCCTGCTGGAAACCTTCACCACGCTCACGTGCTGCAGAGGTACCGGCAATACCCGCCAGTTCGATGACTTTTGCGCCCTCGCCAGCTTTCTTGGCGATATAGTCACCGGCGATTTTGCCGCCCAGTACGTTATCGGAAGCAATATGGCTGACCACTTCACCGCTGGAGGCCACACGGTCAAGGGTGATCACCGGGATTTTCGCCTGGTTAGCCATCTTCACGGCGTTACCCACCGCGTCGGAATCTGTTGGGTTGATCAGCAGCAGTTTGGTGCCACGTACGGTCAAATCCTGAACGTTAGCCAGCTCTTTAGCCGGGTTGTTCTGCGAGTCCAGAACCACCAGGTCATAACCCAGTTTGTCCGCTTCTTTCTGCGCACCATCCTTCAGCGAAACGAAGAACGGGTTGTTCAGCGTAGAAATAACCAGAGCAATAGAGTCTTTTGCCATCGCATTCGCACTTACGGTGGCGCTCAGTGCAACAGCAGAAACCAGAGTGGCCAGTTTTTTCATGTTCATTTTCATGAGTCCTGTTGTGTAGGTAATTACTGCTTTTTGTTGTCTACCAGTACCGCGAGCAGAATCACCACTGCTTTAACGATCATCTGGTAATAGGAGGAAACACTCAGCAAATTCAATCCATTATTGAGGAAGCCAAGGATCAGTGCGCCGATTAACGTCCCGACGATACGACCCTTACCGCCTGCAAGACTGGTCCCACCCAAAACAACCGCGGCGATAGCATCCAGCTCATAACCTGCTCCCGCAGTAGGTTGCGCCGAGGAAAGACGCGCCACTTCAATAATGCCCGCCAGAGAGGCCAACAGGCCACACAGCGAGTAAACGATAACTTTGACTTTATCTACGCTGATACCGGACAAACGCGTAGCGGCTTCGTTACCGCCTAAGGCATAGATATAACGACCCAGGCGGGTGTGATGCAACAGATACCATGCGGCAATAAAGACTATCGCCATGAGCCAGACCGGCGTAGGGATGCCGAAAGGACGACCAATACCGAACCAGCCAAACACATCGGCATTATCCGTAAAGCCGGTGTTGATCGGGCTACCGTTGGTGTAAACCAGCGTCACACCGCGCAACAGCAGCATCATCACCAGCGTGGCGATAAACGCCTGAACACGACCTTTAGCGACAATGGCGCCAGTCAGCGCGCCCACGGCAGCGCCAAGCGCCAGCGCACCAGCAACAGCCACCAGTGCATTCACTTCCATGCCCACCAGCGAAGCCGCGACAGCACCGGTTAGTGCCAACAGAGACCCCACGGACAGGTCGATTCCCGATGTCAGGATCACCAGCGTCATCCCGACGGCCATAATGGCGTTAACCGACGTCTGCTGCAGGATGTTCAACAGGTTGTTGACGGTAAAAAAGTTCGGGCTCATGGTCGAAACGATCGCAATCAGCACCAGCAGGGCAATTAACGATTTTTGTTCCATCAACCATGCTTTGGTGAAATAACGGCGACCAGAAACAGCCTGGGTAGTCATCTTTTTTACTCCTGATTCACACGATTAAGCTTGCCCACAGCGGCAGCCATCAATACTTCCTGAGTGGCCTGCTCGCGCGTGAATTCACCGCCGAGACGCCCTTCATGCATCACCATAATGCGATCGCTCATTCCCAGAACTTCCGGCATCTCCGAAGAGACAAGAATGATGCTCAGGCCATCGGCCTTAAACTGGTTAATTAACTGATAAATTTCTTTCTTCGCCCCGACGTCCACACCACGGGTCGGTTCGTCGAGGATCAACACTTTCGGGCGGGTCATCAGACCGCGTGCAATCGCCACTTTTTGCTGATTCCCGCCGGAGAGCAGCCCAATGGCCTGTTCCATCGAGGGCGTTTTCACATTAAACAGACGAATAAAATCATTTACCGCCTGCTGTTCATCTTTATGCTTCAGCGTGCCACCTGTGTGGCTGAAGTAGCGCAGCGCGGTGAGCGACATGTTCTCTTTAACCGACATGCCAAGCACCAGCCCGTCACGCTTACGATCTTCAGAGATATACACAATGCCGTTTGCCAGCCCATCCTGCGGACTGCGGGTGATCACTTCGTGCCCATCGAGTGTCACATAGCCGCTGGTGCGCGGCAGTGCGCCATACAGCACTTTCATCAGCTCAGTGCGACCGGCCCCCATCAGCCCGGCCACCCCAAGAATTTCACCTTTACGCAGGGTGAAGCTGACGTTATCCACCCCCGGCCCACACAAACTATCGACGGTAAGACGTACTTCACCCGGCGCTTTATCCAGACGCGGGTACTGATCTTCCAGCTTACGGCCAACCATCATTTCGATCAGCGTATCTTCGGTCAGCGTTGCAACTTCGCGCTCGGCAATAAATTGCCCGTCACGGAAAACCGTCACGTCATCGCAAATCTCGAAGATCTCTTTCATTCGGTGGGAGATATAAACAATGCCACGCCCTTGCGCTTTCAGTTCGCGGATCACGCGAAACAGCGATTCGGTTTCGGTGTCGGTCAGGGCATCGGTCGGTTCATCCATAATGATGACCTGCGATTCGTAGCTCATCACTTTAGCGATTTCGACCATTTGCTGATCGCCGATGGATAGCTCGCCCACAAGACGGTTACTCTTAAAGCGCAGATTCAGTTTCGCCAGCAGTTTGTCGGCGTCGGCAAACATCTTTTTCCAGTCGATTTTGCCAAAACGGTTCACAAACTCACGGCCAAGGAAAATGTTCTCGGCAATGGTCAACTGCGGGATCAGGTTCAGTTCCTGGTGAATGATACCAATGCCGGCTTCCTGGGAAGATTTAGGACCGGTGAAGGTGGTCTCTTTCCCCAGCCAAAGTAGCGAACCCGCATCTCGCGTGTAGATGCCGGTCAGTACTTTCATCATGGTGGATTTACCGGCGCCATTTTCCCCGACCAGCGCCATCACGCGGCCGGGGTAAACATTCAGCGCCGCGCCGGAGAGGGCTTTTACGCCGGGGAATGCTTTATCGATTCCCTTGAGTTGCAATAACGCGTCCATGAGGGCCTCAGAATGTGACGCCAGCACAGAGAATGATATTCGCAAACGGGGAACACTCCCCGCTGCGAATAACCGCATGACTGTCCGCGGTGTGTTTTTTGAACTGCTCGTGCGTAACGTACTGCACGGCTATGGTATTTCCCTGGTGTTGTTGCAGTTGCTCAATATGGCTGAGCAACGTTTCGTGGAGCTGCGGATTATATTGTTTAATTTCCGACGCTAAGATAGCGGCCTCAACCTGCATTTCCGTTGTCACCACTTCCAGCACTTGCATGAAGGAAGGAACGCCCTGTGTTAATGCCATATCCACACGTTGTGTGCTACGTGGCACCGGCAACCCGGCATCACACACCACCAGCGTATCGGTATGACCAAGACGAGAGATGACCGACGAAATGTCAGCGTTCAGTACACGACCTTTTTTCATATTTTATGCTCCACTAGCGAAACGTTTCGCTGAACGCAGTGTAGTATGAAGAATGCTCAGAAAACCATCCCGGCATTACAGAAGTGTGATCGATATCGAAACGTTTCGCTTGTGGAAATGATGAAAAAAACAGCTTTTCTTGCTTAAGCAAAATTTACAGCAATTAATAACAAAAACCCCTCATTGCGAGGGGTTTAATCAGGACTAAATTTCGACCTGGGTTCCCAGTTCTATCACCCTGTTAGGCGGGATCTCAAACTGATCGGGAGCGCGCAACGCATTTCGCTGCAACACCAGGTAAAGTTTACCGCGTAGCCGCAGATACCATGGACGTTTGCCGACGATCAGCGATTCATGCGACATAAAGAAAGAAGTTTCCATCATGCGGCAATTGAGGCCTTCAAGCCCGCAACGGTGAAACACTTCCTCCACGTTCGGCGTTTCACGCCAGCCGTAGCTGGCCACAACACGCCAGAAAGTTGGCGAGAGTTGCTCTATCTGCACGCGACGAACGTTATGCACATAAGGCGCATCTTCGGTACGCAGCGTCAGCAGGATGACACGCTCATGCAACACTTTGTTATGCTTAAGGTTATGCAGCATAGCGAATGGAATAACGTTCAGCGCACGGGACATATACACCGCAGTCCCGGGCACACGTACCGGCGGTGATTTCTCCAGCGATGCAATCATCGCTTCGAGAGAGTTACCGTGTTCATGCATGCGACGCAGTAAACGGAAACGCTCGCTTTTCCAGGTGGTCATCACCAGGAACATCACCAGACCCAGGCTTAACGGCAACCAGCCGCCGGAAACAATCTTATCGAGGTTTGCCGAAAACAGCGGCACATCAATACACAGGAACAACGTGAGGATCAGCGCAACAAATAGCTTATTCCAGTGCCAGTTATTTCGCGCCACCGTGGTAGAAAGGATCGATGTCAGCACCATTGTCCCGGTTACGGCAATACCATACGCCGCCGCAAGGTTACTGGAGTGTTCAAAGCTGACAATCACCAGCACCACCGCAAAGTAGAGCAGCCAGTTTATAAAGGGGATATAGATCTGCCCGGACTCCATTTCCGAGGTATGGATAATACGCATCGGGGCAAGGTAACCCAAACGCACAGCCTGGCGGGTCAGTGAGAAGACACCTGAAATAACGGCTTGTGAGGCAATGACCGTCGCCAGGGTGGCAATGATCAGCATAGGAATAAGCGCCCATTCAGGTGCCAGTAAAAAGAACGGGTTTTTGATCGCTTCCGGCGTTTTCAGCAGCAATGCGCCCTGGCCAAAATAGTTCAGCGCCAGAGAGGGCAGCACCACAATAAACCACGCCACGCGAATCGGCAGTTTGCCAAAGTGCCCCATATCCGCATACAGCGCTTCTACCCCGGTAATGGAAAGCACCACCGCACCCAGCGCAACAAACGAGATCGCTTTGTACTGAACGAAGAAATTGACTGCCCATACAGGGTTCAGTGCCTGCAACACTTCCGGATTAGACAAAATTCCACGTGCACCCAGCACCGCCAGAATTAAAAACCACGCCAGCATAATCGGTGCAAACAGCTTCCCCACAAGCCCGGTGCCATGTTTTTGGATCGCGAACAGTAAGGTTAAGACGACGATAGAGAGCGGAACAATCCATGAGTCGAGCGACGGCGCGACAATTTCCAGCCCTTCAATAGCCGACATAACAGAGATTGCGGGGGTGATGACCACTTCTCCATAGAAAAAACTGCCGCCTATGAGCCCCATAATCACCAGTACGGAAGTCATTCTGGCAGACGTATTGCGCCCCGCCAGCGACATCAGCGTCAGGATCCCGCCCTCACCGGCGTTATCCGCCCGCATGACGAACGTCAGGTATTTAATGGAGACGACAAAAACCAGCAGCCAGAAAATCAGCGATAAGAAACCGAAAACGGCATCACGCTCAACGCCGAAACCGAACTGACCAGACAAACATTCACGAAGCGTATAAAGCGGGCTGGTACCAATATCACCGTAGACAACCCCAATAGCCGCGAGTGTTACCGCGGGTAACGATTGCTTATTATCAGTGCTCATAGACTAATCTTTTGTTGAAATGACAAATGTGTGCTTAGTCCCTTGGCCCACAAAAAGCGCACAGTATGCACGATTATTTGCGAAATCGTACCCCTAAATGCGGCCACGTTAATCTGGAGCAAAGAAAATAAAGCTGTTCTTCAGTCTATTACAAGCCCTTACAGGAACGTCTATACTCGCTTTTGCAAGCCGGATAACACGGCGAAAGGACGCAAATCTATTATGGCTCACTCGCATTTATTAGCTGAAAGAATTTCCCGCTTAAGCAGCGCGCTGGAGAAAGGCCTCTTTGAGCGTAGCCACGCCATTCGGCTATGCCTGCTGGCAGCCCTGAGTGGAGAGAGCGTATTTCTATTGGGCCCGCCAGGTATCGCCAAGAGTCTGATTGCCCGTCGTCTGAAATTCGCCTTTAAACATGCCCGCGCCTTCGAATATCTGATGACCCGCTTCTCTACGCCAGAGGAAGTTTTTGGCCCGCTCTCGATCCAGGCGCTAAAAGATGAAGGGCGCTATGAACGCTTAACCAGCGGCTATCTGCCGGAAGCTGAAATCGTTTTTCTGGATGAGATATGGAAAGCGGGTCCCGCCATTCTCAATACCTTGCTGACCGCAATTAATGAACGGCGTTTTCGCAACGGTGCCAGCGAAGAGAAAATCCCTATGCGTCTGCTGGTGGCGGCGTCTAACGAACTACCGGAGGCAGACAGCAGCCTCGAAGCGCTGTATGACCGTATGTTGATTCGTCTGTGGCTGGACAAGGTTCAGGAAAAGGGGAACTTCCGCTCGATGCTGATCAGTCAGCAGGATGAAAATGACAATCCGGTGGCGAAAGAGCTACAGATCACCGATGAAGAGTACCTCAACTGGCAGCACGAGATCGGGCAGGTCAAACTGCCGGACCATGTCTTTGAGCTGATTTATACGCTGCGCCAGCAGCTTGATGCTTTACCAAACGCACCTTATGTTTCCGATCGTCGATGGAAAAAGGCCATCCGACTGTTGCAATCCAGCGCCTTTTTTAGCGGTCGTGACGCCGTTGCGCCAATAGATTTGATCCTGCTGAAGGACTGCCTGTGGCACGATGCGCAGAGTATGAATCTGCTGCAACAACAGTTAGATATTTTGATGACCGGGCACGCATGGCAGCAGCAAGCGATGCTGGCGCAACTGAGCAGCATAGCTCAGCAGAATATGCGGCTTCAGCAACAGCAAAGCGATAAAACAGCGCTCAAAGTCAGCCGTCAGGGCGGTATGTTCAGCCGTCGACCGCATTATGACTTGCCGGAAGATCTGGACGACCCGGTACTGACCTTGTTGTTGCAAAAGCCGCTGAAACTGCACGATATGCAGGTTATTCATGTCACCATTGAACGCAATGCGCTGGCGCAATGGCTGACAAAAGGCGGGGAGATCCGCGGTAAGCTCAACGGCATTGGTTTTGCGCAACCGCTTGATCTGGAAGTGGACACCAGCCTGCATCTGCTGATCCGCGACGTCAGTTTACAAGGATCGCGCCTCGCGCTGCCGGGTGCTACGCCGGAAAACGTTCCGGAAGAGATCAAACAACAGCTTGAAGCGCTGGATAACACCTGGCATCAGCAGCACACCCGTTTTAGCGAACAGCAGAAATGCCTGTTTATCGCCAGCGACTGGTTAGGTCGCATTGAAGCCAGCTTGCAGGACGTCAGAGCGCAAATCCAACAGGCGCGTCAATGCTAACGCTGGATACCCTCAATGTCATGATGACCGTCAGCGAGGAGGCGATGATTGAAGAGCTCATCGTCGCCCTGCTGGCATCGCCGCAACTGGCGCTGTTTTTTGAAAAATTTCCTCGCCTGAAACAGGCCATCACTGACGATGTACCCCGCTGGCGTGAAGCGCTGAGAAAACACCTTAAAGAGACCGCCGTTCCGCCAGAACTGGCAGAAGAAGTGTTGAGTTACCAACAAAACCAGCTCCTGTCGACATCGCAGTTTATTGTTCAGTTGCCGCAAATTCTCGCGTTACTGGATAAGCTCCATTCGCCATATGCCGCCCAGGCCAGACAGATGGTAGCGGATAACGCCCTCTTCACACCTGCGCTGCATACGCTGTTTTTACAACGTTGGCGCCTGAGCCTTGTGGTGCAGACCACCACCTTTAATCAGCAATTGCTGGATGAGGAACGCGATCGGCTGCTCAGTGAAGTACAGGAACGTATGACCCTGAGCGGTCAGTTGGAGCCCGTGCTGATTGAAAACGAAAATGCGGCAGGCCGGTTATGGGATATGAGTGCAGGGCAGCTTAAACGCGGCGATTATCAGTTAATCATTAAATATGGTGAGTTTCTCAATCAGCAGCCGGAACTTCAGCATCTGGCCGAACAGCTTGGTCGCTCACGTGAAGCAAAATCCGTCCCCCGTAAAGATGCGCCAATGGAGACATTCCGTACACTGGTGCGTGAACCGGCAACGGTTCCGGAGCAAGTCGACGGGCTGCATCAAAGCGATGATATTTTGCGGCTGTTGCCGCCCGAACTGGCCACACTGGGGATCACTGAGCTGGAATATGAGTTTTATCGCCGGCTGGTGGAAAAACAGTTACTCACTTACCGGCTACACGGCGATGCATGGCGGGAAAAAGTGACCGAACGACCGGTTATTCATCAGGAATTCGATGAACAACCGCGCGGACCTTTTATCGTCTGTGTCGATACCTCAGGTTCAATGGGCGGTTTTAATGAACAGTGTGCAAAGGCATTTTGCCTGGCGTTGATGCGCGTCGCACTGGCCGATAAGCGGCGCTGCTACATTATGCTTTTCTCCAGTGAAGTGGTGCGCTACGAACTGACGAGCGCCGAAGGCCTGGAGCAGGCAATTCGTTTTCTCAGTCAGCGTTTTCGCGGCGGAACCGATTTGGCGAGCTGTTTCCGCGCCATTGTGGAACGCATGCAGGGCGGCGAATGGTACGACGCCGATGCGGTAGTGATCTCTGACTTTATCGCCCAGCGTTTGCCGGACGATGTGGTGAATAAAGTGAAGGAACTGCAACACGTTCATCAGCATCGCTTTCATGCGGTGGCGATGTCCGTGCATGGCAAACCCGGCATCATGCGCATCTTCGACCATATCTGGCGCTTCGATACCGGGATGCGTAGCCGCCTGCTGCGGCGCTGGCGGCGTTAAAGCAGACCGGAAACCTGCTTGCGGACGTGTTCCGGCCACACACCGCATTGAACCTGGCCAATGTGCGGCAACTGCAATAACAGCATCGTCAGTCGGGATTGACCAATACCGCCGCCAATGGTTTGTGGCATCTCTCCGCGCAACAGCGCCTGGTGCCACTCAAGCTGTAGCCTGTCTTCATCACCCGTCAGTTTAAGTTGACGTGTTAACGCATCCGCATCAACGCGAATGCCCATGGAAGAGAGTTCCAACGCATCTTCCAGTACCGGGTTCCAGACCAGAATATCGCCGTTCAGGCCGCTGAAGCCACCTTCTGCCACGGTACTCCAGTCATCATAATCCGGCGCGCGAACGTCATGGCGTTTACCGTCACTTAGCTTACCGCCGATGCCCATCAGAAATACCGCGCCCAGCTCTTTGGCGATGGCTCTTTCACGACCTTTGGCATCCAGATCCGGGAAACGGCTGCGCAGCGTTTCACTGTGCACAAAATGGATCTGTTCAGGCAGAAAGGGCACCAGACCAAATCGTTCACTGACTTCTGCTTCCGTGGCTTTGATCCCGGCCCAGATCGCTCGAACGGTCTCTTTTAAGGTCGAGGTATGGCGTTCACCGTCACCCAGCACTCGTTCCCAGTCCCACTGATCCACATAAACAGAGTGAATCGGAGAAAGGCGGTCTTCATCCGGACGCAGGGCTTTCATATGTGTGTATAGCCCCTCTCCGGCACTGAAGTCGTGTTGACCCAGCGTCTGTCGTTTCCATTTCGCCAGAGAGTGCACGACTTCAAAGCGGGCCTCCGGCAATGTCTTCACATTGACCTGCACCGCTTTCTCGCTACCGGACAGATTATCCTGAGTACCATCCCCAACACGGCTGAGAATCGGCGCCTGCACTTCAATCAGGCCCAATTTTTCTTCAAGCTGGCGGGAAAAAAAGGATTTCACAAAGGCGATCTGGCGTTGTTTAGCGATGTAAGCGGTTTTCATTATTTAACTCCTGTGTCCTGTTGCTTTTAATTAAGCAACAAAATGACATCGCAACTCAATAATCATCAATTAAAAAGCCACCAGTGCTTTTGAATCGATAAAATCACAGGTTAAAATGGAAAGAATCACTATTCTTCATAAGAAAATCCTATGGAAAATTATCAGATCGACAATCTGGACCGCGGCATTCTCGACGCCTTAATGGCGAATGCGCGTACTGCTTACGCCGAACTGGCTAAACAATTTGGCGTAAGCCCCGGCACCATTCATGTTCGCGTAGAGAAAATGAAGCAGGCCGGGATCATCACCGGTGCGCGCATTGACGTCAGCCCGAAGCAACTGGGTTACGATGTGTGCTGCTTTATCGGCATCATTCTGAAGAGCGCAAAAGATTACCCTTCCGCGCTGGCAAAACTCGAAAGCCTGGAAGAGGTGACCGAGGCGTATTACACCACCGGCCATTACAGTATCTTTATAAAGGTGATGTGCCGATCAATCGATGCCCTCCAGCAAGTACTTATCAACAAGATCCAAACAATCGATGAAATTCAGTCCACCGAAACATTGATCTCCCTGCAAAACCCGATCATGCGTACCATCCGCCCTTAACCGGGCGTTTTCATCCCTGAGTAATACCCGTATTGTCCACAGGTAGATCCCAGCCCGTTCACAGCGTACAATGCACCTCTATTTGTCGCCGGATGGCGAATAAAACGGAGCGGGGCTTCATGGCAGACATCACGCTGATTAGCGGCAGTACGCTTGGCGGTGCGGAATATGTTGCAGAACATCTGGCGGAAAAGCTGGAAGATGCAGGTTTTAGCACTGAGACGTTACATGGCCCGCTACTAGAGGATCTTGCGCCGCAGGGGATATGGCTGGTGGTCAGTTCAACCCACGGTGCGGGCGATCTTCCAGAAAACCTGCAGCCGTTTTTGGATGATTTGAATGAACAGAAACCGGATCTTTCCCGGGTTCGCTTTGGCGCGATCGGTATTGGTAGCCGTGAATATGACACCTTCTGCCAGGCGATCGAAAAACTGGAAGCGTCTTTAAAGGCAAACGGCGCCAGACAGATCGGCGAAACACTGAAGATCAACATTCTGGATCACGATATTCCGGAAGATCCCGCAGAGGAATGGTTGGGATCCTGGAAAAATTTACTCAATAATGATTAAAGATCGTGCGATCAGATGTGGATAACTCTGCTTAAAAGGTCTTACTAACCGGTAGTTATCCAAAGAATAACGCGTGTTCACTTTTTTAGTTGTGTATAACATCGCATTCTGATCCCAGCTTATACGGCCCAGGATCACCGATCATTCACAGCTAATGATCCAGCCTAATGAATTGATCTTAAAGTGATGATCCGGCTTATCCACAAGCGACCGCGATCCTAATAAGAGATCACAATAGAACAGATCTCTCTACATAAAAGATCTTCTTTTTAATACCCGGGATCCGGATCTTTCTCACTGGACTAAAGTTGAGTAGAATCCACGACCCGGGCTTCAACCCAATTTCTAACCGCTCAGGCGAGGCATACCACCATGTTTTATCCGGATCCTTTTGACGTCATTATCATTGGCGGGGGTCATGCAGGCACTGAGGCCGCAATGGCAGCAGCGCGTATGGGTCAACAGACCCTGCTTTTGACACACAATATCGACACGCTGGGGCAGATGAGTTGCAACCCGGCGATCGGCGGTATTGGGAAAGGACACCTGGTGAAAGAAGTGGATGCCCTGGGCGGACTGATGGCGAAAGCGATCGATCAGGCAGGCATTCAGTTTAGAATACTAAACGCCAGCAAAGGCCCGGCTGTCCGGGCAACCCGCGCTCAAGCGGATCGCGTGCTTTACCGCCAGGCTGTACGTACCGCGCTGGAAAACCAGCCGAACCTGATGATCTTCCAGCAGGCGGTTGAAGATCTGATCGTTGAAAACGATCGTGTGGTAGGCGCCGTTACTCAGATGGGGCTGAAATTCCGCGCCAAAGCGGTTGTGCTGACCGTAGGGACATTCCTTGACGGCAAAATTCATATTGGTCTGGATAACTACAGCGGTGGCCGCGCAGGCGATCCGCCGTCGATTCCTCTGTCACGCCGTTTGCGTGAACTGCCGCTACGCGTAAGCCGTCTGAAAACCGGGACACCGCCGCGTATTGATGCGCGCACGATCGATTTCAGCGTACTGGCGCAGCAGCATGGTGATAACCCAATGCCGGTCTTCTCGTTTATGGGAAATGCTGCCCAGCATCCGCGCCAGGTACCGTGCTACGTTACGCACACCAATGAAAAAACCCACGACGTGATCCGCAATAACCTCGATCGTAGCCCGATGTATGCCGGCGTGATCGAAGGGATCGGTCCACGTTATTGTCCGTCGATCGAAGACAAAGTGATGCGCTTTGCCGATCGCAACCAGCATCAGATCTTCCTTGAACCGGAAGGACTGACCTCTAACGAAATTTATCCGAACGGCATCTCCACTAGCTTGCCGTTCGATGTGCAAATGCAGATTGTCCGTTCAATGCAAGGGATGGAAAACGCCAAAATCGTTCGTCCGGGTTATGCCATTGAGTACGATTTCTTCGATCCGCGCGACCTGAAACCGACCCTGGAAAGTAAATTCATTCATGGTCTGTTCTTTGCTGGCCAAATCAACGGTACCACCGGTTACGAAGAAGCCGCGGCGCAGGGGTTGCTGGCAGGTCTGAACGCCGCACGCGCCTCCGCTGACAAAGAGGGTTGGGCACCACGCCGTGATCAGGCTTATCTCGGCGTACTGGTGGACGATCTTTGCACACTCGGCACCAAAGAGCCGTACCGTATGTTTACGTCTCGCGCGGAATATCGCCTGATGCTGCGTGAAGACAACGCGGATTTACGTTTGACAGAAGCCGGTCGTGAACTGGGCCTGGTGGACGATGCGCGTTGGGCGCGCTTCAATGAGAAACTGGAAAGCATTGAACGTGAGCGTCAACGCCTGAAATCACAATGGGTATCACCGGCTTCTGAACATGCGCCAGCGGTTAATACGCTGCTGACTGCGCCGTTGTCTCGCGAAGCCAGCGGTGAAGATCTGCTTCGTCGCCCTGAAATGACTTACCAGCAATTGGTGCAGCTGACGCCATTCTCCCCTGGTCTGGACGATCCGCAAGCCGCTGAGCAGGTGGAAATTCAGGTGAAATACGAGGGATACATCGCGCGTCAGCAGGATGAAATCGAGAAACAGCAGCGCAATGAAAACACCTTGCTGCCTGCCACACTGGATTATCGTCAGGTGAACGGACTGTCTAACGAAGTGATCGCGAAACTCAACGATCATAAACCGTCTTCCATCGGTCAGGCGTCACGCATCTCCGGGATCACTCCCGCAGCCATCTCCATTCTGCTGGTATGGTTGAAAAAACAAGGTATGCTGCGCCGTAGCGCATAATCGTCGTCGTATGCCCGGTCTACCGGGCATAGCAATCCCAGGGTATCAACCGTGCTTAACAAACTCTCTCGTCTGCTGGATGAAGCTGGCATTTCGTTGTCCGATCACCAGCAGCAACAACTGGTGGGTTACGTCAACCTGCTGCACAAATGGAACAAAGCCTACAACCTGACGTCGGTACGCGATCCTAACGAGATGCTGATCCGCCATATACTCGACAGTATCGTGGTGGCGCCTTATCTGCAGGGTTCGCGCTTTATCGATGTTGGCACCGGGCCTGGTTTACCCGGGATTCCCCTCTCTATCGTTCGTCCTGAATCGCATTTCACGCTGCTTGATAGCTTGGGCAAGCGCGTGCGCTTTTTGCGTCAGGTCCAGCATGAATTGCATCTTGAAAATATCGCACCTGTGCAGAGCCGTGTGGAAGACTTCCCTGCGGAACCGCCGTTTGATGGGGTGATCAGTCGGGCTTTTGCTTCGCTGAATGACATGGTGAGCTGGTGTCAGCATTTGCCTGGAGCGCAAGGCCGTTTTTACGCGCTGAAAGGATTGGTGCCAGACGATGAGATTTCTCTGTTGCCTGCTGAATTTACGGTGGAAAGTATTGAGAAACTGTATGTTCCGCACCTTGAAGGCGAACGCCATCTGGTGGTTGTTAAGGCAAATAAAGTTTAATTTTTATCAAAAAATGTAGAATTCGTGCTGTTCTCAGGATGTTAAAAATCGACATAAAAAGCGGTGATACGTTCAGTTACATTTAACCAGACATTTACCAGGATTTATCCGACTTTTAACGTCATTTTTATTCTTCACCGGAAGAATAGTCAACTGCGAAAATATCAGCGCGCTAAAAGTCGGCGCTGATAATCAAAAATAGATGTTAAATAATTATTATAAATGTCAATGAAACGTTTTTGTTATATTTGCGGCTGTTTTAAAAAGAGTTGTGATAATTCGTCTTAAATATCAGAAAGATGAAAAGTCACAATTTACGGGCGTGATTAATATGACCGACGCATAAATGTTTGTTTTGTGACCTGGTGCACGCTTTGGTAGCAGGTTTTTCGCGTTATTTGCAGTTTTGCCCGAAGGTTCACAGTTTCGACAAAAGTTGAAAAATAGCCATCGGGAAAATTATTTAAACATTTATTCACCTTTTCGCTACTTATTGTTTGAAATCACGAGGCCGAACCGTATAATTTGACCGCTTTTTGCTGCTTGACTCCGGGCCTTAAAGAACGTTTTATACGACACGCGGCATACCTCAAAGGGAGCAGGAGTAAAGAAACGTGATGTCTGTGTCGCTCTTTAGTCGAAACGTTGCACGCAAGCTTCTGCTTATTCAGTTTCTGGCAGTAATGGCAAGTGGATTGCTGTTTAGCCTCAAAGACCCCTTCTGGGGCATTTCCGCCGTGTGCGGAGGTATGGCAGTCTTATTGCCAAACATGTTGTTTATGATTTTTGCCTGGCGTCATCAGGCGCTTACACCTGCTAAAGGCCGAGTGGCCTGGACCTTCGCCCTCGGTGAAGCAATCAAGGTGTTGGTGACATTCGTGTTGCTGGTGGTGGCGCTGGCGGTATTCAGGGTGGCGTTTTTGCCGCTGATAGTCACGTGGGTTTCGGTGCTGGTAGTTCAGATACTGGCACCCGCTGTAATTAACAACAAAGGGTAAGAGGCATCATGTCTGCAGGAGAAATCTCAACACCGCAGGAGTACATAGGTCACCATCTGAATAACCTTCAGATCGATCTTCGTACGTTCTCGCTGGTGGATCCGCATAACCCCCCGGCCACCTTCTGGACGCTCAATATCGACTCCATGTTTTTCTCGGTGGTACTGGGTCTGTTGTTCCTGATGATGTTCCGTAGCGTAGCGAAAAAAGCCACCAGCGGCGTCCCGGGAAAATTCCAGACTGCAATTGAGCTGGTGATTGGTTTTGTCCATGGTAGCGTCAAAGACATGTACCACGGCAAAAGCAAACTTATCGCTCCGTTGGCCCTGACGATCTTCGTCTGGGTATTCCTGATGAACCTGATGGATTTGCTGCCTATCGATTTTCTCCCGCTTATCGGCGAGAAGGTTCTGGGGCTGCCTGCGCTGCGTGTGGTGCCGTCTGCAGACGTCAACATCACGCTGTCTATGGCGCTGGGCGTATTTATCCTGATTCTGTTCTACAGCATCAAAATGAAGGGTATTGGCGGTTTCGCTAAAGAGCTGACTCTCCAGCCGTTCAACCATCCGGTATTTATTCCGGTAAACCTTATCCTTGAGGGCGTGAGCCTGCTGTCCAAACCGGTTTCTCTCGGTCTGCGACTGTTTGGCAACATGTACGCGGGTGAGTTGATTTTCATTCTGATCGCGGGTCTTCTGCCGTGGTGGTCACAGTGGGTTCTGAATGTGCCATGGGCCATTTTCCACATCCTGATCATTACGCTGCAAGCCTTTATTTTCATGGTTCTGACGATCGTCTATCTGTCGATGGCATCTGAAGAGCATTGATTTTTAACAACACTACTACGTTTTAACTGAAACAAACTGGAGACTGTCATGGAAAACCTGAATATGGATCTGCTGTACATGGCTGCCGCTGTGATGATGGGTCTGGCGGCAATCGGTGCTGCGATCGGTATCGGCATCCTCGGGGGCAAATTCCTGGAAGGCGCAGCGCGTCAACCTGATCTGATTCCTCTGCTGCGTACTCAGTTCTTTATCGTTATGGGTCTGGTGGATGCTATCCCGATGATCGCTGTGGGTCTGGGTCTGTACGTGATGTTTGCTGTCGCGTAGTAAGAGTTGCTTTCCAAGCAATTGTTTAGAACGTTAACCAGATAAGAGGCATTGTGCTGTGAATCTAAACGCAACAATCCTCGGCCAGGCCATCGCGTTTGTCCTGTTCGTTCTGTTCTGCATGAAGTATGTATGGCCGCCGTTGATGGCTGCCATTGAAAAACGTCAGAAAGAAATTGCTGACGGTCTCGCTTCCGCAGAACGAGCTAAAAAGGACCTTGACCTTGCACAGGCCAATGCGACCGACCAGCTGAAAAAAGCGAAAGCAGAAGCTCAGGTAATCATCGAACAGGCGAACAAACGCCGTGCTCAGATCCTGGACGAAGCGAAAGCAGAAGCCGAGCAGGAACGTACCAAAATCGTGGCGCAGGCGCAGGCGGAAATTGACGCCGAGCGTAAACGTGCTCGCGAAGAGCTGCGTAAACAAGTGGCTCTGCTGGCTGTAGCCGGCGCCGAGAAAATCATTGAGCGTTCCGTGGATGAAGCTGCTAACAGCGACATCGTGAATAAACTGGTCGCTGAACTGTAAGGAGGAGGGGCTGATGTCTGAATTTGTAACGGTAGCTCGCCCCTACGCCAAAGCAGCTTTTGACTTTGCCGTTGAAAACCAAAGTGTTGATCGCTGGCAGGATATGCTGGCGTTTGCCGCCGAGGTGACTAAAAACGAGCAAATGGCCGAGCTCCTCTCCGGTGCATTAGCACCGGAAACGCTCGCTGAGTCGTTTATCGCCATCTGTGGGGAGCAACTGGACGCCAAAGGTCAGAACCTGATTCGGGTAATGGCTGAAAATGGACGTCTGAAAGTGCTCCCTGATGTTCTTGAGCAGTTTGTTCATTTGCGTGCAGCCAGCGAGGCTACAGCAGACGTTGAAGTCACGTCCGCAACCGCATTGAGCGAAGAGCAGCTCACGAAAATCAGCGCAGCGATGGAAAAACGACTGTCACGTAAAGTGAAGCTGAATTGCAAAATCGATAAGTCTGTTATGGCAGGCGTTATCATCCGAGCGGGTGATACTGTGATTGATGGCAGCGTTCGCGGCCGTCTTGAACGCCTTGCAGACGTCTTGCAGTCTTAAGGGGACTGGAGCATGCAACTGAATTCCACCGAAATCAGCGAACTGATCAAGCAGCGCATTGCTCAGTTCAGTGTTGTGAGTGAAGCTCACAACGAAGGTACTATTGTTTCTGTAAGCGACGGTGTTATCCGCATTCACGGCCTGGCCGACTGTATGCAGGGCGAGATGATTTCTCTGCCGGGTAACCGTTACGCTATCGCACTGAACCTGGAGCGCGACTCCGTGGGTGCAGTAGTGATGGGCCCGTACGCTGACCTTGCCGAAGGCATGAAGGTTAAATGTACTGGCCGTATTCTTGAAGTTCCGGTTGGCCGTGGCCTGCTGGGTCGTGTGGTGAACACCCTGGGTGCGCCAATCGATGGTAAAGGTCCGGTTGATAACGATGGCTTCTCGCCAATCGAAGTTATCGCACCGGGCGTTATCGATCGTCAGTCCGTCGATCAGCCGGTTCAAACGGGTTATAAATCCGTTGACGCCATGATTCCAATCGGTCGTGGTCAGCGTGAATTGATCATCGGTGACCGTCAGACCGGTAAAACCGCGATGGCAATCGATGCGATCATCAACCAGCGCGATTCCGGCATCAAATGCGTATACGTTGCTATCGGCCAGAAAGCGTCCACCATTGCCAACGTGGTGCGTAAACTGGAAGAGCACGGTGCGCTGTCTAACACCATCGTTGTGGTTGCAACCGCTTCTGAATCTGCCGCACTGCAATATCTGGCACCGTATGCCGGTTGCGCAATGGGCGAATACTTCCGTGACCGCGGTGAAGATGCGCTGATCGTATACGATGACCTGTCTAAACAGGCAGTCGCTTATCGTCAGGTGTCCCTGCTGCTCCGTCGTCCGCCAGGACGTGAAGCATTCCCGGGCGACGTATTCTATCTCCACTCTCGTCTGCTGGAGCGCGCATCCCGCGTTAACGCTGAATACGTTGAAGCCTTCACCAAAGGTGAAGTGAAAGGTAAAACCGGTTCCCTGACCGCGCTGCCAATCATTGAAACCCAGGCGGGTGACGTTTCTGCGTTCGTTCCGACTAACGTAATTTCTATTACCGATGGTCAGATCTTCCTGGAAACTAACCTGTTTAACTCCGGTATTCGTCCGGCGGTTAACCCGGGTATTTCTGTATCTCGTGTGGGTGGTGCAGCTCAGACCAAGATCATCAAGAAACTGTCCGGTGGTATCCGTACCGCGCTGGCGCAGTATCGTGAACTGGCAGCGTTCTCTCAGTTCGCTTCCGATCTGGATGAAGCAACCCGTAAACAGCTGAGCCACGGTCAGAAAGTGACCGAGCTGCTGAAGCAAAAACAGTACGCTCCAATGTCTGTTGCTCAGCAGGGTCTGGTGCTGTTTGCGGCTGAACGCGGTTACCTCGAAGATGTGGAACTGGCGAAAATCGGTAGCTTCGAAGCCGCTCTGCTGGCTTACGCTGACCGTGATCACGCTCCGCTGATGCAAGAGATCAACCAGTCCGGTGGCTATAACGACGAAATCGAAGGCAAGCTGAAAGGCATCCTCGATTCCTTCAAAGCAACCCAGTCCTGGTAACGTCTGGCGGCTTGTCTTAGGGCAGGCCGCAAGGCATTGAGGAGAAGCTCATGGCCGGCGCAAAAGAGATACGTAGTAAGATCGCAAGCGTCCAGAACACGCAAAAGATCACTAAAGCGATGGAGATGGTCGCCGCTTCCAAAATGCGTAAATCGCAGGATCGCATGGCGTCCAGCCGTCCTTATGCAGATACCATGCGCAAAGTGATTGGTCACCTTGCGAACGGTAATCTGGAATATAAGCACCCTTACCTGGAAGAACGCGACGTTAAACGCGTGGGCTACCTGGTGGTGTCGACCGACCGTGGTTTATGTGGTGGTTTGAACATTAACCTGTTCAAAAAACTGCTGGCGGATATGAAAGCATGGTCCGATAAAGGCGTTCAGAGCGAACTCGCGATGATCGGCTCTAAAGGCGTGTCTTTCTTTAATTCCGTAGGTGGCAACGTTGTCGCTCAGGTAACCGGCATGGGAGATAACCCTTCCCTGTCCGAACTGATCGGCCCGGTAAAAGTCATGTTGCAAGCCTACGACGAAGGTCGTCTCGACAAGCTTTATATTGTTAGCAACAAATTTATCAACACCATGTCTCAGGCTCCGACCATCACTCAGCTGCTGCCTTTACCGGCCGCAGAAGATGAAGAGTTGAAGCATAAATCCTGGGATTATCTGTACGAACCTGATCCGAAAGCGCTGCTGGACACGCTCCTGCGTCGTTACGTTGAATCTCAGGTTTATCAGGGTGTTGTGGAAAACCTGGCCAGCGAGCAGGCCGCACGTATGGTGGCGATGAAAGCCGCGACCGACAATGGCGGCAGCCTGATTAAAGAGCTGCAGTTGGTATACAACAAAGCTCGTCAGGCCAGCATTACTCAGGAACTCACCGAAATCGTCGGTGGTGCATCCGCGGTATAACCAGGTTAATTCGTAGAGGATTCAAGATGGCTACTGGAAAAATTGTCCAGGTAATCGGCGCCGTAGTTGACGTCGAATTCCCTCAGGATGCCGTACCGCGCGTGTACGATGCTCTTGAGGTTAAGAATGGTAACGAGACGCTGGTGCTGGAAGTGCAGCAGCAGCTGGGCGGCGGTATCGTACGTACCATCGCCATGGGTTCTTCTGACGGTCTGCGTCGTGGTCTGGAAGTGAACGACCTTGCGCACCCGATCGAAGTCCCGGTTGGTAAAGCAACACTGGGTCGTATCATGAACGTGCTCGGTCAGCCGATCGACATGAAAGGCGACATCGGTGAAGAAGAGCGTTGGGCTATCCACCGCGCGGCACCGTCCTATGAAGAGCTGTCCAGCTCTCAGGAATTGCTGGAAACCGGCATCAAAGTTATCGACCTGATGTGTCCGTTCGCGAAGGGCGGTAAAGTCGGTCTGTTCGGTGGTGCGGGCGTGGGTAAAACCGTAAACATGATGGAGCTGATTCGTAACATCGCGATTGAGCACTCCGGTTATTCTGTGTTTGCGGGCGTGGGTGAACGTACTCGTGAGGGTAACGACTTCTACCACGAAATGACTGACTCCAACGTTCTGGACAAAGTATCCCTGGTTTACGGTCAGATGAACGAGCCGCCGGGAAACCGTCTGCGCGTTGCGCTGACCGGCCTGACCATGGCTGAGAAGTTCCGTGACGAAGGTCGTGACGTTCTGCTGTTCGTCGACAACATCTACCGTTATACCCTCGCCGGTACTGAAGTATCCGCACTGCTGGGCCGTATGCCTTCAGCGGTAGGTTACCAGCCGACGCTGGCGGAAGAGATGGGTGTTCTGCAGGAACGTATCACTTCTACCAAAACCGGTTCTATCACTTCCGTACAGGCGGTATACGTACCTGCGGATGACTTGACTGACCCGTCGCCAGCCACCACCTTTGCGCACCTTGACGCAACTGTGGTACTGAGCCGTCAGATCGCGTCTTTGGGGATCTACCCGGCCGTTGACCCGCTGGACTCCACCAGCCGTCAGCTGGATCCGCTGGTTGTGGGTCAGGAACACTACGACACCGCGCGTGGCGTACAGTCTCTGCTGCAACGTTATCAGGAACTGAAAGACATCATCGCCATCCTTGGTATGGATGAGCTGTCTGAAGAAGACAAACTGGTGGTAGCTCGCGCACGTAAGATCCAGCGCTTCCTGTCCCAGCCGTTCTTCGTAGCGGAAGTGTTCACCGGTTCTCCGGGCAAATACGTTTCCCTGAAAGACACCATCCGTGGCTTTAAAGGCATTATGGAAGGCGAATACGATCACCTGCCGGAGCAGGCGTTCTACATGGTTGGTTCCATCGAAGAAGCAGTGGAAAAAGCCAAAAAACTTTAACGCCTTAATCGGAGGGTGATATGGCAATGACTTACCACCTGGACGTCGTCAGTGCAGAGAAACAGATGTTCTCTGGTCTGGTCGAGAAAATCCAGGTAACGGGTAGTGAAGGTGAACTGGGGATTTTCCCGGGGCACGCACCGCTGCTCACCGCCATTAAGCCTGGTATGATCCGCATCGTTAAACAGTTCGGTCATGAAGAGTTTATCTATCTGTCCGGCGGCATTCTTGAAGTGCAACCGAGCAGCGTGACCGTTCTGGCTGATACCGCTATTCGTGGCCAGGATCTCGACGAAGCGCGAGCCCTGGAATCGAAGCGTAAAGCAGAAGAGCACATTAAGAGCTCTCACGGTGACGTGGATTACGCTCAGGCGTCTGCGGAGCTGGCGAAAGCCATCGCGAAACTGCGTGTTATCGAGTTGACTAAAAAAGCGATGTAAACCGGCTTGAACGTTAAAAAGCCAGTCTGGTTTCCAGACTGGCTTTTTTTATGGTTGCGTTTCAGAAAAAATGGAACTGAAAACGTGTTTTATTATTTTGCGATGCGCATCACAAAAATATTGATCGGTTAAAAAATGAGGCGTAGACTTCTTTTCTGTGAGGTTCATCACAAAAATTAACTCTGACAAAATCAGGAAGCCATCATGAAACTGATCAACAAAATCATCGCTCTCTTCAGCAACATGAACATCTCTTTTGGGACGTTCAACCACTAATCTGCTGATCCGCTGAGTGGCGCTGCGCTTACCGTTGTGTGATAAGCGAGCGCCATCTGGCTACATCTTCAGTTCCGCCAGAACCGCTTTACTGTCCACTTCTTGCTGCAATGCATTCACGCTTTTGCCATTGGCGATAAAGTAGTTCGTCGCGTCAATATTCCCCACCACCGCATCATCATACTGCCCGGCTTTACTGCGTACAGAAATGTTGCCTTTAAACACGCCTTGCGTGGAGGCATCACCGTAAGGACTGGGGCGGAAGATAAAGTTAAAGCGTTGGTTATCCGCGGCAATATTGTTTTCCACCACCAACTTGCCAGGGTTAAAATTATCGGTGAAACCGTCCAGATGGTTGCCGATTGCTTTGCTGTTGCGAACCTGATGAGCGACAGGTTGCCCTTCTCCTCCCAGTTTAAAACCATTGCTGGTGTTATTACTGGCAATTGAATTCTCGATCACCACAACACCGTTGCCGCCATCTTCAATCTTGTTGAAAAGATCAAAACCATCGTCAATGTTGTCGTGGGCATAGCATCTTTCCAGTTTGTTCCCTTCACCTACGCGCATTTTTACGGCAAACCCGTCGGCATTAATTTTCCCCGGATCTTCATTACTCCTGGACTCGGAATCGATCACGCGGTTGTGGCTCGCCCATAATGGTCGACCGATATTTTCCGGCGAAGAAATTTGAATACCGGTATCGTCATTACGCCAGGCGACCACTTTTTCGATCAGGTTGTGACTGCCTTGCACACGCAGGCTCTTGTCTGTGACTTCAATCCCCTTGATATGCCAGTAGCTGGCGTCCAGTTGTAACCCATGAATCACCACTTTGCCGTCGGCTTGCAGCGTCTTCATCTTCCCCAGCAAACCGCTGGCGGTGAGCGGGATTTCTGTTCGCGCATAGTCTCCGGCTTTTAGCGCAAGGGTGCCACCTGGCGGCAGCAGATTGATGGCGGTGGCTAAATCCAGCGGTGAGGCGGCCGTACCTTCGCCATCCGTTTTTCCGTCGGCGGCGACATGGAGGGTTGTGGCGGTTGTGGCGGTCGCTCTCTCTACGTTTATGGTCTGCGTAACGGGGGTTTTGTCATCGCCGCTGGTGGGGGTAAAGGTCAACACAAACATGGAGGTGTCACCTGAAAGCGTCGCGGGGAGCGTGTACATATCACCCGCTTTTACGGGTTTATCATTACCGATCACCACTTCGTTTTGCCGCACAGCAAACAGACCATCATAGTTGGCGCGTGCCTGAACGGTATATTTCTCACTGATACTTTGCGCAGGCGAGGCTATCTGCACAACAACAGGCAACGGTTTTGCCTGCCAGGGTTTGGATGCCACCGTTCGGGCTTTGCTGGTGGTCAGAGAGGCGTCGGAGATGGTAATTTTGGCATTACGTGAGGCAAAGAAACCGACGTAATATTGCTCGCTGTTCTGTACTGAAATCAAATCGGCATGTGGAATTGTCTGGCTTACCCAGTTATCGCTTCCTTGCGGAGCCCATGCGCTAATAAAACCGTCATTGGTACGCTCGAGTTTCATGCGGAAGGTGGGCGTCTGGCGAAGATCCACCTCTTCCTGGTAACTTTTTTTAGTGATTGCCGCGCCAGCGTCTCCCCACGGGTGGCTGATCCCTTCACGGGCGATTGCCTGTATTTTCACGCGAAAATGGTCTTTTTTATCCTGCGTCATGATGGCATTCATCACCATATTCGATGCCGCCGGGAACTCCTCATAGCCCTCTTTCAGCGGCTGCTGGCGCGGGTTGCCAATAATATCGCGAACCAGTAAGCCAGCCCCTTCTTGCGCCGCCGGTTTGGCGCCATTTTCCGGACCGAACTGGTCTACGGTGACGGTGGCCTGTAAGACAAAATTTTCGCCAGTGGGCAGGGAGGTGTAAAAGTAGGTCAGGCCATCATGAGAGTTAGCAATTTTACCGCCGCGGCTTTCGAGTGTGATGGGTTTGGAGAGATCGGCTTGGTCCGAAACGGAAAGTGTCTTGCCGTCGATAGTCACATCGTTAACGCCGATCTTTTCCGGCAGAACATTAGAAGAAAAATTCACGTCAGTTGATTGCCCGAAAGCAATGGCTCGCCATACAGGAGCCGGTGTGGCCAGTACAGAAGCGGAGATAAGTGAGCTGCAAACGGTTATGGCGAGAGGTATTTTATAATTCATTTTATGCTCCTGATTAATCATTGCCCGCCATTATTACCAAGATGAAACGCTGTTTCTTTTTTGTACGTCACACTCTTTAATGATCAAAACGGTGTTTTATTTTTGTTTAATCTTTATTCAGGATAAAAAAAAACAGCTAACCCTTTGTATAAATTAGTGACAGAGAGGAACGTCGCTAATTTTCAGTGACAAACGCATTTACTCTGCCGTTAAAATAGCCTCCAAATGCACTGTAAAGGTGGATGTTGAGCGTTTCACCAACACTCCATTTTATGCTGCAAAATATGTAGTATTTTCAACGCTAAAGAGTTTAACTTCTCACTCAAATGACAGTCAGGACGCGTATGTTGAACACAAAAATGAGTGTGGTGATCCTTGCCGCGGGCAAAGGCACACGCATGTATTCCGATCTCCCGAAAGTGCTGCATACCCTTGCAGGGAAGTCGATGGTCCAGCATGTCATTGATGCTGCTACAAATCTTGGCGCAAATAACGTTCATCTGGTTTATGGTCATGGCGGCGATCTGCTGAAAGCTACGCTACGCGACGATAAACTCAATTGGGTGCTGCAAGCTGAGCAACTGGGCACGGGCCATGCGATGCAGCAGGCCGCTCCGTTCTTCGCCGATGACGAAGACATTTTGATGCTCTATGGCGATGTTCCGCTGATTTCTGTTGATACGCTGCAGCGCCTGCGTGACGCCAAGCCACAGGGCGGTATTGGTCTGTTGACGGTGAAACTCGACGATCCCACCGGTTATGGTCGGATTACGCGTGAAAATGGCGTGATTACCGGGATTATCGAGCAGAAAGACGCCAGCGAAGCTCAACGCCTGATTAAAGAAATCAACACCGGCATTTTGGTGGCCAACGGCGGCGATCTGAAGCGCTGGCTCAGCCAACTCACCAATAACAATGCTCAGGGTGAATTCTACATTACCGACATCATTGGCTTTGCTCATCAGGAAGGGCGTGAAATTACTGCTGTTCATCCGCAACGCCTGAGTGAAGTGGAAGGGGTCAACAACCGTCTGCAATTGTCGCGTCTGGAGCGTGCTTATCAGGCTGAACAAGCTGAGCGGCTACTGCTTGCCGGCGTTATGCTGCGCGATCCGGCGCGTTTCGACCTCCGCGGCGCGCTGGAGCACGGGCGGGATGTGGAGATCGATGCTAACGTCATTATTGAAGGGCGCGTCAAACTTGGCCATCGCGTGAAGATTGGCGCAGGCTGCGTGATCAAAAACAGCGAAATTGGCGATGATTGCGAAATCAGTCCTTACAGCGTCGTGGAAGATGCCCGCCTGGAAGCCGCATGCACCATTGGTCCCTTCGCGCGTTTACGTCCGGGGGCCGAACTGCTGGCTGGCGCGCATGTTGGTAACTTCGTTGAAATGAAAAAAGCGCGTCTGGGTAAAGGCTCTAAAGCGGGGCATCTGACGTACCTGGGCGACGCGGACATTGGCGATAATGTGAATATTGGCGCCGGGACTATCACCTGCAACTACGACGGTGCAAATAAGCACAAAACCGTGATTGGTGATGATGTGTTTGTTGGCTCTGATACGCAGTTAGTGGCGCCGGTTACGGTGGCCAACGGTGCCACCATTGCGGCTGGTACGACGGTCACGCGCAACGTAGGCGAAAATGAACTGGTGTTAAGCCGCGTGCCACAGGTGCAGAAACCGGGCTGGCGTCGTCCGGTGAAGAAGAAATAACCCGTTTTTTAGGCCGGATAAGCGTAGCGCTTTCCGGCAAGTATTCAGGGATGAGGGGAAAAATAATTCCTCCGCCCGTAAGGCAGTACCTATAAAAATAACCCCACTCTCTACAAGGCTCGGGGCGCCCGAAAACGGGCATACAGGTTGACCGACAACAAAAGGCATAATGCCAAAATCGGAATCTTAAAATATGTGTGGAATTGTTGGCGCTGTCGCGCAGCGTGATGTTGCAGAAATCCTTCTCGAAGGTTTACGTCGTCTGGAATACCGTGGATATGACTCTGCCGGTCTGGCAGTGGTGGACAACAACGGGCATATGACGCGTCTGCGTCGTCTCGGTAAAGTGCAGATGCTCTCTCAGGCAGCGGAAGAACACCCGTTGCACGGTGGGACAGGTATTGCTCATACACGCTGGGCGACCCATGGTGAACCTTCTGAAGGCAATGCGCATCCGCATGTTTCAGACCATATTGTTGTGGTGCATAACGGCATCATCGAGAACCATGAACCGCTGCGCGAAGTTTTAAAAGCGCGCGGGTATGTGTTTGTGTCTGAAACAGACACTGAAGTGATCGCACATCTGGTGCACTGGGAACTGGAACAGGGCGGCACCCTGCGCGAGGCTGTGCTGCGTACCATTCCGCAGCTGCGCGGTGCATACGGTACGGTGATCATGGATACCCGCGATCCCAGTACGCTGCTGGCTGCACGTTCCGGTAGCCCGCTGGTTATCGGCCTCGGTATGGGGGAAAACTTTATCGCCTCCGACCAGTTGGCACTCCTGCCGGTGACCCGTCGCTTTATTTTCCTGGAAGAGGGCGATATCGCGGAAGTGACCCGTCGTACAGTGGTTGTTTTCGATAAATCAGGCGCGCAGGTGAAACGCCCGGATATTGAATCCAGTCTGCAATACGATGCGGGTGATAAAGGCATTTATCGTCACTACATGCAGAAAGAGATCTTTGAACAGCCGAATGCTATTAAAAATACTCTGACCGGCCGTATCAGCCACGGCGAAGTGGATTTGAGCGAACTGGGGGCGAATGCTAACGAGCTGCTGTCGAAAGTGGAACATATCCAGATCGTTGCCTGCGGAACTTCTTATAACTCCGGTATGGTTTCCCGTTACTGGTTTGAAGCGCTGGCCGGTGTTCCGTGTGATGTGGAGATCGCCTCTGAATTCCGCTACCGCAAATCGGCGGTGCGTCGCAACAGCCTGATGATCACCCTTTCCCAATCCGGCGAGACGGCGGATACACTGGCTGCATTGCGTCTGTCGAAAGAGCTGGGCTACCTTGGTTCACTGGCGATTTGTAACGTTCCGGGGTCGTCGCTGGTGCGTGAATCCGATCTGGCGATGATGACCAATGCCGGTACCGAAATTGGCGTTGCCTCCACCAAGGCTTTCACTACTCAGCTCACGGTTCTGCTGTTGCTGGTGGCGAAACTGAGCCGCCTGAAAGGATTGGATGCGTCTATCGAGCACGACATCGTTCATGGTCTGCAGGCGCTACCGAGTCGTATTGAGCAGATGCTGTCACAGGATAAGCGTATTGAAGCGCTGGCGGAGGATTTCTCTGACAAACATCACGCGTTGTTCCTGGGGCGTGGCGATCAGTATCCGATTGCGCTGGAAGGCGCGCTGAAACTGAAAGAGATCTCCTATATTCACGCAGAAGCGTACGCGGCGGGCGAGCTGAAACATGGCCCTCTGGCGCTGATTGATGCCGATATGCCGGTGATTGTGGTGGCACCAAACAACGAACTGCTGGAAAAACTGAAATCCAATATCGAAGAGGTTCGCGCGCGCGGCGGTGTGCTGTACGTCTTCGCCGATCAGGATGCCGGTTTCACCAGCAGCGACAATCTGCATATCATTGAGATGCCGCATGTTGAAGAGATGATTGCGCCGATTTTCTACACCGTGCCGCTGCAATTGCTGGCGTACCACGTTGCGCTGATCAAAGGCACTGACGTTGACCAGCCGCGTAACCTGGCGAAATCCGTCACAGTAGAATAATCCGATAATGCGGCGCTAACGCCGTTACGGTCTGCGGTTTAACCGTACTGTAAACAAATCCGGTCATGCTTTTTAAAAAGCATACCGGATTTTTTTTATGGTCAGCCCGACACTCGCACTACCGGAATCAGACATTGCGCGGAATGTTCCGCGGCTGGCTATCTCAGCTGGAGCACTTACCGCTCCTGTGTTTCGCCTACCGTTGAATCTGCCCGGAGATGATCAATGTCTTCCCGCATAACCGTCAAAATCACCGCCGCACCGGACCTGCTTTTCTGGAAAATGGCCGGCAGTGAATCCCTCTCTGAACCCTTTGAATATCAACTTACCGTACTCGGACAAGATGCCAGAATAGACAGAAGCCAGATATTGGGGCAATCCGTCAGCATTGAAATACCGGACCAGGACGCGCTTGCAACACGGTATCTCAACGGAAAAGCCACCAGCGTGGCAGTCGCTTCCGTAGAGCTTTCCGGGCAGCGTTACGCGGCCTATCAGCTCACTGTTGAGTCGGATCTCTGGCCGATGCGGCTGGAGCGAAACATGCGTATTTTTCAGGCGCAGACGGTTCCGCAAATCGTCCAGACCATGCTGAGTGAACATGGGGTAAAGCTGGATAATCAGCTCACAGCAAGTTATCGGGTCTGGGAGTACTGTGTGCAGTACCAGGAAAGCAGCCTGGATTTCATCCGACGCTTAATGGAGCTGGAAGGTATCTCCTGGTATTTTCGCCATGCAGCGGATAACCATACGTTGGTACTTACCGACGCCGGTTCTGCTTTTCCGTCGGCAGCAGGTTATGATGTCATCCCCTATATACAGTCCCAGGCTGGCGGCGTGGCGGATGTTGAAGGCATTAGTCAGTGGTCAATGGAAGATCGCGTTACGCCGGGTATTTTCAGCACCGAGGATTACGACTTTCGTAAACCAAATGCCTGGCTTTTCCAGGCTCGCCAGAACCCCGCATCGCCGTCGCCTGGCCGTATTGATGTGTATGAATGGCCGGGGCGTTTTGTTGAGCAAAATGACGGGGAATATTATGCCCGCATCAAACAGGAACGCTGGCAGGTTGATCATCAGCAGACCGCGGGAACAGCCACCGCTATTGGCATTGCGGCCGGGCATACCTTTCAGCTCATTAATGCTCCTTTTATGCAGGATAATGGCCGCTATCTGGTGACAAAGACCTGGTTGCAGTTTGAAGAAAACCGCTATGCCAGCGGTGATGAAGGTGACAGTTCCCGGCTAATTAGCTTTAGCGTGATCCCGGCTTCTCTGACCTGGCGACCGGAGCAAAAAACCGCATGGCCGCGAACATATGGCCCGCAAACCGCTCGCGTAGTCGGCCCGGAGGGGGAACCTATCTGGACCGATAAATACGGGCGGGTAAAAGTGAAATTCCACTGGGACAGGCTGGGGAAAAGTGATGAAACCAGCTCTTGCTGGGTGCGCGTATCCAGTTCGTGGGCCGGTCAGGGATTTGGTGGTGTTCAGATCCCGCGGGTTGGTGATGAAGTGGTAATTGATTTTATCAACGGCGATCCCGACCGTCCGATGGTGACCGGACGCGTATATAACGAGGCAAATATGCCGCCCTGGGCATTGCCCGCCGCCGCAACGGTAATGGGGTTTATGACGCGCTCAAAAACCGGCAATTGCGACAACGCCAGCTATCTGCTGTTTGAAGATAAACTCGGCGCTGAGCGCATGGATTTGCATGCGGAAAAGGACATGAATGTCTCGGTCGAAAATAATCAGGTGATTACGGTCGACGGTAACCGTAGCCTGACCGTTTTGGGTGAGCTTGATGATGAGATGACGAAACGCGCAGGCTTCAAATACCATGCAACGCGCACGACGGAAGTGACGGATAAAGAGACCCGAACGGTAGGTAATGGCGAAGAAACCACCATTACGAATGGCCGCGTGATGCGGGTAACCAGCGGGGGTGAAACGGTGACGGTAAAAGGCAACCGCACTGAAGATATTGACGGTAGATCATCGCAGCATATTACCGGTCTGGTGAGCTATACCTTTGATAACGGCGTCTCGTCATTGATTACCGGCTCCCGGCAAGAGTCGATTTCGCAAAACCTGACACAAACGATCACCGGCAATAACATCACCACCATAGAAGGGGCGTGGACGCAGAAAATAGCGCAGGGTGCGACAATCTCTTCCCCTAAACTGATCACCATTGCGAGTGATGAAAAGGTGCACATTAAAACGCCACAAGCGCTTGAATATAAAGACCATAAAGAGACGGTTTCCCTGTTTTCTTTTGATTTTACCGCCCTTAAGGTGGTCACCGAGGGGGCCTCGTTTACGGCTACCGCGATCAGCAAGGTAGGATTAACCAATCTGAAGTTCGATAAGTCGGCTTTTGATTTGGCCTCCAGCGAGGGTCGGGTAGCGTTTACCAATGCAATGATGCAATACGGTCAGGTGATGGCCTCGGTTCATGGTTTAACGATGTTTATGTAAGGGATTGATTAAATGAAGTTTGTTATCGTTTTTTCGGTAATATTTATCGTCGGCATGGTCGCTTATATCGTCTATCTGTTTAACCGTGACCATAAGATCCAGACACAGGGCCGTGAATTGCAGGCTACCGTCGAAGAGGTCAGCTACATCAGCTCAAACGACAATGGCACCATTAACATTAAATATCGGCTCGCATTGCAAGAAGGAGGGGCCACCCGAACGGTGGAAGGGAAAGAGACCATTTCTGCCTTTAACGCATCAAAAATACAGAAAGGCAATAAAGTGGATATTAAGTATCTGGATGATCACCACATTCTGTTTGTGTTCGATAAACAGCAAGCGCCAGGCAGTTAGCCGCAGCGTAAAAAAGAGGTTGCCGATGGCAACCTCTCCTGACTTATTTGACCCTACGGCTCAGCTCATCAAGCTTGTTTTCCAGCGAATTAATACTGCGTTGCATGTCATCAACTTTACGGCTTAATTCATCATTGCGTCTTTGCAGGTTTTCTCTGTCCCGCCCCATTTCCGAGAGCGTTTTTTTCATATCAGCGATGTCTTCTTTTTGTTTTGGCGCATCCTCTTGAATGTTTCTGAGTTTATTTACGCTCAGGTAATCCGATGGGACGATAGTTGCGTTACCCGTGTCATGTTCTGTGCCCTGCAAAACCATCACCGAATCAGACTGATAACCGGAGGAGCCAAGAGATACGGGCCTGTTGGCGGCATGGCCGTATGTAGCAGGAAGAAACGACAGCAATCCGATAGCGACAGCAACTGATTTAATCATCATCATTCCTTAGGGTTTACTATGTTGCATCAACAATGGTCCGACTTCGTAGCTATATAAATACGAAACCAGAGGCTTGTCTGCTACCTCTTCCTGGTAGCGCTGTCGCGCTGAAAATCGGTGGCGGATGATTGCTAAATCACTGGAAAAGGGATCGTTAGCTGGGGCGGAATAGCGGCGTTTATTCTGGCAGCGCTTTATGACAAATCCGGATTTTCAGCTACGGTTGGATTGTCATAAAAAGAAAATGTTCGTGTAATGAAGTTGTGGTAATTGAATGTTATTACATTGATTTATAAATGTTTTTAATAATTCAGCAAGGATATTTCATTGCTGTCATTAAACAGTAACAATCATTGCATATAACTGTCATCAAAGTGTCCTATTTTGCTCCGAGTAGCAACTCAAACAACGATTTACGAATCTTGCAGGAGACATTATGAACGTTATGCGTACCACTGTCGCAACTGTTGTCGCCGCGACCTTATCTCTGAGCGCTTTTGCTGCCAACGCTGCGGCAAGCCTGACCGGTGCTGGTGCAACTTTCCCTGCGCCGGTGTATGCCAAATGGGCTGATACCTACCAGAAAGAAACGGGTAATAAGATTAACTACCAGGGTATCGGTTCTTCCGGCGGCGTGAAACAAATTACGGCTAAAACGGTTGATTTCGGTGCTTCCGATGCCCCGCTGGCTGATGACAAACTGGCTCAGGAAGGCCTGTTCCAGTTCCCGACCGTAATCGGCGGTATTGTACTGGCTATTAACGTCCCGGGCATTAAATCCGGCGAGCTGGTACTGGATGGTAAAACGCTGGGTGATATCTATCTGGGCAACATCAAAAAATGGGATGACGCAGCGATTGCAAAACTCAACCCGGGTCTGAAACTGCCTTCGCAGAACATCGCGGTTGTGCGTCGTGCTGATGGTTCTGGCACCTCTTTCGTCTTCACCAGCTACCTGGCGAAAGTCAACGAAGAGTGGAAATCCAAAGTTGGCTCTGGCTCCACGGTTAACTGGCCGACCGGTCTGGGCGGTAAAGGTAACGACGGTATCGCCGCATTTGTACAGCGTCTGCCGGGTTCCATTGGTTATGTTGAATATGCTTACGCTAAGCAGAACAACCTGACCTACACCAAACTGCTGTCTGCAGATGGTAAAGCGGTTAGCCCGACTGAAACCAGCTTCTCTAACGCCGCAAAAAATATCGACTGGAGCAAATCCTTCGCTCAGGACCTGACTAACCAGAAAGGCGCGGATGTGTGGCCAATCACTTCCACCACCTTCATCCTGGTGCATAAAGAGCAGGCTAAACCGGAGCAAGGCGCTGAAGTCCTGAAATTCTTCGACTGGGCTTACAAAAAAGGCGGCAAACAAGCTAACGAACTCGACTACGCTACGCTTCCGGAAAGCGTCGTGACTCAGGTTCGTGCTGCATGGAAAGCAAATGTGAAAGACAGCAGCGGTAAAGCACTGTACTAATCACAGATTATTGAAGAATATGGCGAGTGGCGCTTACACCACTCGCCTTACAGATTCTCTGTAGGCCCGTAAGCCGATGCATGCGCCTGCGGGCAAATTCGTAAGACGTTAAACTGAAGAGTAATTTATGGCTGCAACCAAGCCGGCATTTAACCCTCCGGGAAAAAAAGGCGACATGATTTTCAGCGCACTGGTAAAACTGGCTGCGCTGATTGTGTTATTGCTGCTCAGCGGCATTATTGTGTCTCTGATTTTCTCCGCCTGGCCAAGCATTCAGAAGTTTGGTTTCTCATTCCTGTGGACCAAAGAGTGGGATGCTCCGAATGACATTTATGGTGCGTTGGTACCGATTTACGGCACTATCGTCACCTCAGTTATCGCGCTGCTGATCGCGGTTCCGGTGAGTTTCGGCATCGCGCTGTTTTTGACCGAACTGGCGCCAAACTGGCTGAAACGCCCGCTTGGTATTGCGATTGAGCTGCTGGCGGCTATCCCCAGTATTGTCTATGGCATGTGGGGCTTGTTTATCTTTGCTCCGCTGTTCGCCACCTATTTCCAGGAGCCGGTGGGTAATGTGCTCTCCACCATTCCGTTTGTGGGCGCGCTGTTTTCCGGGCCGGCGTTCGGTATTGGCATTCTGGCTGCCGGGGTGATCCTCGCGATCATGATTATTCCTTACATTGCGGCGGTTATGCGCGATGTGTTTGAACAAACGCCGGTGATGATGAAAGAGTCGGCGTACGGCATTGGCTGCACCACCTGGGAAGTGATCTGGCGCATCGTGCTGCCGTTCACGAAAAACGGGGTGATTGGCGGCATTATGCTGGGGTTGGGCCGCGCACTGGGCGAAACCATGGCGGTAACCTTTATCATCGGTAACACCTACCAACTCGATAGCGCTTCGCTGTTTATGCCGGGCAACAGTATCACTTCCGCACTGGCGAACGAATTCGCCGAAGCGGAATCCGGTCTGCATGTTGCCGCGCTAATGGAGCTGGGACTGATCCTGTTTGTGATCACTTTTATTGTGCTGGCCATTTCTAAAGTGATGATCCTGCGACTGGCGAAAAACGAGGGGGCGCGCTGATGGCAACGCTTGAAATGCAAAGCACGGTGCAATTAGCCGAGTCGCGCCGCAAAATGCAGGCGCGTCGTCGCATGAAAAACCGTATCGCCCTGACGCTGTCGATGGCGACCATGGTGTTTGGTCTGTTCTGGCTGGTCTGGATCCTCTTTTCTACCGTGGCACGCGGCTTTGATGGCATGTCTTTGGCACTGTTCACTGAAATGACACCGCCGCCGAATACGGCGGGTGGCGGTCTGGCGAACGCTCTGGCGGGCAGTGGTTTGCTGATTCTGTGGGCAACCGTCATCGGTACACCGCTGGGCATTATGGCGGGGATTTATCTGGCCGAGTATGGCCGTAAGTCGCTGCTCGCGGAAGTGATCCGCTTTATCAACGATATCCTGTTGTCTGCGCCTTCTATTGTGGTGGGGCTGTTTGTTTACACCATTGTGGTCGCGCAAATGCAGCACTTCTCCGGCTGGGCAGGCGTGATTGCGCTGGCGCTGTTGCAGGTGCCTATTGTTATCCGCACCACGGAAAACATGCTGAAACTGGTACCGGATAGCCTGCGTGAAGCGGCGTATGCGCTGGGAACGCCTAAATGGAAGATGATTGCGGCGATTACCCTGAAGGCCTCCGTCTCCGGGATTATGACGGGGGTGCTGCTGGCGGTTGCACGTATTGCGGGTGAAACCGCGCCGTTGCTGTTTACTGCGCTTTCTAACCAGTTCTGGAGTACCGACATGATGCAGCCTATCGCTAACCTGCCGGTGACGATTTTCAAATTCGCTATGAGCCCGTTTGCCGAATGGCAAGAATTGGCCTGGGCCGGGGTATTGATTATCACTCTCTGTGTACTGTTGCTGAATATTCTGGCGCGCGTCATTTTCGCGAAGAGTAAACACGGTTAATTTTTTGCGACGCGGCGATAAGCGGCGTCGAGTTGAGGAAAGAGATAAATGAGTATGGTTGATACGACGCCGGGCAAAATTCAGGTTCGCGATTTGAACTTCTATTACGGCAAATTCCATGCACTGAAAAACATCAGCCTGGATATCGCTAAAAATCAGGTGACTGCGTTTATCGGGCCGTCAGGCTGCGGCAAGTCCACGCTGTTGCGTACCTTTAACAAGATGTTTGAGCTCTACCCGGAGCAGCGCGCTGAAGGTGAAATCCTGCTGGATGGCGATAACATCCTCACCAATACCCAGGATATCGCGCTGTTGCGTGCAAAAGTGGGCATGGTGTTCCAGAAGCCGACGCCGTTCCCGATGTCGATTTACGACAATATCGCCTTTGGCGTGCGTCTGTTTGAGAAGCTCTCCCGCGCCGATATGGACGAGCGCGTGCAGTGGGCTTTGACCAAAGCCGCATTATGGAACGAAACCAAGGATAAACTGCACCAGAGTGGGTACTCTCTCTCCGGTGGTCAGCAGCAGCGTCTGTGCATTGCACGCGGTATCGCGATTCGCCCGGAAGTGCTGTTGCTGGATGAGCCCTGTTCAGCGCTGGACCCGATTTCAACGGGTCGTATTGAAGAGCTGATTACTGAGCTTAAAGAGGATTACACCGTCGTGATCGTTACCCACAACATGCAGCAGGCTGCGCGTTGCTCCGATCATACGGCGTTTATGTATCTCGGCGAACTGATTGAGTTCAGTAATACGGATGATCTGTTCACCAAGCCGAAGAAGAAACAAACCGAAGACTATATTACCGGGCGCTACGGTTGATATGCCCGAACCGCAAAGGCGTAAACGCCTTGTTTTAACGTGAAATCTGTCGGGCATTTGGAGTTGAACCATGGACAACCTCAACCTTAACAAACATATTTCCGGGCAGTTCAACGCTGAACTGGAAAGTATCCGCACTCAGGTAATGACCATGGGTGGAATGGTGGAGCAGCAGCTTTCTGATGCGATCACCGCGATGCACAACCAGGACAGTGAGCTGGCAAAGCGCGTCGTCGAAGGTGATAAACAGGTCAACATGATGGAAGTGACCATCGATGAAGCCTGTGTGCGTATTATTGCCAAACGCCAGCCTACGGCGAGCGACCTGCGTCTGGTCATGGCAATTATTAAAACTATTGCTGAGCTGGAACGTATTGGCGATGTGGCGGATAAAATTTGCCGTACCGCACTGGAGAAATTCTCGCAGCAGCATCAGCCTCTGCTGGTGAGTCTGGAGTCGTTGGGCCGCCACACCGTGCAAATGCTGCATGATGTGCTGGACGCCTTCGCCCGCATGGATCTGGATGAAGCGGTACGCATCTACCGCGAAGATAAAAAAGTGGATCAGGAATACGAAGGCATCGTGCGTCAGTTAATGACGTACATGATGGAAGATTCCCGCACTATCCCGAGCGTCCTGACTGCTCTGTTCTGCGCCCGCTCTATCGAGCGTATTGGTGACCGCTGCCAGAATATTTGCGAATACATTTTCTACTTCGTGAAGGGGCAGGACTTCCGTCATGTCGGCGGTGATGAGCTGGATAAGCTGCTTGCCGGGAAAGATCCGAAAGAGTAATGCGGCAATATCACCCCCTCGCTACGGAGGGGGTGAGTGTCTCAGGCTGATTTCACCAGCAGTTTTCTCGCCAGATTATCGATATCCTCATACTGCCACAGTTTATCGCGCCAGCGTTGCGGAATACCGTTCACGCCGTAATACGCGCCGGCTAACTGCCCGACAATCGCGGCCGTGGTATCGGCATCGTCGCCAAGGTTGGTAGCCAGAAGAATCGTTTCCTCAAAATCACCGCCCTTTGCGAAACACCAGAGCGCGGCTTCCAGGCTCTGTACGCAATAACCGGTGCCAACGATATCCGCTCGCGTTTTCTGCAAATAGCGGCCTTCAGCGATGTGGCGCAGCTTTTCTTGCTGCGGCAGTTGCGGGATATGTGTCAGGATCTCCTGCTTGCTCATACCGCTCAGCGCATTGATCAGCATCTGTGCAAATAAGCGGCAACTGGCGACGGCTTCCGGGGCGGCATGGGTAGTACGCGATGAGGCTTCGGCATACTCCAGCACCTGCTGCGCATCCGGGAAATACCACAGCACGACGGGAGCAAGACGCATCAACGACCCGTTTCCGGCCGTTCGTGGATCGCTGGAACCGGCAAACGGTTCGCCATCGCTGGCAAATTTTTGCAGCGCCCCCGCAACAGTCATACCGATATCAAAACAGTGGCCCGTGGAGCTGAAATAGCCCCATTTCCACCAGTTAAGGTAACGGTTCATCTGATCTCTGGCATCAAAACCCCGGCAGGTCGTCAGGCTTTCCGCCAGGCACAGGGCCATAGAGGTATCATCCGTCCACTGCCCGGCTTGTAAGTGAAACGGGCCGCCGCCTACCATATCCGTTACCGGGGGAAAGCTGTCTTTCGGGCTAAATTCAACGGCAGTGCCCACGGCATCCCCGGCTGCCAGGCCGAGAAGCGTGCCCTGGTAGCGCTCAAGTAATTCTGGCATGGGTATACTCCGTCAGGATAAATCCGCCCACAGGCGTAGTTTTCCGCAATGCAGGCAGCGGAAGAGGTAACCCTGGCAGTCGCCGCCATCGAGAAGGTACTCAGGCAGTTTCTCGTAGTCCATACCAAATGCATAGCAGTCGGCTTGCAGGTCGGCAAACTGATCGAGTTTATCGGCAATTTCTTTCCAGCCGACGTACCCCACAAAAGCGCAGAAGTCGTTGCAATGCGCCAGCCAGTACTCCTGTTGCCAGCCGCAGTAACCCGGTGTGCGTTCGGTCAGCTCAACGAGACGGTCTTCCGGCCAGGGATTTTTGAACCCGGTGAATTCGCCGTCGTTGTCGTACTCCGCTTCAACGCCATCCACACTGGATTCGTCCTGAAAACTGCCGCCAAACTTTTGCGCGGCTGCGCCGTCAGCGATACACCACGGGCAAAGGTAATCGATCTCTTCGGTGGTGTAGAACGGATTGGTGTAATAAATCGCGGTCGGCTGCTGGCAGCAGGCGCAGGTGACCGTTTTGTCATCAGAAAACACCCCGGTGTCCAGGGGATGTGGGTGGTATTTAAAGACCGGAAGTGGTCGGGTTGCCTGGGCCATAAAAACGTCCTGTTTAGTGGTTTTGGTTAACGCGTAACATGCCACCCGCGTGCGCGCCACAGCTCTGGCAACTGCGCTAAATCAGTGAACGTAGTCACTTTCGGGTGATCGATAGGTTGGTTATGCGGATCGGCGCAGAAGTAAAACACTTCCATACCCGCCGCAATACCTGATTGTGCTCCGGCAGTGGAGTCGTCCACCAGAATACAGTTTACCGGATTAACATTCAGCGCTTTTGCCGCATGGTACATTAACGCTGGATCGGGCTTCCAGCGCTGGATGTCATAACCGCTGAACAGCGTGTCCGGAAAGTGATGCAGCAGACCCAGTTTACCTAAAGAGTGCTGCATTTTGCTGACCGGGCCGTTGGAGACCACGCACATCGGCACGCTAACAGCATCCAGCAGTGCGCCCGCGCCGGCAATCACTTCCAGCTCGGCATCAAACAGACGCGCGACCTCATCGCGGTACACTGGCTCCAGCGCGCTTTTCGCCAGAGCTACACCATATTCAGCGCTGATGACATCAATAATTTCGTACAGTTTCATACCTTTAAAGCGCTTAAAGACCTCTTCCAGCGCCAGCGTGATGCCAAATTCTTTAAACATATGCACATAAGCGCGTGAGCAAATTACTTCACTGTCGACCAGGGTGCCGTCACAGTCGAAAAAAACCGCTTCAATGTGGGACATGCTGTTTCCTGTTTTGTTGCGAGTTTAACGTTTACTTAACGCAGATAGCGGGACGCAATCGTTGCCGTATAAGCAAATTCAATGAAAAAAAGTGTGTGATAACCGTCAACATTGTCTCATTTTGGTATAGGATAGCGACGAATTTTCCCTCCTATTCCGGAAATTGATAATGAGCCAACAACACACTACCCAGGCATCGGGCCAGGGGTTGCTTGACCGCGTGTTTAAACTGCGCGAACACGGCACATCGGCACGTACCGAAGTGATCGCCGGTTTCACAACGTTTTTGACGATGGTGTATATCGTCTTTGTTAACCCACAAATTTTGGGCGTCGCCGGGATGGACACCAGCGCAGTATTCGTTACCACCTGCCTGATTGCTGCATTTGGTAGCATCCTGATGGGACTGGTTGCCAACCTGCCGGTAGCGCTGGCACCGGCGATGGGCCTGAACGCCTTCTTCGCGTTTGTGGTGGTGGGCGCCATGGGATTGTCCTGGCAAGTGGGTATGGGTGCCATTTTCTGGGGGGCGGTTGGCCTGTTGCTGCTGACCCTTTTCCGCGTCCGTTACTGGATGATTGCCAATATTCCGGTGAGCCTGCGTGTGGGGATCACCAGCGGTATCGGTTTGTTTATTGGCATGATGGGTCTGAAAAACGCCGGTGTCATTGTCGCGAACAAAGAAACACTGGTGAGCATTGGTAACCTGACTTCCCACAGCGTTCTGCTGGGCGTCCTCGGTTTCTTCATCATTGCGATTCTGGCATCCCGCAATATTCACGCCGCAGTGCTGGTTTCCATCGTGGTGACCACGCTGCTGGGCTGGTTGCTGGGTGATGTGCAATATCACGGTATTGTTTCCGCACCGCCGAGTGTGGCCAGCGTGGTTGGCAACGTAGATTTGGCCGGTTCGTTTAATATTGGTCTGGCTGGCGTGATCTTCTCCTTTATGCTGGTGAACCTGTTCGACTCCTCCGGTACGCTGATCGGTGTTACTGACAAAGCCGGGCTGGTGGACGAAAACGGCAAGTTTCCGCGCATGAAACAAGCGCTGTTCGTTGACAGTATCTCTTCCGTTACCGGGTCCTTTATCGGAACCTCTTCTGTTACGGCGTATATCGAATCTTCTTCCGGCGTGTCTGTCGGTGGTCGTACCGGCCTGACTGCCGTTGTGGTGGGTTTGTTGTTCCTGTTGGTTATCTTCCTGTCGCCGCTGGCGGGGATGGTGCCGGGCTACGCTGCTGCGGGTGCGCTGATCTATGTTGGTGTGCTGATGACATCCAGCCTGGCGCGTGTGAAGTGGGAAGATCTGACAGAAGCGGTACCTGCGTTTATCACTGCGGTGATGATGCCGTTCAGTTTCTCCATTACTGAAGGTATCGCGCTGGGCTTTATCTCTTACTGTGTGATGAAAATCGGGACGGGGCGCCTGCGCGATCTCAGCCCGTGCGTCATTGTTGTCGCACTGCTGTTCTTGCTGAAAATCGTCTTTATCGACGCGCATTAATCTGCATTTCCCTCTCCCTTGCCGGGAGAGGGAAAACCGATTACCGCTTAACGCGCTGGATATACTCTCCGAAAGCGGTAAGTTGCCCGCTCAGATGATCAAGCGTGCTTTGATCAACCACTTCCCCCGTCTGCTGATCCACTTTGTTCTGGATGACTCCGCCCATAAATTCAGGCTTATTCATCACCATTGCATCGAGAAAGACGAGGATTTGGCGCAGATGATACTGGCAGCGTGCACCGCCGATTGCGCCCATTGAACTGGTTTGAATCAATACAGGTTTCCCGGCGAGCGGCTGTTCCGGCAAGCGTGATAACCAGTCTATGGCGTTCTTCAGGCCACCCGGCACTGAGTAGTTGTATTCAGGGGTGATGATAACCACACCATCCGCTGCGCGGATTTGTGCGGCAATGGCTTCCAGGCTCTGCGGAAATCCTTCTTCCTGTTGTATATCGGCATCATACAGTGGGATATCAGCAATCGAGGGCAGCGGTGTGATAGTCATTCCCGCAGGCGCAAGCTTGGGCAACGTACGTGCAACCATGGCATTAAAAGAGCCTTTACGCAGACTCCCAAGCAGTGTCACAACAGTGAGTTCAGCAGACATGATGACTCCTTGCTAACGGATCAGTTAAGGATCAGGGCTTTTTCGGCAGGTAAGCTGGTGAATCGCATCAGACGGGAGGCGGGATCGTTGGCGCGCGTTTGTACATCGGCAAGGTAACGCCACCCTTTTTGACTATCAAATTCCCAGATTTTAAGGCTTTCGATGGCGGGGGCGACGGCCACCGACCAAATCAACACGTCTTCAGCATCACACATCACTTCCACTTGCGCCAGTTGCGCCACGCGAAGTCGACCGGAGCCTGGCAAAAGCTGTAACTGCCCGGGATCATCCTGCATCTGATGAATCAGCTTCATCACGCTTTGGCGCAGTGTCAGAATCTGAGTTTGTGCTTCATTCGGATCGCTTTGGTTATTGATCCACAACTGTTCATTGCCTGTGAATAGAGGCTGCTTTTGCCCGTGCGGGTTATGGAAACCCCGTGTCGCGCGTTGAAGCTCCATATCCAGACCGCATTCACCCTCTGTTGTTAGCGCAACGCCCACCATGTTTCCGGCATAGGACAGCGAGAACTGCGGCAGGCTGCTGTCGGCAAAGGCGGGTTTTCCGCTGGCTTCAATAGCAATCTCCGGCAACTCGCTGATGCCGTACAGCATAAACATCATTTCGGCGAGTAAGGCCCTGGACGCGAGGAAACGTGAGCGTCGATGTTCGGGGAGCTGACGAGCGCTGTCATGACAGGTTACCGGGAGTCGGGTAGAGACGAGATGTCCTTCTGAAAGAATCCCTCTTGCAAAATGCGTAGCCATTTTTCGCTCCGTGATAATGGTCTGGATGAATCGAATCGATAATCAATATTATCGCCCATACTGGATAGGTTTTAATGCGGAAATTCGCATCTGAAAAGTCCTAAGCGACCATATTTACATTTTCTTTAGCCAATCCTGCGTACTTTACGAAATTTGGCCGCCAGGGAAGCAAACGGCCGCTAAAACGGCCGTTCGGTGAGCAGTGGGAAAGGGTTATTTACCGATACAGAAACTGGAGAAAATACGACCGAGTAAATCATCGGAGGTAAACTCGCCGGTGATCTCACTCAAGCTCTGCTGTGCCAGGCGAAGCTCTTCAGCCAGCAGCTCACCAGCCCATGCGCCAAGCAGTTGCGCTTTACCCTGTTGCAGATGCTCCGCCGCTGTTTCCAGCGCTTGCAGGTGGCGGCGGCGTGCCAGGAACCCGCCTTCCATGTTAGTGTCGAATCCCATGCTTTGCTTGAGATGAAGACGCAGCGTGTCGACGCCTTCGCCGGTATGCGCAGAGAGGCGTATAAGTGAGTGGCTATTCACTTCGCTCATGCCTGGTTGCTCGCCGGTAACATCCGTTTTGTTACGCACCACCGTAATCGGTAATTTCGCCGGTAAACGGGCAATAAAATCTGGCCATATTTCCGCCGGGTCAACCGCGTCAGTCGTGGTGCCATCCACCATAAACAGTACCCGGTCCGCTTGCTCAATCTCCAGCCACGCGCGTTCGATGCCGATACGCTCGACTTCATCACTGGCTTCACGCAGACCTGCGGTATCGATAATGTGCAGCGGCATGCCATCAATATGGATATGCTCACGCAACACGTCGCGAGTGGTGCCGGCGATATCGGTCACGATAGCGGCTTCCCGCCCGGCCAGCGCATTCAGCAGGCTTGATTTTCCGGCATTTGGGCGGCCGGCAATCACCACTTTCATCCCTTCGCGCAGCAGACTTCCCTGGCGTGCTTCAGCGCGCACGGCATCCAGATCGGCAATCACGCTGTGCAACTGCGCTTCAATTTTTCCGTCCGAGAGAAAATCGATTTCTTCATCCGGGAAATCGATCGCTGCTTCGACATAGATGCGCAGGTGAGTAAGTGCTTCCACCAGGTGATTCACGCGGGTGGAAAACGCCCCTTGCAATGAGTTCAGCGCTGAACGTGCTGCCTGCTCAGAGCTGGCATCAATCAAATCGGCGATGGCTTCAGCCTGCGCCAGATCAAGCTTATCGTTGAGAAATGCGCGTTCAGAAAATTCACCCGGTCTGGCAATACGCAGCCCTGGCAGCGTCAGAATGCGTTTTAACAGCAGATCGAGGATCACCGGGCCGCCGTGGCCCTGCAGTTCCAGTACATCTTCACCGGTAAAGGAGTTTGGCCCTGGGAACCACAGCGCAATGCCCTGGTCCAGCGCTGCGCCATCAGCGTCCAGGAACGGCAGATAGTCGGCATAACGCGGTTTTGGCAGTTTGCCTAATACCGCCTGCGCAACGTCGCGCGCCTGGCGGCCGGAAATACGCAAGATGCCCACACCACCGCGTCCCGGTGGGGTTGCCTGGGCGACAATCGTGTCGTTATGGCTCATGGTTTGTTTTCCGAAACCTCAAAATAAAAAAGGCGGTCAGATGACCGCCTTGTCTGAATCTTAACGCGTATCAGGAGCTTTTCTTCTCGCGGCTATGCAAACCACGTTTCTCCAGACCACGGTAAATCAGCTGCTGCTGAATAATGGTCACCAGGTTGCTGACGATATAGTACAGCACCAGACCTGATGGGAACCACAGGAAGAACACCGTGAAGATGACCGGCATAAAGGTCATGATCTTCTGCTGCATCGGGTCGGTCACGGTGGTCGGCGACATCTTCTGAATGAAGAACATCGTTACGCCCATCAGAATCGGCAGGATGTAGTACGGGTCTTGTGCGGACAGGTCATGGATCCACAGTGCGAACGGCGCATGGCGCAGCTCAACAGAGCCCATCAGCATATAGTACAGCGCCAGGAAGATTGGCATCTGAATCAGCAGCGGGAAACAGCCACCCAGCGGGTTCACTTTTTCCGCTTTGTACAACGCCATCATTTCCTGGCTCATACGCTGCTTGTCTTCACCCAAACGCTCACGCATGGCCTGAATTTTTGGCTGCAGCATGCGCATTTTCGCCATGGAGGTGTACTGCGCTTTGGTCAGCGGGTACATGATGCCACGAACGATAAAGGTGATTGCAATGATGGAGAAGCCCCAGTTACCCAGGAAGCTATGGATCCATTTCAGCAGTTTGAACAGCGGCTGAGAGATAAACCACAACCAACCGTAATCCACAGTCAGATCCAGGTGCGGTGCAGCGGCTGCCATTTTGTCCTGAATTTCCGGACCCACCCACAGGGTGCTGTTCAGCGATGCAGTCTGGCCTGGTGCGATGCTCACCGGCTGCGATTTGTAGCCGATGGCTGCAACGCCATTGCCCAGGTTGCTGGTATAGAAGTTGTTCGTACCATCGTTGCGCGGGATCCACGCTGTAGCGAAATACTGTTGCAGCATTGCAACCCAACCGCTGTTTGCGCTGACGTTCAGGTTTTCGTTATCGGCAATGGTGTCGAACTTGTATTTCTCATACTTCGCGTCAGGCGTGGAGTAGGCCGCGCCGCGGAAGGTATGCAGCGCAAAGTTGCTGCTGCCTGTATCGCGATGTGACGGCAGATTGATGGATTGCTTCAACTGACCGAAGGTAGCCACTTCCAGCGGTTTATCACTGGCGTTCTGCACGTTATAGCCTACGTTCACCGCGTATTCACCGCGTTTCAGCGTGAATGTTTTGGTGAATGTGTTGCCAGCAGCGTCGGTATAGGTCAGCGGGATCGCCAGTTCGTTCTGGCCGTCAGCCAGTACAAACGCATCTTTTTCCACGTTATACAGCGGACGCGGGCCATTTGCCGGGTTATCCGGACCGTTAGCACCCGTCAGACCGCTCTGCGCCTGATAGATAAACTGCGGTGTGGTTTCCAGTAACTGGAACGGCTCGCTGGCACCCAGTTCTTTCGGATAAGCCGGAAGCAGTGCCTGCTCAACATCACCACCACGGGTGTTGATGGTCAGCTCAAGCACATCGGTTTTAACCGTTATCAGTTTCCCCTGGCCACTGGCCGGTACGCCCTGGTCGGCTGCGCTACCCGCTGCGGTGGTCGTAGTCTGCGTGGTCTGCTGTTGCGCCGGAGGAGGATTTTTATCCTTCTCCCACGTTTGCCAGATCATGAAAGACACGAACAACAAAGCGATGATAAAAAGATTGCGTTGCGAATCCATCGTTAGTGTTCTCTGGTTTTAGAAGGTCCTGGCGGGACGGGATCGTCTCCACCCGGGTGTAAAGGGTGGCATTTTAATACGCGTTTCACTGTCAACCAACTGCCTTTTATCACTCCAAACCTGCGCAATGCCTCAATTCCATAGTGAGAGCAGGTTGGCGTGAAACGGCAGTGCGGCCCGAGTAGTGGACTAATCAGGCGTTGATAGACCCGAATCAGGCCGATCAGGACCCTTGAGCCAGGCGACAATGGCGGCGCCATAATTTTTCCAACGCTTCCGAGAGAGCACGGTTATCGAGGTCGGCAACCCCTTTCTTTGCCACCACCACAAAATCCATTGCCGGCAGTTCATGCTGGCGCAAACGAAAACTCTCACGCGTCAGACGTTTAATCCGATTGCGTTCATGAGCGCGTTTGACGTTTTTCTTGGCGACGGTAAGACCGATACGGGGATGCCCCAGCGAATTCAGGCGGCCGAGGATGGTGATTTGCGGCGTGCCAGCCCGTTGTGGCTGCTGGAAGACGAAAGTGAAATGAGTGGGAGTTAACAAACGTAACTCCCTGGGAAAAGCGAGCTTAACCACTCAGGGGTTAGCTTTATTACTTGGAAACGGTCAGACGTGCGCGGCCTTTAGCGCGACGACGAGCCAGAACCTGGCGACCATTTTTAGTAGCCATACGAGCACGGAAGCCGTGAGAACGGTTGCGCTTCAGTACAGACGGTTGAAAAGTGCGTTTCATGGCGGTTTCTACCTAAACTTGAATAAATTCACTGACTTTTGCGTATGCCTGAACGGAAATCGAACGACTGGCGCGCAAGCCATGGGTAATTAAAGAGGCCGGATTGTAATAATTGTACACTCCGGAGTCAATTCTCTTTCCTTATAGCGCACGTATTTTCGCACATAATTGCGCGAAAAATAAGCAGCATTCGACGACTGCATAAGAGCATAACGCGCCGGGGGCAGGATTATACGGGGACGGCAGTAAAGCGCAAGGATCCTCCAGGATCTTCGTTAGATCGTTTAAGCAATAAATCGTCGTTACTCATTAAATTTTCCAATATGCGGCCTAAATCGTCCCGCTCCTCTCTCTGGATCGTTTACACTGACCCGGTTCAGAATCGCCCTGTGGATAAATCGTGAAGAATCTGTGAGAAACAGAAGATCTCTGCCGCGGTTTACGCTATGATCCGCGGTCCCGATCGCGATCCAGGATCGTGAACAGGGCAAAAACCGTAAATAGCGGTTCGCACGTCACCCGGTTGGGTCTTATCGATGTGTGTCAAAAAACATTAATGTTTCTGTCTTTACTATTTATCGATTTTCGTTCGAGTGGAGTCCGCCGTGTCACTTTCGCTTTGGCAGCAGTGTCTTGCCCGATTGCAGGATGAGTTACCAGCCACAGAATTCAGTATGTGGATACGCCCTTTGCAGGCGGAATTGAGCGATAACACGCTGGCTTTGTATGCGCCAAACCGTTTTGTCCTCGATTGGGTTAGAGACAAGTATCTCAACAATATCAATGGACTGCTGAATGACTTCTGCGGTACGGACGCCCCACAACTGCATTTTGAAGTCGGCACCCGCCCGGTCAGCCAGACGCTGAGGGAACCCGCCAGCGTTGCCGCGCCAGCGCAAGCAGCGCAAGTGGTTGTACAGCGCGCCGCGCCTGCAGCGCGTCCAGGCTGGGACAATGTGCCCGCACCGGCGGAACCGACTTACCGCTCCAACGTTAACGTCAAACATACCTTTGATAACTTTGTTGAAGGTAAATCAAACCAGCTCGCCCGTGCGGCAGCCCGCCAGGTGGCAGACAACCCCGGCGGCGCCTATAACCCGCTGTTTTTATATGGCGGAACTGGTCTCGGTAAGACTCACCTGCTGCATGCGGTGGGCAACGGCATTGTGGCGCGCAAGCCCAATGCGAAAGTGGTGTATATGCACTCCGAGCGTTTTGTCCAGGACATGGTAAAAGCCCTGCAAAACAATGCGATCGAAGAGTTTAAACGCTACTACCGTTCCGTAGATGCGTTGCTGATTGACGATATCCAATTCTTTGCTAATAAAGAACGATCCCAGGAAGAGTTTTTCCACACGTTTAACGCGCTGCTGGAAGGTAATCAGCAGATCATTCTCACTTCGGATCGTTATCCGAAAGAGATCAACGGCGTTGAGGATCGTTTGAAATCGCGCTTTGGCTGGGGCCTGACCGTTGCGATCGAACCGCCGGAACTGGAAACCCGCGTGGCGATCCTGATGAAAAAAGCAGACGAGAACGACATTCGTCTGCCCGGGGAAGTGGCTTTCTTTATTGCGAAACGTCTGCGTTCTAACGTGCGTGAGCTGGAAGGGGCGCTGAACCGCGTGATTGCTAACGCCAATTTCACCGGACGGGCCATCACCATCGATTTCGTGCGCGAAGCGCTGCGGGATCTGTTGGCGCTACAGGAAAAACTGGTCACCATCGACAATATTCAAAAGACGGTGGCGGAGTATTACAAGATCAAGGTGGCGGATCTGCTGTCCAAGCGCCGATCCCGTTCGGTAGCCCGCCCGCGCCAGATGGCGATGGCGCTGGCAAAGGAGTTGACCAACCACAGTCTGCCGGAAATCGGCGACGCGTTTGGCGGCCGCGACCATACTACCGTGCTGCATGCCTGCCGTAAGATTGAGCAGTTGCGTGAAGAAAGCCATGATATCAAAGAAGATTTTTCCAATTTAATCAGAACATTATCTTCGTGACGCTATGAAATTTACCGTTGAACGTGAACATTTATTAAAGCCGCTGCAACAGGTAAGCGGCCCACTGGGTGGACGCCCTACGTTGCCGATCCTCGGAAATCTGTTGCTTCAGGTGACCGAAGGTGCGCTGTCGTTGACCGGAACCGATCTCGAAATGGAGATGGTGGCACGCCTTGCGTTGATCCAGCCACATGAACAAGGTGCGACAACGGTTCCGGCGCGTAAGTTTTTCGACATCTGCCGTGGTTTGCCGGAAGGTGCGGAAATCGCCGTGCAGCTGGAAGGCGAGCGTATGCTGATCCGTTCCGGGCGCAGCCGTTTCTCCCTTTCCACGCTGCCCGCTGCTGACTTCCCGAATCTGGATGACTGGCAAAGCGAAGTGGAGTTCACGCTACCGCAGGCGACAATGAAACGCCTGATCGAAGCGACGCAGTTCTCCATGGCGCATCAGGACGTGCGTTACTACTTAAATGGCATGCTGTTCGAAACTGAAGGCGAAGAGCTGCGTACCGTTGCTACGGATGGGCACCGTCTGGCTGTCTGCTCCATGCCGATTGGCGAATCATTGCCAAACCATTCGGTGATCGTGCCGCGTAAAGGCGTGATTGAGCTGATGCGCATGCTCGATGGCGGCGATACCCCGCTGCGCGTGCAGATTGGCAGCAACAATATTCGCGCACACGTTGGCGATTTTATTTTTACTTCCAAGCTGGTTGATGGCCGTTTCCCGGATTATCGCCGCGTATTGCCGAAGAATCCGGACAAAACGCTGGAAGCAGGCTGTGATTTGCTGAAGCAGGCCTTTGCCCGTGCCGCTATTCTCTCGAACGAGAAATTCCGCGGCGTGCGTCTGTACGTGAGCGAGAATCAGATCAAAATCACTGCCAATAACCCGGAACAGGAAGAAGCAGAAGAGTTTCTTGATGTCACCTATGCCGGTAGCGAGATGGAAATTGGTTTTAACGTTAGCTATGTGCTGGATGTCCTGAATGCGCTGAAGTGCGAAAATGTCCGTATACTGCTGACTGACTCCGTTTCCAGCGTACAGATTGAAGATGCGGCGAGCCAAAGCGCGGCCTATGTCGTTATGCCAATGCGCTTGTAGAATCTGTAAAGGGGCTGGTTTACTTGCCATTTCGTCTTCCGGCAGTGCTCGAAATGCTCGCGTACTTCGTGTACGCTCCGCTTTCTGTGCGCTGGCGGTAAACGAACTGGCTGCGACACTCACGCCCCTGGACTGATGCCCTGAACTATGTCACTGACCCGCCTTCTGATTAAAGACTTCCGTAATATCGAGAACGCAGATCTCGCGTTATCTCCAGGCTTTAATTTCCTGGTCGGCGCCAACGGGAGCGGTAAAACCAGCGTTCTCGAAGCTATCTATACGCTCGGACATGGTCGGGCGTTTCGCAGTTTGCAAATCGGTCGTGTGATCCGTCATGAACAGGAAGCGTTTGTTCTGCATGGTCGTTTGCAGGGGGAAGAGCGCGAAACGGCTATTGGTCTGACAAAAGATAAGCTCGGCGACAGCAAAGTACGTATTGATGGCACCGACGGCCACAAAGTGGCGGAACTGGCGCTGTTAATGCCGATGCAACTGATTACGCCCGAGGGGTTTACCCTCCTTAACGGTGGCCCCAAATACCGAAGAGCGTTCCTTGATTGGGGATGTTTTCACAACGAAGCCGGTTTTTTCACCGCCTGGAGCAATCTCAAACGCTTGCTGAAACAGCGCAATGCCGCATTGCGCCAGGTAACGCATTACGCACAGTTACGCCCATGGGATAAAGAATTGATCCCCCTGGCTGAGCAGATCAGCCGCTGGCGCGCCGAATACAGCGCAGCCATTGCCGAAGATATGGCCGATACCTGCCAACAATTTTTACCTGAATTTTCCCTGACGTTTGGTTTTCAGCGCGGGTGGGAAAAAGAGACCGATTACGGTGAGGTGCTGGAGCGCAATTTTGAGCGCGACCGCATGCTGACCTACACCGCTCACGGCCCGCATAAAGCGGATTTCCGTATTCGTGCGGACGGCGCGCCGGTGGAAGATACGCTGTCGCGCGGGCAGTTGAAACTTCTGATGTGCGCACTGCGTCTGGCGCAGGGGGAGTTTTTAACCCGCGAGAGCGGACGACGCTGTTTATACCTGATAGATGATTTTGCCTCAGAACTTGATGACGCGAAGCGTGGGTTGTTAGCCAGCCGCCTGAAAGCGACGCAGTCACAGGTTTTTGTCAGCGCGATCAGCGCCGAACACGTGATGGACATGTCGGACAAAAATTCGAAGATGTTCACCGTGGAAAAGGGTAAAATAACGGATTAACCCAAGACTAAATGAGCGAGAAACGTTGATGTCGAATTCTTATGACTCCTCCAGTATCAAAGTCCTGAAAGGGCTGGATGCGGTGCGTAAGCGCCCGGGTATGTATATCGGCGATACAGATGACGGCACCGGTCTGCACCATATGGTATTCGAGGTGGTAGATAACGCTATCGACGAAGCGCTCGCAGGGTACTGTAAAGACATCGTTGTCACCATCCATAGCGATAACTCCGTCTCCGTACAGGATGATGGTCGCGGTATTCCGACCGGTATTCACCCGGAAGAGGGCGTGTCTGCGGCGGAAGTGATCATGACCGTACTGCACGCAGGCGGTAAATTCGATGATAACTCCTATAAAGTTTCCGGCGGTCTACACGGTGTAGGCGTTTCCGTGGTAAACGCCCTGTCGCAGAAACTGGAGCTGGTTATCCAGCGCGATAACAAAGTCCACCGTCAGATTTATGAACACGGCGTGCCGCAAGCTCCGCTGGCCGTAACGGGCGATACCGAAAAAACCGGTACCATGGTGCGTTTCTGGCCGAGCTATGAAACGTTCACTAACGTCACCGAATTTGAGTATGAAATTCTGGCGAAACGCCTGCGCGAGCTGTCATTCCTGAACTCTGGCGTTTCTATCCGCCTGCGCGATAAGCGCGACGGCAAAGAAGATCACTTCCACTACGAAGGCGGCATCAAAGCGTTTGTTGAGTATCTCAACAAGAACAAAACGCCGATCCACCCGAATATCTTCTACTTCTCTACCGAAAAAGACGGCATCGGCGTTGAAGTTGCGCTGCAATGGAACGACGGTTTCCAGGAAAATATCTACTGCTTTACCAACAACATTCCGCAGCGCGACGGTGGTACTCACCTTGCCGGTTTCCGCGCCGCGATGACCCGTACGCTGAACGCGTACATGGATAAAGAAGGCTACAGCAAAAAAGCCAAAGTCAGCGCGACCGGCGACGATGCCCGTGAAGGTCTGATTGCGGTGGTTTCCGTAAAAGTGCCGGATCCGAAGTTCTCCTCACAGACCAAAGATAAACTGGTCTCCTCTGAGGTGAAATCGGCGGTAGAGCAGCAGATGAACGAACTGCTGGCGGAATACCTGCTGGAAAACCCGTCTGACGCGAAAATCGTCGTCGGTAAAATTATCGATGCGGCGCGTGCCCGTGAAGCGGCGCGTAAAGCCCGTGAAATGACCCGTCGTAAAGGTGCGCTGGATCTGGCCGGCCTGCCGGGCAAACTGGCGGATTGCCAGGAGCGTGACCCGGCTCTGTCCGAACTCTACCTGGTGGAAGGGGACTCCGCGGGCGGTTCTGCGAAGCAGGGCCGTAACCGTAAAAATCAGGCGATACTGCCGCTGAAAGGTAAAATCCTTAACGTTGAGAAAGCGCGCTTCGACAAGATGCTCTCTTCGCAGGAAGTGGCGACGCTTATCACCGCTCTGGGCTGCGGCATCGGGCGCGATGAGTACAACCCGGACAAACTGCGCTATCACAGCATCATTATCATGACCGATGCGGACGTCGATGGTTCGCACATCCGTACGCTGCTGCTGACCTTCTTCTACCGTCAGATGCCGGAAATCGTTGAGCGTGGCCATGTCTACATTGCTCAGCCGCCGCTGTACAAAGTGAAGAAAGGCAAGCAGGAACAGTACATCAAAGATGACGATGCGATGGATCAGTATCAGATTTCCATCGCGCTGGATGGCGCAACGCTGCACACCACCGAAGGTGCTCCTGCATTGTCGGGTGAAGCGCTGGAAAAAATGGTCTCTGAATACAACGCCACGCAGAAGATGATTGGTCGCATGGAGCGTCGTTTCCCGCGTACGCTGTTGAAAGCGCTGATTTATCAACCGACGCTGACAGAAGCCGATCTCGCTGAGGAACAGAAGGTTACGCGTTGGGTAAATGCGCTGGTCAGCGATCTGAACGAGAATGAGCAGCACGGTAGCCAGTGGAAGTTCGATGTGCGCAAGAATAACGAGCTGAACCATTTCGAGCCGATCATTCGCGTACGTACTCACGGTGTGGATACCGATTATCTGCTGGATAACGAATTCGTTACCGGTGGCGAATACCGCCGTATTTGCACCCTCGGCGAGAAGCTGCGCGGTCTGATGGAAGACGACGCCTTTATCGAACGTGGTGAGCGTCGTCAGCCGGTTGCCAGCTTTGAACAGGCGCTGGACTGGTTGGTGAAAGAGTCACGTCGTGGTCTTGCTATCCAGCGTTATAAAGGTCTGGGTGAAATGAACCCGGAACAGCTGTGGGAAACCACCATGGATCCGGACAGCCGCCGCATGTTGCGCGTCACGGTAAAAGATGCGATTGCTGCGGATCAGCTCTTCACGACCCTGATGGGGGATGCTGTAGAACCGCGTCGCGCCTTTATTGAAGAGAACGCCCTGAAAGCCGCGAATATCGATATTTAATCGTCTTTCTGACCGGGTAACAGAGTCCGGATACGGTATAAGCCGCCATCCGGCATGAAAAAGGGGAATCCAGGTTCCCCTTTTCGGCCCCTTTTTCCTCCCGTCGCGCTGCTGTTTTTTGAGCGGAATCGCGTTAGCATGAGTCCGGAAATATCTCACCTGGGGACCTCATGGCTATCAAACTTATTGCAATCGATATGGACGGCACGCTGTTGCTGCCCGATCACACCATCTCTCCCGCTGTTAAAAATGCCATTGCTGCGGCACGCGAACGCGGCGTCAATGTCGTGCTCACCACCGGTCGGCCATACGCAGGCGTTCACAGCTACATGAAAGAGCTGCATATGGAGAGGGAAGGCGATTATTGCATCACCTATAACGGCGCACTGGTGCAGAACGCCAGCGACGGTAGCACCGTAGCGCAAACGGCGCTGAGCTATGACGATTACCGCTATCTTGAAAAATTGTCCCGTGAAGTGGGTTCGCACTTTCACGCGCTGGATCGCAACACCCTTTACACCGCCAACCGCGATATCAGCTACTACACGGTGCATGAATCCTACGTTGCCACCATTCCGCTGGTCTTCTGCGAAGCGGAAAAAATGGATCCGGCGACCCAGTTCCTCAAAGTGATGATGATTGACGACCCGGTAATCCTGGACCAGGCCATTGCCCGCATCCCGCAGGAAGTGAAAGAGAAATACACGGTGCTGAAAAGCGCGCCGTACTTCCTCGAAATCCTCGATAAACGCGTCAATAAAGGCACCGGTGTGAAATCCCTTGCAGAGGCTTTGAACATCAAACCGGACGAGATCATGGCGATTGGCGATCAGGAAAACGACATCGCCATGATTGAATACGCAGGCGTTGGCGTGGCGATGGACAACGCAATCCCATCGGTGAAAGAGGTGGCGAACTTTATCACCAAATCCAATCTGGAAGACGGCGTTGCTTACGCGATTGAGAAGTTTGCGCTGAACTGAGTTCAGCCAACACGCGCGTGAAGAACCATAAAGTGAGATGTAGGCTAACGCCGCGCATTGCTATACCCTGAAGCGATATTTTGGCTTCAGGGTACTTTCATGAAACAACTCACCTTTGCCCCCCGCAATCATCAACTGACCAACACCCAAACCTGGACACCGGACAGCCAGTGGCTGGTGTTTGACGTCCGCCCTTCTGGCGCATCGTTTACCGGTAAAACCATCGAGCGAGTCAATGTGCAGACCGGGGCGGTGGAGGTGCTGTATACCGCTCCTGATGGCGCGCATGTGGGGGTGGTAACGGTAAATCCGCAGACTGAAAAGTACGTCTTCATTCATGGCCCGGAGAACCCGGACGCCGACTGGCAATACGACTTTCATCATCGCCGTGGTGTGGTGACGGAAAATGGCTCAACCCATAATCTCGATGCAATGGATATCACCGCGCCTTACACCCCCGGCGCGCTGCGCGGTGGCTCACATGTGCATGTCTTTAGCCCGAATGGCGAATTCATCAGCTTTACCTATAACGACCACGTTATGCATGAGCGTTCCCCGGCGCTGGATTTACGCAACGTCGGCGTTGCTGCGCCATTTGGCCCGGTTAACCCACCCTGCACGCATGCTCGTGAGTACGGCGGCAGCCACTGGAGCGTGCTGGTAAGCCGCACGACGCCTGCGCCTGTTCCGGGTAGTGACCAGATTAACCGGGCGTACGAAGAGGGCTGGGTGAGCAACCAGCAGCTGGCGTTTATTGGCGACACGCTGTCGCTGACCGGTGAAAAAGTGCCGGAGCTATTCATTGTTACGCTCCCTCACAATGAACAGGGCTGGAAAACAGCGGGCGATGCACCGCTACAAGGAACGCCGGATACCCTGCCCGCACCGCCGCAGGGCGTGGTGCAACAACGTCTGACCTTTACCCACCATAAACCTTTTCCGGGTCTGGTGAATGTGCCGCGTCACTGGGCGCGCAGCCATCCGCAAGCGATGCAGATTGCGTTTCTGATGCGCGACGACCAGGGCATTGTTCAACTCTGGTTAATCAGCCCGAATGGCGGCGAGCCGCGCCAGCTGACGCAAACCACCAGCGGGATCCAGTCGGCGTTTAACTGGCATCCTTCGGGTAAGGCGCTGGGATTTGTTCTGGAAAACCGTATTGCGCTGTGCGACGCGCAACGCGGAGAGATAACCTTTTTGACTTCCGATCATGCAAATCCGCCGTCGGCAGATGCGGTGGTCTTTTCGCCGGATGGCAAAAAGATTGCGTGGATGCAAGACGTGGACGGTTTCCGCCAGTTATGGATGACGGAAACCGGGCTGTAGTTTAGTGGGTGGGCATCGGTGCGGGCGGGATAACGGAATTGGTGGCAAAGTTTTCCTGTTCGCTCTTTTCCACCCGCGATTTTATTGAGTTATCACGACGAAACAGATCCCATGGCAGCAGTAAGGTGTCCATCACCGCTGTGAAAGGCATATCCAGAACCACCAGCGATTTCATGCCAATACCGGTGTCATCGTCCGCCATCATGGCCGAACTGGCTCGCGTGCCGGGATAAACCCCTTCTTTGCCGCCGGTGTGCGACATGACGCTGGAGCATCCCGATAACACCATTCCGCAGAACAACACAAAAACTACCAGAATATTTTTCATCATTGGCTAATCATCATTATTGGCAGTGTGAACACCGTTCCGCGATTATGGCTTTTCCGCAGAGTAAAAAATCAGCGTTCGGGTTCCGCTCTGTGGCGGCATTCGCACTTTGACCATTTGTGCTGTAACCCCAGTCTAAGCGTTGCCACAGAAAGTGCAAAAAAAAGTCGATATTTGCCCCTTGAAATCATTACTGCCAGCCACATTTTAGGAATAGAGCCGGGGACACGCCGTAAGGGTGTTTGGCTACTGTTGCATGGCCTGTCCATTGTGGAAGGCAAATAACAATCTCGCTGATGTCAGGAGCTTTATGTATGCGTAACTTCGATCTTTCTCCGCTTTACCGTTCTGCTATTGGTTTCGACCGTCTGTTTAATCTGCTGGAAAACAATCAAAGCCAAAGCAATGGCGGTTACCCTCCGTACAACGTGGAATTAGTGGACGAAAACCACTACCGCATTGCTATCGCCGTGGCGGGGTTTGCTGAAAGTGAACTGGAGATCACCGCGCAGGACAACTTGCTGGTGGTAAAAGGCTCCCATACCGCCGAGCAAAAAGAACGTACCTATCTCTATCAGGGCATCGCCGAACGTAACTTTGAGCGTAAATTCCAGTTGGCCGAAAATATCCATGTCCAGGGTGCTAACCTGGTCAATGGTCTGCTGTACGTCGAACTTGAACGCGTGATCCCGGAAGAGAAAAAACCGCGTCGCATCGAAATTAACTGATTTATTCCGGGTCGCGCTGGCGGCCCATTCCGAACATGCTCGCCGACAGGGAGCATATGCGAGCCGCGTGCTCGCAGGTATTTACTCGCTTCTTTGAAGGAGAAACACAATGCGTAATTACGACTTATCCCCCCTGCTGCGTCAGTGGATCGGTTTCGACAAACTGGCCAACGCGCTGCAAAGCACCACTGAGCAACAGACCTTTCCGCCTTACAACATTGAAAAGGGCGATGACAACCACTACCGCATTACCCTGGCGCTGGCGGGCTACCGTCAGGAAGAGCTGGATATCCAACTGGAAAGCGGTCGTCTGACCATCAAAGGGACGCCGGAAAAACCCGCCAACGAACCGAAATGGCTGCATCAAGGGCTGATCATCCAGCCGTTCAGCCTGAGCTTTACGCTGGCTGATTTTATGGAAGTTTCCGGCGCTACGTTCAATAACGGCTTACTGCATATTGATCTGCTGCGAAATCTCCCGGAAACGGCAGCCCCACAGCGTATCGCCATTAGCGAGCGCCCGGCCTTAACCAGCTAATGTCAGCGATAAGAAAGCGCCGCCCGTCGGCGCTTTTTTTATGCGCGCCGTTTGTACCAATATCCTCCTTCCCCCGCATTGACGCTATCACGAGAGGCAACAAAAGCCGCGCGCTTTGTGCGCCATCACCCATACAAGCACGGCTGCCTCTGCCAGAATCGAAATAGTCATCATGTGGAAGGAAGCATTCATGAGTGATATCGCGTTAACAGTAAGCATACTGGCGCTGGTCGCGGTTGTCGGTTTGTGGATCGGTAATGTGAAGATACGCGGCGTCGGTTTTGGCATTGGCGGCGTGTTATTCGGTGGGATCATTGTCGGGCACTTTGTTGACCAGTTGGGTGTACCCTTAAGCAGTCCGATGCTCCATTTCGTGCAGGAGTTTGGTCTGATCCTCTTTGTCTATACCATCGGCATTCAGGTGGGGCCGGGTTTTTTTGCCTCTTTGCGTGTTTCTGGTCTGCGGCTCAATTTGTTTGCCATTCTGATTGTTATCCTCGGCGGCCTGGTGACCGCTATCCTGCATAAAATTTTTGCCATTCCATTACCAGTGGTGCTCGGTATTTTTTCCGGCGCGGTCACTAACACGCCAGCGCTCGGGGCCGGGCAGCAGATCCTGCGCGATTTGGGCGTACCCGGCGCAGCGGTTGATCAAATGGGGATGAGCTATGCGATGGCCTACCCGTTTGGGATTTGCGGTATTTTGCTGACCATGTGGCTGTTGCGGGTGCTGTTTCGCGTCAACGTTGAGGACGAAGCGCGGCAGCATGACGCCACCCTGAGTCACGGCACGTCGCTTATCCGCACCATCAATATTCGCGTCGAAAACCCGAACCTCAACAATATGGCGATTCAGGATGTGCCCATTCTCAACAGCGATAAAATCATCTGCTCGCGGTTAAAAAGGGCTGATTTGCTGATGGTGCCCTCGCCCACGACACTGATTCAGTCCGGGGACTTGCTACACCTGGTCGGGCTGCCAGCAGACCTGCACAACGCACAACTGGTCATCGGCCAGGAGGTGGACACCTCGTTGTCGACACGCGGGACGGATTTACGCGTTGAGCGGGTGGTGGTGACTAACGAGAAAGTGCTGGGGAAAAAAATCCGCGACCTGCACTTTAAAGAGCGGTACGACGTGGTGATCTCCCGGCTTAATCGTGCGGGGGTGGAGCTGGTCGCCAGTAGCGATGCTGGCCTGCAATTTGGCGACATTCTCAATCTGGTCGGCCGTCCGTCGGCTATTGAAGCGGTGGCCAATGAAGTCGGCAATGCGCAGCATAAACTGCAACAGGTGCAAATGCTGCCGGTGTTTATCGGTATCGGGCTGGGGGTGTTACTGGGCTCAGTACCGGTTTTTGTGCCGGGTTTTCCGGTCGCACTGAAATTAGGTCTGGCGGGCGGCCCGCTGATTATGGCGCTGATCCTCGGGCGTATTGGCAGCGTAGGCACGCTGTACTGGTTTATGCCGCCGAGTGCTAACCTGGCGTTGCGTGAGCTGGGGATTGTGCTGTTCCTGGCGGTGGTTGGGCTGAAATCCGGCGGTGATTTCATCGCCACGCTGACGCATGGCGATGGGCTGAACTGGATGTGTTACGGCATTTTTATCACCGCCATTCCGCTGATCACCGTTGGCGTACTGGCGCGGATGCTGGCGAAGATGAACTATCTGACCCTGTGCGGCATGCTGGCGGGGTCAATGACCGATCCCCCTGCGCTGGCCTTTGCTAACGGCCTGCATGCCACCAGCGGGGCGGCTGCGCTCTCCTATGCCACGGTGTATCCGTTGGTGATGTTTCTGCGCATTATCACCCCGCAGCTACTGGCGGTGATCTTCTGGGGGCTGGGGTAAGGACATATCAGGGTGGATGCGCCGTAGGTGGTAATCCACCTGGTAATCACGGGTATTGCGGAACATGACGGAATAGTTGAGAAACTCGCCGCTGTCGCTGTAGGACAGAGAGGTAATACGCAGCAGCGGCGTGTGTTCTTCAACATTAAGTACCATTGCTACCTGTTTATCCGCCAGCACCGGCGTCAGGCTTTCGTAATTGCCGCTGATGGAAATACCGCACTCCTTCTCGATATAGTCGAATTTAGACCCTTCGAGATGCGCCAGCGAGAGAGTGCGGAACAGCTTCACCGGCATATAGCTATCTTCCAGCATTAAGGGTTTGCCTTCGACATAGCGCACCCGGCGCGAAAAGTAGATCCGCTCATTAATTTGGATGCGTAACTGGCTGGCGATAGCGGGCGGCGCGGGCATCACTTCAAACAGCAGCACCTGGCTGTGTACCTCCTTCCCCTGTTGACGCAGTACTTCCACCAGTCCGGTCAGATTGGTGGTTTCGTGGTGTACATCTTTGCGCGTCACGTAGGTGCCACTGCCGTGGCGGCGCACCACCAATCCCCAACCTACCAGCAAGTCGATCGCCTTGCGGATGGTCATCCTCGCCACGCCAAATTCCAGCGCCAGTATTTTTTCACCAGGCAGCGGGCTGCCAATGTGGTAATCCGACGAATTCAGCCGCAGGCGTAATCGTTCGGCAATGGATTTATAGATCACCTGTAGACCTCTTTAGGGGCATAACGCCGGGAATAGGGGGTGAGCCTGTCTATTTTTATGATGAAAAGTAGACCTGACAGAGCCAAATAAAACCATGAGGGCTATCACGGATCGCAGCGGCGCACCCTGCTCGCACTGAAGCAAATTCTTATGCTCATTTCAGGCCAATACACCATAACAAGGCCTCTACCCCTACAGGTTGTTCAATGAGGATTTGAAAATGCTCAGTCAAATACAACGTTTTGGCGGCGCCATGTTTACCCCGGTGTTGCTGTTTCCCTTCGCCGGTATGGTGGTTGGGATCGCTATCATGCTGCGCAACCCGCTGTTCGTCGGGGAAGCACTGACCGCACCCGACAACCTCTTTGCGCAGATCGTTCACATTATTGAAGAAGGCGGCTGGGCGGTGTTTCGTAATATGCCGTTGATTTTCGCCGTCGGTTTACCCATTGGCCTGGCGAAGCAGGCCCAGGGCCGCGCCTGTCTCGCTGTGTTGATTAGCTTTCTGACCTGGAACTATTTTATTAATGCCATGGGGATGACCTGGGGCCATTTCTTTGGTGTCAACTTTGCAGCAGACCCTGTTACCGGTAGCGGATTAACACTGATTGCCGGTATTAAAACCCTTGATACCAGCATTATCGGCGCGATCGCTATTTCCGGCCTTGTGACGGCGATACATAACCGCTACTTCGATAAACCATTGCCGGTCTTCCTCGGCATTTTCCAGGGGACATCGTTTGTGGTGATTATCGCATTCCTGGCGATGATCCCCTGTGCCTGGTTAACGCTGTTGGGCTGGCCGAAAGTGCAACTGGGTATTGAGTCGTTACAGGCGTTCTTACGTTCCGCCGGGGCGCTGGGCGTGTGGGTCTACACCTTCCTGGAGCGCATCCTGATCCCGACCGGGCTGCATCACTTTGTTTATGGGCCGTTTGTTTTTGGTCCGGCGGCAGTGGAAGGCGGCATTCAGGTGTACTGGGCGCAGCATTTACAGGAATTTAGCCAGAGCACCGAAGCGTTGAAAACCCTCTTCCCGCAAGGTGGTTTTGCCCTGCACGGTAACTCGAAAGTGTTCGGTTCCGTCGGTATTGCGCTGGCGTTGTGGTACACCGCATCGCCGGAAAACCGCGTTAAAGTTGCAGGCTTACTGATCCCCGCCACGCTCACGGCAGTGCTGGTGGGCATTACCGAACCGCTTGAGTTTACCTTCCTGTTTATCTCCCCGCTCTTATTTGCTGTTCACGCCGTGCTGGCCGCCAGTATGGCGACGGTGATGTACAGCTTTGGCGTGGTGGGCAATATGGGGGGCGGCCTGCTTGACCAGTTCTTACCGCAGAACTGGATCCCCATGTTTCATAACCATGCGGCGATGGTGCTGACACAGATTGGCATCGGTCTCTGTTTTACCGCGCTCTATTTCCTGGTTTTCCGCACGCTGATTGTACGCCTCAACCTCAAAACGCCGGGGCGGGAAGCGAGTGAAGTGAAGCTCTACAGCAAAGCGGACTATAAAGCAGCGCGAGGTCACACCACGGCTCCGGTTGCGGCGCAAACGAGCCAGGCTGCTGGTTTCCTGAAAGCACTTGGCGGCACGGCGAATATTGAAAGCATTAACAACTGTGCAACACGGTTACGTATCACGCTGAATGATATGGCGAAAACCGACAGCGACGATGTTTTCAAAGCGCTGGGCGCGCATGGCGTAGTGCGGCGCGGTAACGGCATTCAGGTGATTGTCGGGCTGCATGTTCCTCAAGTGCGTGAACAGCTTGAATTCCTTATGAAAACCCCTGTAACGAACGAACTATCCACTCTGTCGGAGGCTGTATAATGAAAAAATTCTCTGTGGTAATCGCCGGCGGCGGTAGCACCTTTACACCGGGTATCGTCCTGATGTTGTTGGCTAACCGCGATCGCTTTCCTCTCCGCGCGCTTAAATTTTATGACAACGATGGCGCGCGCCAGGAAACCATCGCCGAGGCCTGTAAAATTATTCTCCGTGAGCAGGCACCGGACATCGACTTTAGCTACACCACCGATCCGAAAACCGCCTTTAGCGATGTGGATTTTGTCATGGCGCATATTCGCGTGGGCAAATACCCGATGCGCGAAAAAGACGAGAAAATCCCGCTGCGCCACGGTGTGGTGGGGCAGGAAACCTGCGGTCCGGGTGGGATCGCTTACGGTATGCGTTCTATTGGCGGCGTACTGGAGCTGGTGGATTATATGCAGCAGTATTCGCCCAATGCCTGGATGCTCAACTACTCCAACCCGGCGGCGATTGTCGCGGAAGCAACCCGTCGCCTGCGCCCACAGGCGAAAATCCTCAATATCTGCGATATGCCTATCGGCATCGAAGGCCGGATGGCGCAGATAGTCGGCCTGCCCGATCGTAAAGCAATGCGGGTGCGTTACTACGGGCTTAATCATTTTGGCTGGTGGACATCGATTGAGGATCAGAACGGCAACGATTTAATGCCGAAATTACGCGAATATGTCGCGAAAAATGGTTATGTTCCACCCGCAAAAGATGAACATACCGAAGCGAGCTGGAACGACACTTTTGCCAAAGCAAAAGATGTCCAGGCGCTGGATCCGGATACCATGCCGAACACCTACCTGAAGTATTACCTCTTCCCGGATTACGTTGTCGCTCACTCTAACCCTGAACGTACCCGTGCGAATGAAGTGATGGATCACCGTGAAAAACAGGTTTTTAGTGCATGCCGCGCGATTATTGAAGCGGGGAAATCATCTGCCGGTGAGCTGGAGATCGACGAACATGCGTCTTACATCGTTGATCTGGCGACCGCCATTGCCTTTAACACCCAGGCGCGAATGCTATTGATTGTGCCGAATAACGGCGCGATCCATAACTTCGACGCCGACGCGATGGTGGAGATCCCTTGCCTTGTGGGGAAAAACGGCCCGGAACCGTTGACGGTCGGCGATATTCCACACTTCCAGAAAGGGTTGATGAGCCAGCAGGTGGCGGTGGAGAAACTGGTGGTGGACGCCTGGGAACAGCATTCCTACCAGAAGTTGTGGCAGGCTCTCACCCTGTCGAAAACCGTCCCCAGCGCCTCTGTCGCCAAAGCCATCCTTGATGATTTGGTAGAAGCAAACAGAGATTACTGGCCTGAACTGCATTAATCCTCGCGACCGGCATCATCAGGATGCCGGTCCTTTACGTGAAACGTGTCGAAAAAAACGGTCGTATCCGCTACTTTGTTGACCAGAACCACAACAAGGAGCCCCCATGAAGATCTCCCGCGTCGGCGAAGCGCCGGATTATCGCTTCTCGCTGGCTAACGAGCGCACCTTTCTGGCATGGATCCGCACGGCGCTGGGCTTTCTGGCGGCGGGCGTGGGTCTGGACCAACTTGCCCCGCAGTTTGCCACCCCCTTGATCCGCGAAGTGCTGGCGCTGTTGCTGTGCCTGTTTTCCGGTGCTCTGGCGCTGTACGGTTATCTGCGCTGGCTACGTAATGAGAAAGCGATGCGCCTGAAAGAGGATCTGCCTTACACCGGAGCGTTACTGGTCATCAGTGTTGCTCTGCTGATGGTGGCGCTGGTAGTGATGGGGCTGGTGTTCTATGGCGGGTAGCCGTAAGGCCCGCCGTGAGGGCGATCCCGGGCTGCAACCTGAACGCACGTCGCTGGCGTGGCTGCGCACGTTATTTGGCTATGGCGCGTTGATGGCGCTGGCGGTTCGACACAACTGGCAGCACTCCGGTATGCCATTCTGGATCTCGCTGGCCGTGCTGGCGCTGGCGGCGGGTTTGCTGTGGCGCTATACGCGCAAACGTATCGTCATGGATGTTGAAAAAGATGATTTTGCCCAGGCGGGCGCAATACGTGACAAATTATTGATCTCCCTCGCGGTGCTCTCCCTCGCGTTACTGTTTGCTGTAACCCATATACGCCAGCTACTTCTATTTCTTTGAGGAGATTGCATGCCAGGCTGTCACGTTATGGCCAAGCCCGCCAGTTCGCGCTGCAACCTTAACTGCCGTTACTGTTTTTATATTGAAAAACAGCAGCAAAGCGTTATGGACGACGCCACGCTGGAGGCATTTATCCGCCAGCAGATCGCGGCTCAACCCGACAACGCCATTGTGCCGTTTGCCTGGCAAGGTGGGGAACCGACACTCTGCGGGCTGGATTTTTTCCGCCGCGTTGCCGCGTTGCAAAAGCAGTACGCTGACGGCAAACGTATCGAAAACGCCTTTCAGACCAATGGCCTCTTGCTGAACGACGACTGGTGTCGCTTTTTTCGCGAGCATGGCTGGCTGGTGGGGATTTCCATTGATGGCCCGGCGGATTTGCATGATGCCTATCGCGTTAATCGCAGCGGTAAACCTTCGCATCATCATGTCGTGAATGCCATCCAGTTGCTGGTGAAACACCGGGTTGAGTTCAATCTGCTGTGCGTCGTCAATGCGCTGAATAGCCAGCAGCCGCAACGCCTGTACCGCTATTTACGCAGTCTTGGCACGCCATTTTTGCAATTTATCCCGCTGGCCGAACAGGATGCGCAGGGGCAATTAACCGCTGAGTCGGTGAGCGGCGATGCGTGGGGAACCTTCCTGAATACGGTGTTTGATAGATGGGCGCTGGACGATATTGGCCGGGTGTACGTCCAGCTTTTTGATTCGACGCTGGGCGTGTGGAGCGGCTACCCATCGCAAATGTGCACGTTTGGTGAAACCTGCGGCCATGCGCTTGCACTGGAGGCCAATGGTGATATGTATGCCTGCGATCACTATGTCTACCCTGATTATCACCTGGGCAATCTGCATCAGATCCCGATTAGCGAGATCAATGCCAGCCGCGACGCCACGGCTTTCGGGCAGAGCAAAAAAACCACCCTCAGCGATGAGTGTCGCCACTGCGAAGTGCTGCGGTTTTGCCAGGGCGATTGCCCGAAGCACCGTATCCAGCGGGGAAAGAGCGCGTTGTGCGAAGGCTATCGCCGTTTTTTCAGCCACACCGCGCCGCACATGCGCGTGATGCGTGACCTGCTTCGCCAGCGGCGTTCCCCAATGGAGTTGATGGCAATTCTGCGCAAATCGGGCTGATTTATCGCGCTGTTGCCAGATACTGTGCCATCTCGTCAGCAGGCACCATACCGCCGCCGGTCGCCCATACCAGATGCGTGGCCTGTGTGAGTTGACTGTTGCTGAACCCGTGTAGCCGATGGTAAGTCGTATCGGTGCAGATCTGCTGTGGCCCGGCCATCCCTGCCAGTGCCGAGGGCTCCAGTTGAATGCCCTCTTCCTGCGCCAGCCAACTGAGCAGGCTATAAAGCGTGCGATCATCGACGGTGTAGAAACCATCCAGCAGGCGCTCCATTGCGCGACCGACAAAGCCGGAGGCGCGCCCTACCGCCAGTCCATCGGCGGCAGTCAGGTTATCTATCCCCAGATCCTGCACGGCAATGCCGTCATGCAAGCCGGTATAAACCCCTAACAACATGCACGGGGAGTGCGTCGGTTCTGCGAAAATACAGTGTACATCATCGCCAAAAGCCAGTTTCAGACCGAATGCCACACCACCGGGGCCGCCGCCAACGCCGCAAGGCAGATAGACAAACAACGGGTGCGCGCGATCGACGACTTTACCGAGGCGGGTAAATTGATCTTTGAGGCGCTGCCCGGCGACGGCGTAGCCTAAAAACAGCGTGCGCGAGTTTTCATCATCGATAAAAAAGCAGTTTGCATCGTTTGCCGCCGCCAGCCGCCCTTGTTCAACGGCGACACCGTAATCCTCTGCGTATTCCACTACCTTCACGCCGTGGCTGCGCAATTTGGCCTTTTTCCACGCCCGCGCATCGGCAGACATATGCACAGTGACGTTAAAACCGAGGCGCGCGCTGATGATGCCAATCGACAGGCCGAGGTTGCCGGTGGAGCCGACGGCAATGCTGTACTGGCCGAAAAAGCGTGCGAACGCCGGCGACAACAGCTTGCCGTAATCATCCTGTTCACTCAGTAACCCGGCGGCAATAGCGAGTTTTTCTGCGTGCGTCAGAACTTCATAAATGCCACCCCGGGCTTTGATCGAACCGGAAATCGGCAAGTGGCTGTCTTTTTTCAGCCACAATTCGCCGGTCACTGCCGGGCCAATACGGCGCTGCATCGCGGGGATCGGCACCACCTCCGATTCAATAATGCCCTGGCTTACGGCTGTTTCCGGAAAGGCCTGCGCCAGAAACGGCGCAAAACGGGCAAGACGTGCGTGTGCGTCGTGAACATCTTGCGCACTCAGGCCAACATGCGGCAAAGCCTGCGCAACAGAGGTAGTATTAGGGTTAAACCAGCGCGTTTCTTGCAGGTCGATCAGTTGCTTAACCAGCGGGTACTGCTGGATGAGTTTCTCAATATCGGCGTTTTTCATCGGTTCACTTTTGTCGGGAGTGGATGCGTAAAGAAAACAGGAATACGCTGTGGGCGCAAGTATGGAGAGTCAGTGAGAATTTATTACGCTTTGGCGCTACACCTGGGGCGCCAAAGCATGATAAATACATGTAATCACCCCTAATTTTCGCAAGGTCAACTGTGTTAAAGCCACTGATTACTGCTGTTATGTTGCTGGCGACAACCCCTGCGTTTGCCGCCGATACTCCGCTAACGGCGGCGCATTACGCGCAACAGTTAGGGGTGGGAATGGACGTCGACTGGGCGCGCACTGACCGCGGTATCCGCGAATTTGATCCATTGATTGTGCGCGACTTTTATAACGTTGGGATCCGCCATGTCCGCATTCGTGTGGCTGACCCGATGACGGAAGCACGCTTAATCCACCTGCGTAAACTGGTGGAAGCTTGTGAAGAGTACGGTGTGATCCCGGTGATCTCCTACCAGGCAGATAGCTTTAAAGCCGACCCGGATGCAAAAAACGAAGCTCAACTGGTGGCATGGTGGAGCACTGTCGCCACGTTTTTTGGCACAGATCACCCGATGCTCGGTTTTGATGTCATTTATGAACCGGCCGATAAACTCAACCATGATTTGCCTGCGCTCAACCGCGCCTATGAAAAAGTCGTCAAAACCCTGCACGATATCGATCCCCAGCGCATGATTTTTATTGCGCCGCGTATGCGTGCAGCACCGGAAGACCTGACTTCTCTGAAGTTGCCAGCACGCAGCCAGAGTTATTTACTGGCGGAGTGGCATATCTTCCCGTGGGGACCGCTGAAAAATAACGGTAAATACCCGTGGACGTCGGGCACGGCGGCGGAGAAAGCAGCGATCCGCGGGCGCATTAACCTTGCGCTGCACTGGCAGCAGAAAACCGGTCATGCCAGCTGGGTTGGGGGATGGGCGGTAGGTGAGTCGATGAAAAGCATGCCCACGGAGTCGCAAATGGCGTTCGCCAACTTTATGGCTTGCGAATTGAGTCGGGCGAAAATCCCTTATGCCATTAATGCGGACACGCAGTTTTACGATGGCGAAGAGGGTGCATGGCGGCCCGCGCCGGAGCCGCTGCTGAAAGTGATGATCACGCCGGAGTGTGAAAAGCCCGACGTGAAGCCGGGCCACCATGAAGCTAGATCATCTGCTCATGGCGCGCAGAGCGCGACGCCAGCGGTAGCCAGCACAACAGAATCAAAAGAGCCGCCAGCGTCATCAGCATCCCAAGGCTAAACTGGCCGTTTTGCGGCAGTTGGGCTGACAACCACGCCAGACCACCGGAGCCGATGTTCTGTAAGCCGCCGACCAGCGCACCGGCAGTGCCTGCCAGAAACGGGAAGGGCTCCATTGCGCCGCTGGTCGCCAGAGGGAACAGCATCCCGGCACCGAAGAAGAACAGTGCAGCGGGAACCAGTAGCGTCCAGATGGTCATCACCCCAAACCAGCCGGGGATCCACATCATTAACCCGGCCGCCAGGCAACTGATCACCGATTGCCACATCAGGGAAGAGAAACGTTTGTTCTGCCGACCGGCAAACCACGCGCCGAAAAACGCCGCCGGGATTGGCAGAATAAACAGAATGCTTACCGTCATGCTGTTGAGACCTAATACGCCGCCCATCAATACGCCGGAGCTGGCCTCAAACACCGCAATCCCCGCCAGTCCGCCAATCAGCATCAGCAGATAGCAGTTAAATGCGGTATTGCCGAACAGGACCTTGTAGCTGTCCATCAGTCGCATGCGTGGCGCTTCGGTGGGCCGGGTTTCCGGCATCCAGCGCGCCATGCTGAAGGTCACCATCGCGCACAGCGCCAGCAGGAAAACAAAACAGGCGCGCCAGTTCACCAGCGTATTCAATACCCCGCCGATTAACGGCGCCAGTAAAGGACTCACCAGGATGCCCATATTCAACAGGCTGTTGGCATGCCGCAGTTCGGTACCGGCGTAAAGGTCGCGCGGCAACGTTCGAGCCATCACACCGCCGACGCCGGTACCGACGCCCTGAAGCGCGCTGGCGAGGATTAGCACCGTTAAGCTGTGGGTGGTGATGGCAATCACCGTCGCCAGCATAAAGATGGTCATCCCGGCGAGGATCACCGGGCGACGCCCGATGCGGTCCGCCAGCGGACCATAAAAAAGCTGTGATACGCCGTAGGTCAGCAGGTAGGCCGCCATCACGCTTTGCACCGCTCCTTCACGGACATTCAGGTCGTGTGCCATATCGGCAATGGCCGGAATATAAATGGTTTGCGCCATCTGTCCGACGGCGACCAGGAGCACCAGCATCAATAACAAATTGACGTTTCTCTGCCTTTTCATTTCGCTGATTACTTTTAGAAAATGGGAAATTAAAGAATATGTTGCTGCTATACAGCCTTAATGCGAGAGGAATCTACCACAGTAAGATGACAGAACCACTATGGAAGGCAGCAAAGACAACGCTGCATCAGGCAGGATTTGTAAACAATATTCGGCAACTTTTGTTGCCAGTTTGCATCATGAAAGGCGCAACAAAATAGCGCCGGCGGCAATGCCAAACGCTGCGGCTATGCGCAGTCCGGCGACGTTCTCTTTTAACAGCACAAAGGCGATAACCGCGCCGAACAGAATCGACGTTTCGCGCAGTGCGGCCACCACCGCCAACGGCGCTTGCGTCATGGCCCACAGGGCCAGCCCATAAGATCCCATGGTGCCAATACCGCCAGGCAGACCTATTTTCCAGTTGGCAACCAGATAACGGCTCACCGCTTGCCGCCGCGCCAGCATTGCCCAACACAACAAGCAAAATCCGTTGAGGAAAAAGGTCCACAGTGAGTAACCCAGCGCAGATCCCGCGAGGCGCACGCCGGTACCGTCTACCAGCGTATACCCGGCAATAAAGCAGGAGTTGAGCAGCGCCAGCCAAATTCCTTTGCGTGACTGGTTTCGCCCATTAAACGCCATGCCGAGAATGGAGAGGCAAACCACGGCAATCCCTCCCCATGCGGTGAAGGAAAGCGAATCGCCCAATATCAGCACGCTTATCACCGCCACCAGCAATGGTGCAGTGCCACGCATCAGGGGGTAGGTCTGGCTCATGTCTGAAACCTGATACGTTTTTGCTACCAGTACGGTGTAAACCACCTGCAACGCGCAACTTGCCGCGAGATACGGCGCGCTGGCAAGGTCAGGTTGGGGGGAAAAGGGGAGTAAAATCAGCGCAATGAATGACGCAGAGCCACTTACGGCGATAGCAGAATAGAGTTTATCGCTGCCTGCTTTCACAATGGCGTTCCAGCTTGCGTGTAGCAGGGCGGCGAACAGCAGAATGCAGAAAACAGAAAAAGTCATAATGGGTTGCGTCAGTGGAGTGTCAGCAAAAGGTAACATGCTGCTGTGCATTGAAGCCAGATGACGGGTGTTAAAGAGGGGCGGTTTCCCGCCCCTCTTTTGTGCGGCTTGAACCTGAATTACCGCAGGTATTTCAGGACGGCATCAAGCAGTTGCAGTAACGCAACAATGAGTTTCAGGATCAGAATCGTCATCTCCATTCCGCCCATACGCTTCTCCTCGGGTTAAGGAGCACCGGCTGACGTACCTTTCCGCTGCCTGTTGTCAGCCTTGTTGTTGGCGTAACGCAGTGTGCTCTCATTAGGGTTAAGGTACTGACGGCACCACCCGTTTCAGCCAGGACTTTATCTGCGCCGTAGAACAGCGGCCCCCACACACCGATTACAAGGTCAGTATATATTAATACTGTTTATATATACAGTATTATCTGGACGATTTTCGCGCCGTGAACCATAATGAATGCGGGGTAAACCGCCCGAAAATTGCGCGAATACTAAAATTGCCGTATAGTTTCGCTGTTGACGTAACGCAGTGTGTTTTGCGGCGACCAACCGCGAAAACCTGTTAAAAACCTCGCTCCGGCGGGGTTTTTTGTTTTCATGCCCTGTGCAAACAAACGTGATCTATGGCTCACTTTTCTGCCGGTGCGTAAAAAGCAGTTGTCGGCGGCTAAAACCTGTGCTTGTATAAATCCTGTTAACTTATGACAGACAGGTCCCTAATGAACACTTCCACGATGTCGATGAACCTACTAAAAACCGCGCATAACGCCGCGGTGGTCGTCGTGCGTGTGGTGGTGGTCGTCGGCAATGCGCCGTAGGGTCCGGAACAACACACGATTCCAAAACCCCGCCGGCGCAAACCGGGCGGGGTTTCTTGTTTTAGCCTCCCTGGAAAGTCGGCCCAGAACAATAAGGACTGGAGCATGGCAAGTTCGGGCACAACATCACCATCGACGCGCTACACCGGCGCGCAACTGATAGTTCATTTACTGGAACGTCAGGGCATTACCACGGTAACGGGTATCCCTGGTGGTACGGTTCTCCCCTTATACGACGCATTAAGTCAGAGTAAGCAGATCCGCCATATCCTCGCCCGTCACGAGCAAGGGGCCGGATTTATCGCCCAGGGCATGGCCCGCACGCAGGGAAAACCGGCAGTATGTATGGCCTGTAGCGGGCCGGGTGCTACCAATCTGGTGACTGCCATCGCCGATGCGCGCCTCGACTCTATTCCGCTGATTTGCATTACCGGCCAGGTTCCGGCTTCAATGATTGGCACAGATGCCTTTCAGGAAGTCGACACTTACGGCATCTCTATCCCCATCACAAAACATAACTACCTGGTGCGCGACATTGCCGAACTGCCGCAGGTGATCAGCGATGCGTTCCGCATTGCGCAGTCCGGTCGTCCTGGCCCGGTGTGGATAGATATTCCTAAAGATGTGCAGACCGCAGAAATCACCTTGAGCGAATTGCCGGAAGCGGGCGGTAAAGCCCCTGCACCTGCGTATAATGCGCAAAGCGTGCGTGACGCCGCTGACATGATTAATGCCGCGCAGCGCCCGGTGTTGTACCTGGGCGGCGGGGTGATTAACGCGCCGGAACAGGTTCGCCTGCTCGCGGAGAAAGCCAATCTGCCGACCACCATGACGCTGATGGCGCTGGGCATGCTGCCGAAGCAACATCCGTTGTCATTGGGCATGCTGGGTATGCACGGCGCGCGCAGTACCAACCATATCCTGCAGGAAGCGGATCTGCTGGTAGTGCTGGGTGCGCGTTTTGATGACCGGGCGATCGGTAAAACTGAGCAGTTCTGTCCGAACGCCAATATCATTCATGTGGATATCGACCGTGCGGAGCTGGGGAAAATCAAGCAGGCGCATGTGGCTATCCAGGGGGATGTGGGCGAAGTGCTGGATGCGTTGATCCCGCACGTGGAAGCGCAGTCGCGTCATAGCTGGCGCAACCTGGTGGCGCAGTTACAGCAGGAGTTTCCGGGCAACATTCCTCAGGCGGGCGATCCGTTAACCCACTATGGGCTGATCAACGCGGTTGCCGCGTGTGTGGACGATGAGGCCATTATTACCACGGACGTTGGTCAGCATCAGATGTGGGCGGCGCAGGCTTATCCGTTGAACCGCCCACGCCAGTGGTTGACGTCTGGCGGTCTGGGAACCATGGGCTTCGGTTTACCCACCGCGATCGGTGCTGCACTGGCGAACCCGACGCGCAAGGTTATTTGCTTCTCCGGTGACGGTAGCCTGATGATGAACATCCAGGAGATGGCCACCGCTGCGGAAAACAATCTGGATGTGAAAATCATTCTGATGAATAACGAAGCGCTGGGGCTGGTACACCAGCAGCAGAGCCTGTTCTACAAACAAGGCGTGTTTGCGGCAACCTATCCGGGAATGATTAATTTCACCCAGATTGCCGCCGGTTTTGGTCTGCATACCTGCGATTTAAACGCCGTTGCCGATCCTCAGGCGGCCTTGCAGGCGATCATTGATCGTCCCGGCCCCGCACTGGTCCATGTACGCATCGACCCGCAAGAAAAAGTGTACCCGATGGTGCCGCCAGGCGCGGCGAATACAGAAATGGTGGGGGAATAAGCCATGCATGCAACTGATAACGTCATTCTTGAACTCACCGTGCGCAACCATCCGGGCGTCATGACTCACGTCTGCGGGTTGTTTGCCCGTCGGGCATTTAACGTGGAAGGCATTCTCTGTTTGCCGCTACAACGTGGTGAGCAGAGCCGCATCTGGCTACAGGTCGCTAACGATCAGCGTCTGGAGCAGATGATCAGTCAGATAGATAAACTCGAAGACGTGGTGCAAATCATCCGTCACCCGACCGATCCCGGTGTGTTTAATAAGCTTGGCCTGTTTTTCGAGTAACCGTGGACGTAACCCGGTGCCTTGTGCACCGGGTCAGAGGGTCGCTTCGCTGTCGGAATCCGGTGTAATCACTTTCACAAACGCATTGCGGCAGTGCGCCGGGTACTCTGGCGGCAGCGGCCGATCGCTCACCAGCACGTCAAACGCTGAAAGCGGGGCAATGCTGGCAGGCGCCACTTCATCAAACAGTGCGTAACGCGCCAGTAAAATTTTGCGCATGCCGTGCGCCATCGCTTTGCGCTTGATGGGTAAATCATCAATGTTGAACCAGGTTACGCCATAGTGTTCATGCACGCCGCTGGCGGAAATAAAGGCTTTGCGCGGATTCAACGCATCCAGCAACGAGTGGTTGTCCGGCGCATAGAAGGCATCGCTTTTAGCGCGATAGGTACCGCCGCATAACATGGCGGTGGCGTTCGGTTTGGCGTTCAGCGCCATAAACACCTGGTGGGAATAGCAAATGCCGGTAAAGGTGATTTCATCCGGTATCATGCTGATGACCAACGGCATTTCCGGTCCGTTATCAAAGAAGACCAGATCGTTTTCGTTCACCAGTCCGGCGGCCAGGATGGCGATCGGTAAATCATCTTTATGGTGCGGGCGAGCAGCAATAGCGTTCGTCGCTGGGGTGGGAGCGGCTGGTTTATTCACCATCACAATGTAACCACCCAATAGCGCCAGCGGCAGCGGTTCATCTTCCTGGCTGAAATCCCGGCGGATCGTCATCACCGACACTTCCAGCATCCGCGCTGCGTCTTTCAGGTGGATACGGTCCGTCTTTTTCAGCAGTTCCACCAGGCGGCGGATACGCTCTTTTTGCTTGGTTTCCATTCAGTTGTTCTCCTGCTCACCTCTTATGTTTCTATAGTAACATTTAAATGTTCGTGCTGGATATGTGCTTAATCCGAGGATATGCAGTAACTGTGACGAAAGTGGCAGGCAAAGCCGGATCCCGTAATCGCGAGCGGAGTCACAAATGATACTAAAATAACATGATAATGTTACGATAATATCATTGTTATGTGATTGTTTCAGAGAGGGACTAAAATGGATATCGCCGTTATTGGCTCCAACATGGTGGATCTCATCACCTATACCCATCAGATGCCGAAAGAGGGAGAAACGCTGGAAGCACCTGCCTTCAAAATTGGCTGTGGCGGCAAAGGCGCAAACCAGGCGGTTGCCGCAGCGAAACTCAACTCGAAAGTGTTGATGCTGACCAAAGTGGGCGATGATATTTTTGCCGACAACACCATCCGCAACCTCGAGTCCTGGGGCATTAACACCACCTATGTTGAGAAAGTCCCCTGCACCAGCAGCGGCGTCGCGCCGATTTTTGTTAACCCTAACTCCAGTAACAGTATTTTAATTATCAAAGGGGCGAACAAATTTCTTTCTCCGGAAGATATTGATCGCGCTGCGGAAGACCTTAAAAAATGCAAACTGATTGTGCTGCAACTGGAGGTTCAATTAGAGACGGTTTACCACGCGATTGAATTCGGTAAAAAACATGGCATCGACGTATTATTAAATCCGGCACCGGCACTGCGTGAATTAGATATGTCTTATGCCTGCAAGTGTGATTTCTTTATACCGAATGAAACTGAGCTGGAAATTCTTACTGGCATGCCGGTGGATAATTATGACCGTATTCGTGTGGCGGCCCGCAGCCTGATTGATAAAGGGCTGAACAATATTATTGTCACTATGGGGGAAAAAGGCGCACTGTGGATGACCCGCGATCGTGAGTTGCATATTCCGGCCATAAAAGTGAATGCTATTGATACCAGCGGCGCTGGTGATGCGTTTATCGGCTGTTTTGCCCACTACTATGTACAAAGCGGTGATGTGGAAACCGCCATGAAGAAGGCCTCACTCTTCGCCGCGTTCAGCGTGACGGGTAAAGGCACACAATCATCTTACCCGAGTATTGAGCAGTTTAATGAGTTTCTGACGTTCAATGAATAATCACGCCTGAATTATTGCGGCTGTGTTTAATAAAATACAGCCGGTAATACCTCAGGCCGGTACCCTGCAAAATTAAAGGTAGCACTATGAACGAAAAAAATATCGTTCAGATGCCCGATGGCTATCTGAATAAAACGCCATTGTTCCAGTTTATTCTGTTATCCTGTTTATTCCCGTTATGGGGATGTGCCGCTGCATTAAATGACATATTAATTACACAGTTTAAAAGTGTTTTCTCATTAAGTAATTTTGCTTCAGCATTAGTACAGAGTGCATTTTATGGTGGTTATTTCTTAATTGCCCTTCCGGCCTCGCTGGTTATCAAAAACAGCAGTTATAAGATGGCGATTTTAATCGGCCTGACGTTGTATATCGTGGGTTGTACGCTGTTCTTTCCTGCCTCTCATATGGCGACCTACACCATGTTTCTGGCGGCGATTTTCGCCATTGCCATCGGTCTGAGTTTTCTTGAAACCGCCGCCAATACTTACAGTTCGATGCTGGGGCCAAAAGCGCAGGCCACGTTGCGTCTGAATATCAGTCAGACCTTCTACCCGATTGGTGCGGCATCCGGCATTTTGCTGGGGAAATATTTGGTGTTTTCCGACGGCGATAGTCTGCAAAAACAGATGGCGGGCATGACGCCGGAGCAGATCCATCACTTTAAAGTCCTGATGCTGGAAAACACCCTCGAACCGTATAAGTACATGATTATGGTGCTGGTTGTGGTGATGGCGCTGTTTATGTTCACCCGCTTCCCGGCATGCAAAGTGGCGCAGACCGCCGCACATAAACGCCCGTCTGCGCTGGACACGCTGCGTTATCTGGCAACCAATAGCCGCTTTCGTCGTGGGATCCTCGCGCAGTTTCTGTATGTGGGGATGCAGGTTGCTGTCTGGTCATTCACCATTCGTCTGGCGCTGGAACTGGGGGATATCAACGAGCGCGATGCCTCGAACTTTATGGTGTACAGCTTCGCCTGTTTCTTTATTGGCAAGTTTGTCGCCAACATGTTGATGACGCGTTTTAACCCGGCGAAAGTCCTCATTATGTATGCGATCGTTGGCGCGCTGTTCCTTGCCTATGTTGCGCTGGCGCCGAGCTTCAGCGCGGTCTATGTAGCGGTGGCGGTCAGTGTGCTGTTCGGACCCTGCTGGGCGACCATCTATGCCGGTACGCTGGATACGGTGGATAACGAACATACCGAAATGGCGGGCGCGGTGATTGTGATGGCAATTGTCGGCGCAGCCGTGGTGCCAGCGGTGCAGGGATACGTGGCGGATATGTTCCACTCGCTACAGCTCTCGTTCCTGGTTTCTATGCTGTGCTTTGTCTACGTCGGTGTTTATTTCTGGCGTGAGAGTAAAGTGCGCCGTGAACTGACCGAAGCGACGGCTTCTTAAGGAGATGATGATGACCACACGTCTGGCGCTCTGGCGTGAGTTGTTTACTGCGCAGCCGCGCATCCTTCTGGAAAACCGTGACTTTACCGTCAGCGCGTTTCGCTATCCGGGCGGAATTGAAGCGCTGAAAATGGAGAATGCCCGCGGCCATCTGCTGGTGCTGCCCTGGCTGGGGCAGATGATCTGGGATGCGTATTTCGATGATCGATCCCTGACCATGCGTAACATGTTCAGCCAGCCGAAACCGGCACAGCAGATTGTGGAAACCTACGGCTGCTTTGCGTTCCACTCCGGGCTGCTGGCGAACGGTTGTCCATCACCGGAAGACACGCACGCCCTGCACGGTGAAATGGCGTGCGCATCGATGGACGAGGCCTGGCTGGAGCTGGAAGGGGACACGCTCCGCCTGAGCGGGCGCTATGAGTATGTGATGGGGTTTGGCAATCACTATCTGGCGCAGCCGTCGGTGGTGCTGCGCAGCAACAGCGCGTTGTTTGCTATTGAGATGGCGGTGACTAATCTGGCGTCTGCCCCGATGCCGCTCCAGTACATGTGTCATATGAATTACGCGTATGTACCCCAGGCAACGTTCAGTCAGAACCTGCCGGAAGACGCATTGACGCTGCGCGAGTCGGTGCCAGCACATGTGAAACCAACGGAGCAGTGGCTGGCTTTTAACCGCCGTTTACAACAGGGTGAAGCCACGCTGACTGCACTGACGCAACCGGCGTTTTACGATCCGGAAATCGTCTTTTTCGCCGATAAGCTCGACCGTTACACCGATGTGCCGACCTTCCGGATGCACGGCCCGGATGGCGTAACGTATCTGACGCGTTTTTCCAGCCGTGAGTTTAACTATGCTACCCGCTGGATCCTTTACAACGGCGACCAGCAGGTGGCGGCCTTTGCCCTGCCTGCCACTTGTCGCCCGGAAGGATTCCTTGCGGCGCAGCGCAATGGCAGCTTGCTGACGTTGGCGCCAGGGGAAACGCGGCAGTTCCACGTCACAACCGGTATTGAGTAACCCTCTCGTTGATGCGCCCGTGATCCGGGCGCGTTAGCCCTGACTGGTTTCCAGCAGCACGTTACGCAACCACTGGTGTGCCGGATCGCGGTGAGTACGTTCGTGCCAGGTCATGGTTTTCGTAAAACCCGGCACCGGCAGAGGCGTTGCCAGCGTGCTCATGCCTTCGGTCAGATTGGCGAGCCGCTGTGGCACAACGGCCACCATATCGCTGGCTGCCAGGATGTCTGGCAGGATCAGAAAGTTACTCACCGACACGCTCACACGCCGCGTTCTGCCCTGTGCCGCCAGCGCCTCATCCACCACGCCGCGAAAGCGGTCGCCATCCCACGAGACCAGCGCATGCTCCAGCGCACAGAATCTGTCCAGCGATAAACTTTCCCGCGCGGCATCCGGGTGGTTGGCGCGCATCATGCAAACAAAACGCTCATCAAACAGCGCCCGGCTATGTAGCTCTGGCGGTGTGCTGTAGGGCGTCATTAAGGCCACATCAATCTCGCCGCGTTCAAGCTGGCTCACCAGTTGCCGGGGCTCGACCGGTTCTACGCGTACGCGGATGCCCGGCGCTTGTGTTTTTAACGCCGCAATAAACGGCACGATCACCACTTTGAGCGCGTAGTCCGTAGCGGCCAGCGTCCAGGTAAGCGTGGCTACCTGCGGGTCGAACGCGATGGGTTTCAGTAACAGGTCAATGTCTTCGAGGATGCGTTTGACCGGGGCCGCCAGCGCGTGTGCGCGAACCGTTGGCACCATACCGTGCGGCGCGCGAATAAACAGCGGGTCGGCAAAGTAGTCGCGCAGTCGCGTCAGCATGCCGCTCACCGCCGGTTGGGTTAACGAAAGACGCGCCGCTGCACGCGTGACGTTTCGCTCATCCAGCAGCGCATCAAGGGTTTTAAGCAGGTTGAGATCGAGGTTTCTGATATCGTTATTCATGATGATGACCCGGTCAGTCGATAACAAAGATTATCGCATTTACGACTGTCCGTGGCGTGCGTTTTACCCGTATGATGAGCCTCTTTTCTGCTCAGGAGCGGTTATGATTTGGTTGATGCTGGCAACGCTGGTGGTTGTTTTTGTGATTGGTTTCAGGGTATTAACCTCCGATTCCCGCCGTGCGATACGCCGCCTCACCGACCGACTTACGCTCCAGCCCGTGCCAGTCGAATCGATGATCGACCAGATGGGCAAAACCGCAGGGGGGGAATATCTGGCTTATCTGGCGCGCCCGGACGAGGCCCACCTGCAAAATGCGGCGCAGGTGTTGCTGATCTGGCAGGTATGCATTGTCGACAGCAGCGAGCAAAACTTGCAGTACTGGCATCGGCTGATGCAAAAAGGGCGGTTGGCGGCACCGATTACCGATGCGCAGGTACGCCTGGCACTCGGTTTTTTACGTGAGCTGGAGCCGGATAACGCCGAACTGAACAATTTCCAGATGCGCTATAACGCGCTGTTTATTCCCGAAGACGGTGTGCACTGGCTGCACTGATATCACGCTGCGTTATAACGTTTATCAAAGATAACCATTAGATTTATAACACTGCGCTACGCATAGTGGCCCTCGTTAATTACTGACGAGGTACACCATGACGCAATCACTGACCCAAAGCGCGATAATCTGGCCGCAAGACTACCTGCCGGGCACCACCGATAACTTTGCTTCCAACGAAATCATTGTCGCGGGGTTAACGGCGCAGGAGATTTGGGCGCAACTGAACGACACTACCCTCTGGCCGACCTATTACAGCAATGCACAGGATATCCGTTTCCATGACGGTAGCGGCCCGCTGTTAAGCGCCAACGCCCGTTTTCGTTTTACCACTTTCGGTTTCCCGGTGGAGGCGCAGGTGAGTGAATATGTGCCGCCTGCGGAAGGCCAGGCCGCGCGTATTGCCTGGTATGGCTGGGTTGAAGGTGACGCCAGCTCACGGCTGGACGTGATCCACGCCTGGCTGTTTGAGGATTTACCCGGCGGGCGTGTCCGCATCCTGACGCAGGAGTCGCAACGCGGCGTACCAGCGCAACAGCTTGCCAGCACCGTGCCGAACCCGATGATCAACGCGCACCAGGAGTGGATAGTCGGCCTGGCGACCGCAGCGCGTAACGCGCGAACTGCGTAATTTCCTCCTCTTCCTGCGCCTCTCGCCGTAGGGGGAGGGAATAACCTCCCGACTTTCAGGGGTGAGGGGGGTATGTGTAATGCTGACGTTGGTTTTCCCCCTCTCCTCGTTGGAGCGAAGGAGAGATATGTCGTGGTTTTCCCCCTCTCCCTTCCAGGGAGAGGGCCGGGGTGAGGGTCAACTGCCTCCGGGTAAAGAGTTGCCAAATTGTTAATTGCGTCACAGATTATGAATGTTACACTGCGCGACTTTCACGAATAAAAACTAAGCGGGTGATACATGACTGAGCAATCTGTGACGCAATCTTCAACGGATGCGGTAATTCGCCCTAACTGGTCCGCCGTCTTTGCTGTGGCGTTTTGTGTGGCGTGTCTGATCACGGTGGAGTTTTTACCGGTCAGCCTGCTCACGCCAATGGCACTGGATCTCGGCGTTTCTGAAGGGGTCGCCGGGCAAACCGTGACCGTAACTGCTTTTGTCGCCATGTTCGCCAGCCTGTTTATTACCACCGTGATCCGCGCGATGGACCGGCGGTATGTGGTGCTGGCCTTTGCCGTATTGTTAACCCTCTCCTGCCTGCTGGTCTCTTTTGCCAATAGCTTTACGCTGCTGCTGGCAGGACGCGCTTGCCTCGGGCTCGCGTTAGGTGGTTTCTGGGCAATGTCGGCCTCACTGACCATGCGGTTGGTACCAGCGCGCACTATCCCGAAAGCGCTGTCAGTGATTTTTGGCGCAGTGTCTATTGCGCTGGTGATCGCCGCGCCGCTTGGCAGTTTCCTGGGCGGTATTATCGGCTGGCGCAACGTGTTCAATGCCGCCGCATTGATGGGGTTCGCTTGTATTGCCTGGGTATGGATGGCGCTGCCGTCGTTGCCGGGTAAAACTGAGCATCACCAGAATATGTTTGGCCTGCTCAAACGCCCGGGAGTGGCGGCGGGAATGCTGGCGATCTTTATGGTCTTCGCCGGGCAGTTCTCGTTTTTTACCTATATTCGCCCTGTGTACATGAACCTGGCTGGGTTTGATGTCGATGGGCTTACGCTGGTGTTGCTGAGCTTTGGTATTGCCAGTTTTGTCGGCACCTCGATCTCGCCGATGGTGATGAAGCGCTCGGTGAAAATGGCACTGGCGCTGGCGCCACTCACGCTGGCGGCAAGTGCGTTGGTATTGATCTTCTGGGGTTCCGATAAAGTTGTTGCCGCTGGCATCGCCATTATCTGGGGACTGGGGTTTGCGCTGGTGCCGGTTGGCTGGTCAACGTGGATCACCCGTTCGTTGGCCGATCAGGCGGAGAAAGCCGGCTCCATTCAGGTGGCGGTGATCCAGCTTGCCAATACCTGTGGTGCGGCGATTGGCGGTTTTGCACTGGATCACTACGGGTTGCTGTCGCCGCTGGTACTGTCCGGTAGTCTGATGTTACTGACCGCACTGTTGGTGGCAGCAAAAGTGAAGGTCAGAGCGTAACGTAGAATGCATACAGGCCTGATAAGCAACGCGCTATCAGGCCTTGTGACTATCAGGCTGCGACCCGTACTTTGCGGCGGGAATCGAGCGAAATGAGCATCACCGATGAGACAATCAATAGCGTGCCCAGCCAGTCTGGCAGGGAGAACGCCACCCCCAACAATACCACCGAGAGCAGGGCGCTGCTCAGCGGTTCGGCACAACTGAGAATGCTGGCTTTCGAACCGCCAATGAGTTGCGCGCCTTTCAGATAAAGGCTGAACGTGAGCGCCGTGCCGATCACCACCAGGTAGAAAAACGCCATCAACAGGCGGCCATCGACAACAAAATCCCCCCCTTGCCCACCAAAGAACGGGGTCAGCATCAGCCCGGCCAGCAACATACTCCAGCCGACAATAGGCAACGTGCCGTAACGGGCGATAAGCGCTGCGGGATAGGTGGTATAGAACGCGGCAGAAAATGCCGAGACAATTCCCCACAGCAGCGCTTCCGGAGAAATAGAGAGCGACGTCAGTTTGCCATGCGTCACCAACAGAAAGGTGCCAAGCAGCGAGGTGAAAATGGCGGATGCCACGGGCAGCGTTGGTCGGGCTTTTCGCACCAGCGCAAACCAGGCCACGATAATCGTCGGCGACAAAAATTGCAGTACCGTCGCGGTGGCGGCGTTAGATTTTTCAATGGTCAATAAAAAGGTGAGCTGCACAATCAGTGCGCCAAACAGCGAGAAAAACAGCAAACTGAAGGTGTCTTTGCGGCTTTTGAGGATCGCGAAAATCTTGTCGCCATGCACAAACGAGAGCGTTAACAAAATCACGCCGGTGAACAGCAGTCGCGTCATGGTTAACCACGGCGACGAAATATGACTCTTCTCCATAATGTACTGCGCACACACCCCGGAGCTGCCCCATAATACGGCCGCTGCCAGTACACAAAGCATCCCTTTTTTCGTGGAACCCATCTTCTAACTCAACTCTGTCATGCTGATTGCTTATTAATAAGGCGCGCATCATAACACATGTACAGAGTTTAGCCGGAGGCGGCTGAGGGGGACCGCCTCCGGTTTTTTACATCAGAACCAGGCTTCCCACATCGCGCCGACGTTAAAGGAATCGAGCGTCGTGTCGGTCGTGCCGTTGACGCGTGAGGTGCGTTTGTTATCCACTTCGCCGCCAGTTACGTAGAAGCGCAGCATCGGGCGGAATTCAGGCCCCATCGCGATAGAAATGTTCTGCGAGAGGGTGACTTTCCAGCCGTGGTTGTCGCCGCCATCGTCATAATCGACGCGCTGATAACCCGCTTCCAGCCAGGTGGAGTGCACATCGTTCCACCAGTGCATCGGGCGCACAATTACGCCATAGTTGCGGCGGTTATCCGCTTTATTGGCGCTGTTATCGTAATCATGGAACGCCAGCAAGTAGTCCACTTGCGTCTGCCGGGAGAACTTGTAACTGCCCTCAAAGCTGGTGTAAATCGCTTTCAGATCGTCGGTTTTATTAAATACGCTGTTGTCGGCGTTATCGGAGTAGCGGGCGATCACTTTATTTACCCCGTGATCGTTGGTGTGGCTGAGCACCACGCCGCCCTGCCAGGCTTTCAGACGATCTTCGCTTTCAATCGCTTTTGAGTCGAAACCGTAGTTGGCGTAAATCTCCAGATCGAGCGGCCCGACCTTCATACCGTGAATTTTCGAGGTGACGGCATAGTTGCCTTTATCACCGACGTTCGAACTACCGGTACAGGTTATGCGCGACGGGTTGGCTTCATCTTCCAGCACTTCCGGGCTACAGGATTCGACCGCGCCGACGGCGGCCACATCAAACTGCACGCCGCCAATATCGAAGTTTTTCACCCCGGCACCCTGTCCGTCATGGTTCATCCAGAAGTAGTCGTTGATCCCCTGTTGTGGACGCTGGTGGAAGTCACGCCCTGCCCAGAAGTACGCATTCGGGTTGGAGGCCAGCAGGTTGGTGACGCCGGCATAGGCTTTTTTCAGGTTAACTTCATCACCCCAGTGGTCAAACATCACGTTGACGTCCCAGATTGCGCCGTTACCGCTTTTAAACGCCTTGGAGAGCTGGAATTCACCGCCGTTGCCTTCGTTACCCAGACGACCAATGGCTGAAGCGCCATTATAGGAGCCATCAACACCGACATATTTCTGATCGCCAGTCTGGAAATGTGCACCATAACGGGCGTAGCCGCTGAATTTCAGGCCATAGGGAATGGCCATATCCGGTGTTTGCGCCGTGCTTTGTGGTTCGACGATGACATCCGCTTTTTTATTGATGGCGGCGTCCATTTTAGCCTGACGGTCCGCCAGAGCTTTATCCACCGCTTTGGCGACGATGGCATCTATTTGCTCTTGGGTAAATTCTTGAGCGAAGACGGATCCAGAGCAAAGGGTAGCCGCAACCGCCAGCGCCACTGGAAGTTTTTTATTTATTCTCATGGTTATCTCAATGTAGTAAGTTGTTCTCAGACAATAACCTTCCGTTCCTCAGGGGACAGAAAATATTGCCATCATCAAAACAAAATGCTTTATTTTAGTAACTCGGGTACAGAATAATTAAGATTTACCGTAATCAATTCTCCATTCATTAACGTTGATAGAGCTGGATTATTTCCTCCGATAATTCACGCGCCAGCAGCGAGGTCATTAAATGATCCTGGGCATGCACCATAATTAATGTCATGGGCTGTCGGGCTTCTCCGGCATCCTGTTCAATTAATTTTGTTTGCATCTGATGCGCCTGACGGGAATACCCGTCGGCTTCACGCAGCAGATTACGCGCCTCTTCCATGTTGCCTTCCCTTGCCGCACGCAGCGCTTCAAAGCACAGGCTGCGCGACTGTCCGGCGTTGACGATAATCTCCATTACCGCTTCTTCAAGTGCGACCATAATAATTTAATCCTGATTAAAACCATTATGAGCAGCGGTTGCTGCGAACCACTCTCCGCTTTTCTTAATGGTACGTTGCTGGGTTTCCAAATCTAACTGCACAAAACCGTAACGGTTTTTATAGGCATTACACCATGACCAGTTATCAATAAATGTCCACATATGATAACCGAGGCAATTACAACCCTCGCTAATACCTTTATGTAACCAGATCAGATGATCACGAATAAAGGTGATACGATAACTGTCGTTAATTTGCCCGTTTTCAATAAAACGTTGTTCATTCTCAACCCCCATACCGTTTTCAGAAATAAAACAGCGTGGGTTGCCATAATTTACGCGCAGGTTGGTAATAATATCGTAAATACCGGGTTCATAAATTTCCCACCCGCGATAGGGGTTCATTTTGCGGCCTGGCATTTCGTAATAATCAAACAACCACTCTGGCATAAACGGCGATGCGGGATTAACCGCGCTGTCCCGGCACTTTACCCGCCGCGGCTGGTAATAGTTAATGCCAAGCAGATCGATTTTCCCTTCTGCAATGAGCGAAATATCCTCCGGCTGGCAGGCGGGGAGCTGATCGTACTCTTTCAGCAGCGCCACCAGGTCAGCGGGATACTCGCCACGCAGTACCGGGTCGAGAAAACTGCGGTTAAACAACAAGTCTGCATAGTGCGCCGCTTGCAGATCCGCCGGATGCTGCGAACGGGGATACGATGGCGTCAGGTTCAGTACAATGCCAATTTCACCGGAATAATGTCCGGCGCGAAACGCGCGTACTGCGCTGGCATGGGCCAGAACCGTGTGGTACGCCACCATGGCGGCACGTTTGAAATCCACCACGTTTGGGTAATGGAAATCGTACAGATACCCGCCTTCTACGGGCACGATGGGTTCGTTAAAGGTAAACCAGTGCTGAACCCGGTCGCCGAACAGCTCAAAACAGATTTGTGCGTAGCGGCTGAATGCCTGCACCACTTCCCGGTTTTCCCAGCCGCCTTTTTCCTGCATCACCATCGGCATATCGAAGTGAAACAGCGTGATAAACGGCGTAATGCCCTGCGCCAGCAGTTCGTCGATCACCGCGTTGTAAAATTCCACCGCCTGCGGATTCACTTCGCCGGTTCCGTCCGGGATCAGACGCGCCCAGCTGAGCGACGTACGAAAACTGTTGTGATTGAGCTGCTTTAACAGCGCGACATCCTGCCGCCAGTGGCGGTAAAACGTAGACGTCTCCTGCGGCCCAATCTGCTGGTGAAAGCGCCAGGGTTCCCGGGCGTACCAGGCATCCCATGTCGTGGCGCTTTTCCCGCCCTGCTGGCTTTCCCCTTCGGTTTGCAGTGCGGAACACGCGCTGCCCCACCAGAAGTTTGCGGGAAATACGTATTTCATTACCGACTCCTTTTCGTTACTGCTTATGCGTTACGGCTTAGTTACTGCGGACGGTTTCCGTCATCGGCGCGGTGTTTTGCGCTTTTTGTTCCTCTGTTTTCATCAGCGAACGCTCGTAAGCGCGCAGGAACGGCAGGTACATCAGCGCAGACATCACCATACAAATCAGGCACATCACCACCGGGCTTAAGGCCCAGTTTGCGGCCCATGACGCACCAATCGGCGCGGGCGTTGTCCACGGCGTTAGCGAAACCACCTGCGCCAGCAAGCCCATTTTGGTGGCGGTCCAGGCCAGTACGGCGTTAACCAGCGGCACGCAGACGAACGGGATAAACAGCATCGGGTTCATGATGATTGGCGCACCGAACAGGATCGGTTCGTTGATGTTGAAAAAGCTCGGCACTACGCCCATTTTGCCGATAGTACGCAGATGTGCGACGCGGCTGCGCAGCAGCAGGAAGGCCAGCGGAAGCGTGGAACCGACGCCGCCAATCAGCAGGTAGTGATCCCAGAACCCTTGCAGATAAACGTGGGGCAGCGCAGCACCCGCAGCCAGTGCAGCCTGGTTGGCGGAGAGGTTTGCCATCCAGAACGGGTTCATGATGCCGGTAACAATCAGTGAACCGTGGATCCCGGCGAACCAGAAGATTTGGCACAGCAGCACAGACAGCAAAATAGCAGGCAGAGAGTCGGATGCGGACACCAGCGGCTCCAGCAGGTGCATAATCGCCTGCGGCAGGATCATGCCGGTTTGCGCTTCAATAAACAGGTTCAGCGGGTGCAGTGTCCCAATGATCACCAGTACCGGAATGAGGATTTCAAACGAGCGGGCAACCCCGGTCGGCACCTCTTTCGGCAGGCGAATGGTGATGTTGTGCTGTTTCAGCCAGGCATAAACGCGGGCGGAATAAATCGACGTCAGCAGCGCGGTAAAAATCCCCTGTCCGGAAAGGTACTGGGTGGAGATTTTTCCGTCTGCGTACGGCGCGGCCACCAGCAAAAACGCCATAAACGCCAGCAAGCCTGTCATCACCGGGTCGAGATTAAACTGGCGACCGAGGCTGGCACCGATACCGACGGAGATAAAGAACGTCATTACCCCCATGCTGAGGTTAAACGGCAGCATCAGTTGCGCACGGTACTCGGTGGAGAAATCAAGCCAGGCGCGGGCGAAACCGACGGTGGTGTCAGCGGAGAATGGCGGGAAGATAAACACCAGCATAAATGAGCCGATGATCATAAACGGCAGTGCGGCGGTAAAACCGTCGCGGATAGCGATAACATATTTTTGCTGCCCAAGACGACCGGCCAGCGGCGTAATGGTTTGCTCAATAACCGTAATCATTGATTGATATAAGGAACTCATAAGAACACCTTGTTAATGTGCCGCTTCAATCAGCGACAGAGCATAGTCCAGCACCTTTTCGCCACGTTGCATGCCGTAATCCATCGCGTCGATGGGTTGTACCGGAATGCCCTGAGCGGCGGCCTTTTCTGACAGCGTTTTTAACATGTATTTTACTTGTGGTCCGAGAAGCACAACCTGATAACGCGGAAACTGCGTGTCAAATTCCGCCACACCGTACGCGTCGATCTCCACCGGTAATTCGCGTTCCTTCGCTGCTTCCAGCATCTTCCTCACCAGCAAGCTGGTGGACATCCCGGCTGAGCAACACAACATAATCCTGTACATCGTCATTCATCCTCGAAATGTAAATAGTTATTGCGGAGGTGATTGGACATCATACGGAAACCGGTTTCCATTTCTTCGGGATAGAAGTGTGATTGCTGTCAATATCTGATGATTACAAGGCCAGGTTATTGGATTTTCATCACAGATTTCGATGATGAATTGATAGCAAAAATGACAAAACGGAAAAACGGTTTCCATCAAAAACGGAAACCGTTATACTGCGAACGGCTAGATTTTGGTCGTTGCTGTAATTGGAATTTGCAGGTGCGGTAATGCGCCTGTCTGGGGAGAAAGATGTCTACAATCAACGATGTATCACGTTTAGCTGGGGTGTCCAAAGCCACAGTCTCACGGGTGTTGAGTGGTTCGCGCGGCGTTAAGGAAGCCAGTCGCCTCGCGGTACTGAAAGCGGTTGATGAGCTGAACTACCGGCCCAACGTTATCGCGCAGTCCTTGCTCAGCCAGTCGACAGGCTGCATCGGTGTTATTTGCGCTCAGGACAATATCAACCAAACCACCGCTTACCTTTACGCGCTGGAAAAACATTTAAGCCAGAGCCAGAAACATTTGCTGTTACGCTTCGCCAACAGTAAGGCGGAAGTGATGAGCGCCCTGGATGAGCTGACCTGCGGGCTGTGTGACGATGTGTTGGTTATCGGCGCGCGCTTCCCGCTTCATATCGACGATGAAAATGTCATTCTGGTGGATTGTGTGGAATCCGCGACGACCACGCCGAACAGTATTCAGTTCGATCACGCGTTTGCGGCGGAAACGGCCTGTAATTATCTGATTAGCCAGGGTCGTCGACAAATCGCGCTGATTCACCCCAACAGCGCCGCAGCCGATCAGGTGTTATTGGGTTATAAGCTGGCGCTGGAAAACAATTTCCTGCCGTTTAACCGCAACCTGGTGTTTATGGATGATACCTCTTCATCGGTAGCGCTTCAGGTGTTACTTAATAATGCCACGACGTTGAATTTCAACGCATTACTGGTAGCAGACGAGCAGGAAGCGCAGCGGGTTATTCCTCAGTTGCAGGCGTTTAATAAAACCGTCCCTGGCGACATTATGGTGTTTAGCCTTGCCGGTTCGCTGCATTTACCGGGTATTCCAACGATCCCGGCTATTGAATATTCGATGGATGCGATGGCCGCGAAAATCGTTGCCTGGTTGAATGAGAAAACCCAAAGTGTGCTGGGTTCATACCGGGTGCGCGGGGATTTAATTATTCCCGATGTTCGTAAACGTTAGCGTCAGGTAATAACGTTGCACTAAGGCCTCCCTACGGAGGCTTTTTTATTTCACTCCTTGGCCCCTCATTTATAAGACGATTAAGAAATGATATCGGTTATGAAATTGTGAAAAACTTTAACGATTGATATATCAGTAAGTTAAGAAAAAACGTCTTTACATATAAGGTTTATTGATAAAAATATTAAGCAAAATAAGAATAAATTAGCAATATTTATAGATAATTGAGGATTTAAAATGTTATTAACTGATATCGAACGATATATAACGATGGGCCGAAATGCGAGCATTTGCGTTTACCGGGACAGAGTTTCAGAATTGGATATAATAATCGTATCCATTTATATAATTCATAAGGGTGATAAAGGTTATGGCTTGCAAGTTGTTTTCGATCCTGTTGGTATGATTGATTGCGGAGAAGGATGGATATGGGAGACTTCTTCCATGGCACTGCCGACAGTGATTACTCTGATCGAGAATTATGCAAAAGTACCTTTTGAGTTACTGGAAAATGTATCCCGGACAAGTAAGTTGGAGAATGTAGAGCTTGATTTGGATCGCGAAGAGGTCAGGAGACAAAATAAAAAATTTATTAATGAATATAAGGGAGGGGAAATGTTTCTACCATTATTACCTCAAAACGTTAACTGGGAAACCAGACCTTATACTTAATTTTGATTTTTTTCATTCAATTCTTATTGAAAAGAATTTATGTTAGGTCAGAAAATTTATTGGGAATAAATGTTAATTACAATGGATTTTTTGGGTGTATAATCTCACCCGTGTAAAACGAACCAATCACTTCCGGCATACTGATTATGTCCGTTGAGGAGATTGCCATGTGTAAAGCATGATTCAGCGGGCGATCAGAACATCGCCATTCTGAAGTTCGTTGAGGCCTGGTGTACCGGTAAGGATGTCTGCCGTGAAGTCAGCATATCAGAAGCCTCGTAATACAGTTAGAAGCGAAATATCCTGAATAACCTGACGCCGGAAGAGTACCGGCTGGTGGCTGAAAACTCAGAAATCTCAAAAAGTGTGTGGAACTAAAACGGATGCGCTTACACTGGGAAATTATCTGATGGGCAGCAGCAGATAATTGATCATTTGAATAAAGACGCTATTTTTCCTGTTGATTTCATCAAAAGATTACTTAAATCACAACAAGATAAAATAGTTATAATGAGGTAAGGTATGGGTGCTACTTTTTTTATAGGCTATCCCCAAGATAAGGATTTACATACAACCTTAAACAGGACTGAATCTGATGCTTTAGAAGCATTACTTGATGAAGCACTGGTAGGGAAATATAGCCACATTCATGATATCGTAATGGAAATGCTAGTTTTAGATCAGATTAGCTTTACGGAATTAAGTAGCTCTGATTTTAATACCGCCATTCAGGCTGTTCGTAATTGTTTGCATAGTAGAAATGAGCCTAATGAATGGCAACTATATCAAAAACGTATATGGGAAAAAGAACTGGAACCCTTAATGCAGCAAGATGATCGTTATTGTGGAGAATAACTGGATTGTGTATGTACTGGCTGCAGTAGGTATAGATAAGGCTGATAACCCTGTCAGGGTTAAGCCATGTTTAATTAGATTTTAGATGCTACACAAAACTGGCAGTAACTGATTTATAGGCGAAGTTAGAGTTATTCCAAAATTATCATTTTTTCCCTGTGCATTTCATTCTATACAAAAAATCCTGTAGGTCTTTTTGATAAAAATAACTCAATCTAATTTTCATTATAGTCAAAACATTAAAATAATTTTATTGACTAAATTACCCGACCTTAGATTTGGTTCGCAATTAATCTTGGTATGTCCTTGAAAAAATAGGAAATTATTTCTTGGATCGGTGATGATACAAAGGTAGTAGCATACTACAATATTAATCATAAGTATATCGGTATGATCTATTATTTAAAAATCATTTCTTTTTTGATCAATAAAGAGTGAATATGTGGCAGAACATTAAAATAGAAAATGTTAGTAAGATAGAAAAAAGGTTGCAGAATTTACTGTTTGGAGGATTGATGTTTTATCTTATACAAAAAATGAAAAAATACGCCAGCTTGATATTCTTTCTTTTTCTCGCTGTGTTCTCTCTTCGCGCGATTGCGACGGAGGAGATAAAAAACGGTATACTCCAGGCTTACTGGCAACCGAACTGGAATGCTGATGCAACGGTCAATACGCCAGAGTTAGAATTTCGCTATTTTGCCCTGGATAATAAAAAGAAAGATAACAAAATAATTGATATTACGGTTAAAGGCAGTGAAGCGCAGAAGATCGCATTTATCAAAAAGAACTTTAGGAATATCCCGGATAACTTCTTTACCTTTAAAGAGTGGTACGTTAACCAGCCCGGTACGATTAAAGTACCTGCGGTGGTTAACTATATGGAGTGCAACGCAGATAACTATAAAGCCGATCTGCTGTCATTTCAGCCGGATAATGCTGCGCAAAACGCTGGCGATATTATGACTCAGGATTTCGGCGGCTGTGGATCAGATACGCCTTATCTCGTGTTGTATCAGTTGAAAGAGGGTGAAAAGACGTTATCCCTGAAAAGCGAGGCCAGTGAAACAGCGCCAGATTTGGCTTCGGTCAACAGTAATGAAACGCTGGCTAAAATCAGAACTGTCGATAAAGCGTGGATCTATGTTGCAGTGTACGACGAAGCGGAAAAAGGGCATCTGAGCAACAAACGAGGGTTTGTTAAACTGAGCGCTCTGACACCGCTGAACTGATAACGCACGACATAGCGAGTGATCATTCATTGCACTGCTCATGGCATTAACGCTATGGGCAGGTATCTGCCACTACCGCTGCTTTGGTCACGGATGCTTATTTTTCATGGTTAAATCTTACCTCAAACTCCCGACATTTAATCCCGCTCTAACTGCAATGCCAGCAACAACTTTGTCTTTTCCCTGCCCGTATTGAGTTTATTCTTATCCCATCACATCATCTTGTTTTTACAAGGAGTTTTAAAAATGAAAGCGATGGTGGCGTTAGCGGCCGTGCTGTTACTCAGCGGCTGCTCAACTTATGAAATGGTGAAAGAATATAACCAGAGTATCAAAGATTATACCGGCCCGAATCGCGTGGGCGTGGCGTTCGATCTGAATAATACCGAGGCACGTATTTACCCGGAAACCGACCGCTGTATTAATCTCTATTCCAATAAAAACGGTTTTATTGGCTCCGGCTCTTTCATGGGCGATCACAAGCGAATTGGTGTGCCTTACGTCGCGGATATGACGCAAAACCGTGATGAATACTGGGTGAGCGCCGAGAAGTTTATCAGCGTGCGCATTATTTATGCCGGACGGGATGGCAGCGGCGGGATCCTGACGAACCAGGCGCGTGTGAATGAGCGCTATGTCACCTTTAAACCGGAACCGGGCGCTTATTACTATGTCAATGTTGAACGGCCAGAGTACTCACGCCTGGCTGAGCGGTATTTAAAAGTCTACAAAGTTGTTGTTCATGAATCTGGCCGCACAGAGCTGCAACCCGTGCGGGAGTGGGGCATTCATAACTGCCCTGGCCAAAAACCGTGGTATATGATCAACGGTGCCACAATATAATCCCATCAGATACAAAACGGTTATCCCGGTGATAACCGTTTTCCCATTATTTTGTTAAACAAAGCCGGTATGGCGCAGTTTAACCGCGTCACATATTCACTGGCGTAATGTGTGATCCCGCCAGGAGAGCGATTATTATAGAGCGATAAAACCCAACCTATATCGTGAGGGCGTGCCGGTGGAACTTCACCAGCTCAGGTGCTTTATTGCCGTGGCGGACGAGCTGCATTTTGGTCACGCGGCGCAAAAAATGGATATGCTGCCTTCTGCGCTGGGCCGCTATATTAAGCTGCTGGAAGAAGATCTCGGCACGCGGTTATTATCGCGCTCGACGCGCAATGTCTCCCTCACGCCCCACGGCGCGCTGTTTTTACCGGAAGCGCGGGAACTGGTGGCGCGTGCAGACGATATCGAAAAACGCTTTCAGACGCTGGCGCGGCAGAACGCAGGAAAACTGCGGATTGGCGCGATCGATAGCGCGGCGGTCAGCCTTATTCCCCATGTATTGCACCATTTTCGCGAGCGCTGGCCTGGCGTGGAACTGAGTTTTCTGGAAGATAAATCGTCACGTTTGCTGCCAAAGCTGAAAACCGGCAGGTTGGATCTGATTTTTATTCGCCCGCAAAGCCAGATGGACAGCGCGTTGCATAGCGAGTTTCTCTTTTACGAAGATGTGGTGCTGGCGATTTCCGATAAGCACCCACTGGCCAACCGCAGTGAAATCAATGTTGATGATTTACGCGATATCCCGCTGATTGTGCCGGAAAAACGCGTACGCCCGCACAGCTACGATTTAACCTTAAGCCTGTTTGAACATGCCGGTTTTAAACCGACGCTGATTCAAATTGCCGATGAAAAACAGACCATTATTAATATGGTGGCGGCAGAACTGGGCGCGGCGATTATGCCTCGTTGGGTTATGCGCATGGCGGCGCTGAATATTAAATTCATTCCGATTGGCGAAGGTTATGACTCGATTCGCAGTAAATTGCCGATGGCCGCCGTATGGGTGGCAGGGGCACGGGATGAAGCGCGGGATAATATGATGCAAGTGGTAATGCATGAATTACCGGTGATTTCGGATCTCTATTAACCTGGTAAATCCCCTCTCCCCCGTGGGGAGAGGGCATGGAGGGGAAACCATCGCACCCCGCCACCGCGTTCGACAGCGCGTTTCGCCGGACGGCCAGGTTCGTTAAGTTCCCTCTCCCCTGTGGAGAGAGGGCCAGGAGGGAAAACCACAGCACTACGCCATTGCATTCGACAGCGCGTTTCGCCGGGTGCCAGGTGCGTTAAGTTCCCTCTCCCCTGTGGGGAGAGGGTCAGGGTGAGGGGAAAACCACAGCACTACGCCACCGCGTTCGACAGCGCGTTTCGCCGGGCACCAGGTGCGTTAAGTTCCCTCTCCCCTGTGGGGAGAGGGTCAGGGTGAGGGGAAAACCACAGCACTATGCCATTGCATTCGACAGCGCGGTAACGCGATTGACCAGGCGGCCAATGTTGCCGATTTCCACCTCGATCACATCCCCTTCCTTCATAAACAGCGGCGGCGTCCGTTTTTTGCCCACGCCCCCCGGCGAACCGGTAATGATCACGTCGCCTGCCTGCAGCGGGCTAAAGCGGGAGATATATTCCACCAGCATGGCGACGGAGTTGATCATATTGTGGGTCGAATCGTTCTGCACGCGATTGCCGTTCAGCCATGTGCTGATCGCCAAATCCTGCGGGTCGCGGATCTCATCGCGGGTCACCATCCACGGGCCGAACGCGCCGGTTTTGCGCCAGTTCTTGCCCGACGTGAACCAGGTATACTGCATATCACGTACTGAGCCATCCATAAAACAGCTGTAACCGGCGATATGCTCTAACGCGTTGTCGCGGCTGACATTGTCCGTATCTTTGCCGATCACCACCGCCAGCTCGCCTTCGTAATCAAACTCATTGCTGCTGTCGGGTTTGCACACCACATCGCCGTGTGCGGAGAGCGTATCCGCGAAGCGAACAAACAGGGTCGGCGCATCGATGGTTTGTTCGAACTCGATCCGCTTTTCCATGTAGTTCATGCCCACGCAGAAAATTTTACTGGGGTTTTCAATGACCGGCAGAAAACGGATCTCATCGGCGTGAAAATCCGCCTGCGCCGGGATCATCGGCGTCAGTTCCGCCAGCGCATTGCCCGCGATGGCGGATTTCAGGTCCGGGAAATACGCCGATAAGCGTTTCCCCAAATCAAAAACCTGCGTGCCGTCAATGCAACCCCATGTTTTTTCACCGGATGTTGGGTTAACAAAACTCAGTAACTTCATGATAATACCTGTGCCTGAACGGCGGGTTATTTAATAAACTTAACCTGCTGATTAATCTCTTCAATAATCGGCAGTTTTCGGGCGTTGTAGACTTTCTTGTTCTCTTCGAACAGGTTATTGCCTTCGCAGTCGATCGAGATAATTAACGGGCCGAACTCTTTTACCCGGTTGACCCACAAGGTCTCCGGCATCCCTAAATCGCGCCACTGGGCATCTTCGATTTTCTCTACGCAGGTGGCCGCCAGCACCGCGCAACCGCCAGGGAACACCGCGTGCACCGCTTTGTGCGTGCGGCAACCCTCTTCGGTGTTCGGCCCCATCCCGCCTTTACCGACGATCAGCTTCACACCCGTCTGCTCGATAAACTCTTTCTCGAACTTTTCCATACGCATGCTGGTGGTCGGCCCAATCGAGATCATCTCGAATTCATTTTCGCCTTTCTCCACCACGATTGGACCGGCGTGGAAAATCGCCAGACCTTTCAGGTCGACCGGCAGTTCGCGCTTTAACTCAATCAGGCGGCGGTGCGCCACGTCGCGGCAGGTCACCAGTGTGCCGGTCAGGTAGACAATGTCGCCAGGTTTCAGGGAGAGTAAGTCTTCGTCTTTAATGGGTGTGGTGAGCACTTTTTTCATAATACAGCCCCCTGGTGGGAAAGAATTTCGTAAGAGAGATCGGCGTTAAAACGGATCGCGCCGCGGCGGTGCGCCCAGCAACCGGTGGAAACCGCCACGCCAATGGTCGACGGGTGGCGGGCGGAGGACTCAATGTTGACGCCCATCACCGACGCTTTGCCGCCCAGGCCCTGTGGCCCCAGTCCGACTTTGTTCAGACCCTCTTCCAGCAGTGCTTCCATTTTGGCGGCGTCCGGGTTCGGGTGGCAGGAGTCCACCGGGCGCAGAATCGCTTTCTTGGAAAGACGCGCAGCTGTTTCTACCGACGTCGACACGCCAACGCCAACCAGCAGCGGCGGGCAGGCATTCACGCCGTAGGAGGTGATCACGTCAAACACGAACTGGTTGACGCCTTCATAGCCCTGGCCTGGCATCAATACTTTAGCCGCGCCCGGCAGCGAGCAACCGCCGCCAGCCATGTACACTTCAATGGTGCAGCTGTCGTCATCCGGGATGATTTCCCAGTCCAGCCACGGTATGCGCGAGCCGGTATTGGTGCCGGTGTTTTTCTCAATGAAGGTTTCTACTGCGTTGTGGCGCAGCGGCGCTTTTTTGGTGGCTTCCAGCGTGGCGGTTTTCAGAATCGACTCCAGCCCGCTTAAGTAGGGGAATTTCGCCCCGCAGGTGATGAAGTACTGGATCACCCCGGTGTCCTGGCAGCACGGGCGATCCAGCTCGTCGGCCCGTTTCTGGTTCTCAAACATGGAGTCGTACACCGCCACGGCCAGCGGTGCGTCCTCTTCCGCACGCAGTGCTTCGAGTTTTTTCATAACGTCTGTTGGCAGACGTTTCCCGACATACCCGGTAAAGCGGGTCATCACGTCAGTTAATGACGAAATTGCTTCAGATGTGCTCACAATATGCTCCATTTCTTATTTCAGGCTAATGAGCTCTTCATTGCCTTACGTTTACGGCTAATTTCGATAGAGAGGGTCAGGACGGCGGAAACCACCAGCATGCCTGCCACGCACCAGAGGGCGAGAGAGAAGTCACCGGTGGTCTCTTTCAGCCAGCCGATCACCGCCGGGCCAGCGAACCCACCCAGGTTGCCAATTGAGTTGATGGCAGCGAGGCCTGCTGCCGCAGCCGGTCCATTGAGGAACAGCGACGGGATGCTCCACAGCGGTGGCTTACAGGACGAGATACCGACGTTGGCCATCACCAGCGCGAAGATGGCCAGCGGCAGGCTGTGCACCAACCCGGCGAGGATAAAACCGAGGCAGGCGAACAGGCAGGCGCTGACTACGTGCCAGGTACGCTCTTTGGTTTTGTCGGAGTGTTTTGCCCACAGGATCATCGCCACAATCGACAGTGCCGCCGGGATGGCATTAATAAAGCCAATCTGGAACGTGGTCAGGCCGAAGGATTTAATAAACTGCGGCGACCAGATATTCAGCGAATAGAGGCCCGCCGACGTACCGAAATAGACCACCGCCAGCGTCAGCACGCGGATATCGGTCAGCCCTTTCCAGATACTGGTTTTCGCCTGACTGCCTTTGTTCTGGTTCTCTTCCGCCAGGGTGTTAATCAGCCACTGGGTTTCATCTTTGCTCAACCAGCGGTTTTTCTCCGGACGATCGTTGAGGTAGAAGAAGGTGAAAATACCCAGCAGGATGGCGGCAGCGGAATCCAGCATAAACATCAGTTGCCAGCCTTTCAGGCCAAACGCACCGTGCATGCTTAAAATGGTGCCTGCCAGCGGCGAGCCAATCATCGACGAAATCGGCGCGGCCGCCATAAAGAACGCGATCACCTGCGCACGGCGTTTAATCGGGAACCAGGTGCTTAAGTAGAGAATAATACCGGAGAAGAACCCGGCCTCAGCGACGCCTAATAAAAAGCGCAGAACATAAAAACCGGTCGAGGTTTCAACAAACATCATGCAGGCGGCAATAATACCCCAGCTCACCATAATACGGGCCAGCCAGATACGCGGCCCGACTTTCTGCAAAATAACGTTTGAGGGAATATCTGTTAAGAAATAGCCAATAAAAAACATGCCCGCGCCAATACCAAATACCGTGGAGGAAAATCCTAAGTCCTGGTTCATAGTGAGCGCGGCGAAACCTATATTTATGCGGTCAAAGAATGCAATAAAATAAGCAAACATCACAAAGGGTACGATACGCCAGGATATTTTCCTGAGCGTAACCTGTTCAGTTGTAGAGTTCATAACATTGTTTTCCAGCAGTTAAAATAATAATGACAGGCAACGTTACGGAATAAAAATGCGACCTGCTGACGAAACAACTATGAGAGGAATAAAACGGGGGATCATCCGGCGATGATTATATAAAAAATGCAAATAATTGATGGTGAAACAAAAACTGCGACGGAAATCCCGCTCGCGATCAATAAAACCTTAAAAACCGTGCGATTATTAACAGAATGTCAGAAGTGATTTTACATTAATGAAACAATCGCTCCGACGAGGGAAAAACGGGATATGTGATAGGGTTCAAAATCCAGGCGAATAAAAAAGCCCGGCGAACCGGGCTGGCGGGCTTAGATAAAGGTAAAGATCTCGTCACGCGGTAAGCGGGATTTTGGCAGTGCAGCGTTAAAGTCTTTTTCACTGCGAAAGCCCAGCGAGACCAGTACCACGCTGGTCAGCCCTTTCTCACGCAGACCCAGTGCAAGGTCCAGCGCGCGCTGATCAAACCCTTCCATCGGCGTGGCGTCAATGTCGAGCATCGCGGCGCTCAGCAGCAGGCCGCCCAGCGCCAGGTAAACCTGTTTCTCCATCCATTGCGGAATATCGCGCTGCTCATAGCGGTGCATATCCACATAAGAGCGGCGGCTCTTGTCCTGACCGGCCTGTGCGCCTTCAGCGACAAAGCGGCCATCTTTTTGCTCCTGCGCCAGCACGTTTTGCAGGTGCTGGTCATCGAGATCGCTGCGCATGCACAGGGCGATGACATGAGAGGCATTCAGCACTTTCGGTTCGTTATAGGCATACGCACCGCTGGTGGATTTCGCTATCGCTTCGCGGCCTTCCGGCGTGGAGGCGACCACAAAGTGCCACGGCTGTGAATTCACAGACGAGGGGCTGTTTCGCAGCACGTTAAGTAAGGTGTCAATTTTTTCCTGCGGCAGCGTTTTACCGGGTTCAAACGCTTTCACCGTATGGCGGGCAATCACAGCATCATCAAGGGTCATCCTGTTTCTCCTGGCGCAAAAATAACAAGTAGATTGAGGGGATTGTTGGAGAATAAACGCAAAAGATAACGAGATAAATCGCTATAAAGGGACAACACTTTCACTCCTGGAGTGAAAATGAAGTTTGCCTGCGCGCTATTTTCTGGCACAACAGACGGGGTACGCCCCTTTATCACCGGAGAGATCATGATTCGGCTGGAAGATGTCACGCTGTTTGTCCGCTCAGCAGCACTGGGAAGTTTTTCAAATGCCGCACGGGAAGCCGGTTTGCTGCCGGGCCAGGTGAGCGCGGCTGTGCACCGGCTGGAGCGGGATTTGGATAAGCGCTTGTTTGTGCGATCCACACGCAGCTTACGGCTGACGGCGGAAGGCGAAAAGTATCTTCCCTACGCCCAGGAGATGCTGGAAGTGGTGCACGCCGGCGCGGAAAGCCTGCACAGCGGCGATAACGAGATCAAGGGCGAGCTGCGCGTAGCGATGCCATCGGACATTGGCCGCAATGTACTGTTACCGCTGATCACCCGTTTTTGCCAGCAGCACCCAAAAGTGTCCTTGCGTCTTTCGCTGTCCGATCACATTAGTGATGTATTCCGTGACCCGGTCGATATTGCTATTCGTTACGGCGTGCTGGATAACAGCAGCTATGTGGCGTTGCCGCTGGCGGCAGATAACCGCCGCGTTCTGGCGGCCTCACCGGCCTATCTGGCGCGCAACGGCCGCCCGCAAACGCTGGACGAAGTGGTTAATCACCCATGTCTGTTGTTCACGATGAATAGCCAGGTGTATGACAAGTGGAGCTTCCCGGAAAATGGCATGCGCCGCCAGCTTATCGTTAAAAGCCGCATGTTATGCGATGACGCTGACGTTGCCCGGCGCTGGGCCATTGATGGGCTGGGGATTGTTTACAAATCGTGGATCGATCTCAGCGATGACGTACTGGCGGGCCGCCTGGAGGTGCTTTTGCCGCAGCATCCGGGGGAGGCTGCACCGTTAAACCTTATCTGCCCGCACCGTAAACAGTTTTCTCCGGCTATCCGCCACCTGCACAGCGCATTGCGCGAGCACCTTCAGCCGATCACCGCGCTGATGCACAGTCACCCTGCGTTTAAGACAACATATTGAGTGCGTCGTCACGGGTTACTAACCCCGTGAGCGCATCATAAAGGAACACGGCTGAGGGCATTAAGCCCATTGTGAAAGAGAAGCCATGCATATTCATCGCTGATAATACCCCCAACGGGTGTCCTATTTTTTCTGCTGACGGTTGTACTCCTCTGTGAATTGTGTTTTATTCCCGCCGATTTATTCCCTCTCTAGAATATTAGCCTAACCCGTTGCTCTCTAATTTATTATTTTATGATGTGTCATGTTCTTATTTATGGTTGTCATTTTTTCATTGCTGTAATTCTGTTTTGTATTTATGTGATTATAGTGAAAACAAGAAGATAGACTTGTTTTCACTTTCATATAAATTCAAGTATTAGGTTTTTTTAAGATTGTGAATATTAGTTAAGGGTATTTTTATAACAAAATATTGTGATTTTGCTCTCAAATGAATACAGAAGTAGTCGCTATATCTATTGGCGAAGCGGGTTTTATATATGGAATATTCTTTATAAATGGATTGTATTTATGAAAGCCATTTCTTTAATTGATAAAAAAACGTTAGGGCTCATAACCTATCAGTATTCCCCCCTATTACCGGAAGATGGTGTTGAGATTGATATTGTACTTTCTGGTATTTGCGGAACTGATTTGGCAGTGTTAGCAGGGCGAGAGGAAGGTTTACCGGGTATTATTCGCGGGCATGAAGCTGTTGGTGTGGTTGTTAATGTCGGCAATGCGGTGACGGGCCTGCAACCCGGTATGCGAGTCGTTATCGATCCGAATGAATATTGTGGGCGCTGCGCAGCCTGTCGCGCTGGGCGCACACATCTCTGCACTGGTGGCCACAATGGAGGATTGGATATTGTCGGTGTGAATAAACACGGCATGTTTGTGGAACGATTTATCACCCGGATGCCATTTGTTTATCCGCTACCGGATGCGATGAGCTGGGAAACCGCGGTACTCATTGAACCTGTCGCCTGTATTTTAAACAATATTGACCATGCTGAGATTCAGGCGGGAGAGCGGGTGTTAGTGCTGGGATCGGGGCCGATGAGTCTGGTGGCTCAGTTGCTGCTCCGGGTGATGGGTGTAAAGACACTGGCGACGGATCTGAACCCAAACCGTATTCAATTCGGGCGATCGCTTGGGCTGGATGTCCTGCATGCGGATGAACTCAGATCCAGGCTACAGCAAACCCCGGTAGATGCTGTTATCGACACGGTAGGGAATCAACTCGATGTTGCTATGAGCACGGTTCGTCGGGGTGGCAGAGTTGTTCTTTTCGGGTTTGACGGAAATTACACTTATACATTGCCGGTAAAATACGTTCTGGTTAATGCCATCCGTTTGATTGGCGCGGGGGAATATAATCAACATTTCCCGCGTGCATTACAGATGGCCAGTATGATTCCCGCGCTGGGCGAACTGGTAACGCATCGTTATACCCTTGACGAATGTGCAGAGGCTTTCGACCATCTGCTCAACGATCCTTTCTCCAATATTATGAAATGTGTCTTTACACCGAATGCGAAATATCTGTAAGAATTCTTTTTATTTAAACTAAGATAAGTTGAGATATTATGAAAATTACTATTTTTAGTCAGATTTCTATTGATGGTAAATTAACTCTCGGCCATGGTGGATCCAGTAAAGGATTATTCCAGCTGCTTAACGATGAAGATATACAATTTATTCATCAATTCCGCGGGAAGGTCGATGCCATTATGGTAGGGCGAAATACCATTGTGACGGATGATCCGCAATTAACCAATCGTTATGGCGGCAATAATCCATTACGCATTATTCCTACCTCATCGCTGGATTTTCCCGATTCGGCCAGAGTGTTGTGCTCGCCGGAGGAATCTCTCATTGTTACAACAGAACGGGCTCGTGGTCACGCGATGATTCAACGAATACGCGAACATGGTAAAGAGGTCCTTTTTGCGGGAGTCGATCGGGTAGATTTTAATTTTCTTTTTTCGCTCCTTCAACAACGTGGAATAGAACATATTATGGTGGAAGGTGGTGGTTATTTAAACTGGCAGATGTTTGATCTTGATGTGGTGGATGATATTATTTTAATGCAGTTGCCAATTATTATTGGTGGCGCAACAACGACTACTCTTGCAGATGGCGAAGGATACAAGGACATAAATCATACCAAAGTATTTTCACTGCACCATTTTGATGCCCGGTCTAATTATAATCTTCTACATTTTAAACGTATGTCTGCCCAGACATATTAATATCACTCATGGATGGCTGAAAAATAAAATGGAAAAATTCAAAGCTTCTGAGCTAATCTGGCTTAATGTCAATGAATACCTTGTCCTTGATGAGGATGATATTATTCTTTACACCTCTCCCGATACTGATTTTTGGCGCGGGACGTATTATGGGCTTGAGTATGATAATGCCCCTGCTGCAGTTATTAGCCGCGAGGAGCGATTCTGGACTCTGAAAGCCAGGGTGTCGTTTAATTCTTCTATTTATTTTGATCAGTGCGGTCTGTTCATTTACCAGGATGAAGACCACTGGATGAAAAGCGGTATTGAATATCAAAACAATGGTTACCAGCAGTTGTTTTCGGTGGTGACTAATCAGGGATTTTCGGATTGGTCGATGTCTAACTTTGATCGGCATCGGCAGACCATGTATTACCGGTTGAGCCGCAGGGAGAGTGATTTTCTACTGGAAAACTCACTGAATGGCAGAGACTTTCACATGATGCGCATGTTCCATTTATCTCACGCTGAGGCGCGTGTGCAGTTTGGTTTTTTTGCCAGTAGCCCCGGAGACTCTTCTTTTGCTGCCCGCTTCTCTGAGATTGAACTCATGGAATGTCAGTGGCAGGCGCATAATGCTGACCGTTTCTGACAGGGATACCCAATGACGATTTCACCTCATCAGCAGCGTCTGTCTCTCTGCGCCTGCTATGCCGCCATGATATGCCTGGCCATTGCACTCAACTTCTTGCCCGTCTATCTGACCACATTCAGCGACGCCTTTGACAGTGATTCCGGGCTGACCGGTGAGCAATTGGGGCGTATTCCGGCAGTCATGTTTCTCAGTTTTATCACCGCTATCCTGGTGACCGGGCCGCTGGCTGATCGGGGCAATGCTCAGCGGTTTATTTTATTTGGACTGCTGGTCATGGCGCTTGGGTTAGGCTTTGTGGCGATGGCACCCACCTACACTTTCCTGTTGTTCGCTGTCGCGCTGATGGGGTGGGGAGCAGGCATGCTGGATATGCTGCTCAGCCCGATTGTCGTGGCGTTACAGCCTGCCAGACGCAGTGCGGCTATGAACTGGCTACACTCCTATTTTTGTCTTGGTGCGGTAGGTGCAGTACTGATCGCCAGCTTTGCGCTGAAATGGGGGATTTCATGGCGCATGGTTGCGTTGGGGGTCATGATTGCACCATTGGGGACAGCACTGTTGTTCCTGCGGCTTACTTTCCCTCCCCTGGTGCAGGAATCGGCACCAAGAGAAGCGCTGACGAGCTTGATAAAACGTCCTTATTTCGTCGCTTGCCTGATCGCTATCTTTTTAGGCGGCGCCACAGAAACGGGGCTGTCGCAATGGTTGCCGACTTACGCTGAGCGGGGATTGGGATTGTCGAAGGAGATCGGCGGGTTTGCACTGGCTGGCTTTTCTGTGGCGATGGCGCTGGGGAGAATGGCGGCGGCTATGGTGCAGCAGCGTATCTCTCCCGAGGTGTTAATGTTGGGCTGCTGCGCTGTGACCGTGGCGCTGTTTGTTGTGATCGGTTTTCCTCCCAGCCCAACGATTGCCATTGCTGCCTGTATTCTGGCTGGATTTTCAGGAAGCTGTCTTTGGCCAACTATGCTGGCGATGTCTGCGGATGCCTATCCGCGAGGCGGTGCGACCATGTTCGGTGTACTGACGGCTTTTGGTAATGCGGGCTGTAGTCTTGTGCCGTGGCTGGTTGGGCTGATCATGGAGTATTCATCGTTACATATAGGCTTATTGACTGTTGCACTCTATCCTGGCGGTATGATCATTGTGCTTATATGGATGCATCGACTATCCGGAAAAAATAACGGCGTGCAGGTGGAATAATTACACGTCTTCCTTTTTTCTTACTGAAGAGTATTAATTACAGGTTCAACTTACATTATCACGTTATTATTGTATGGTTTTACATTTCGTTGCAGTGCTTATTGTGATCGCGCTGAGAGATAAAGCTATAAACACCTGGTAAAATAACGATAAGTGAATGTTTATCAATATAGTAAGGGACGATTCATATGAAAAACATATTATTGGTATGCGCTGCAGGGATGTCGACAAGTATGTTGGTGAAACGCATGAAAGAGTATGCGGATACGGTAAATATTAAGGTAACCATTAATGCATTAGCCATATCGGAAGCCAAAGAGACGTTGAAGAAAAATGAGGTGGATATTGTATTGTTGGGACCCCAGGTGCGTTTCCAGAAAAAAGAATTAGAGGAGGTTGTACAGGGTCGGGTCCCTGTCGCCGTGATTGATATGAAAGCTTACGGGCAGATGGATGGCAAAGCCGTTTTAGACAGTGCGCTGGTTTGTCTGGCTGAATAATTCCTTTTCGGATAATTATTCCTTCTTTGTGTGTGGAATTTTTTCCGCACACTGAATCCCTGTGTGCATTGTTAATTAAAACGGTAACAAGATTAAAAGGAATCATCATGAGTTTCATGGAGTCTTTTGAACGAGGTATGGAGAAAATTCTCGTTCCTATTGCGGTTAAATTAAACTCACAGATCCATATTTCGGCAGTGCGGGATGCATTTATATTGTCCTTCCCGATTGTGATGGCCAGTTCGCTGATTATTCTTATTAATTTTGCGATTCTCTCACCTGATGGTTTTATCGCCAGTATTTTGCATCTGGATGCGCTTTTCCCCAATCTGGCCGCGGCGCAGGCAATATTCACACCCGTCATGAATGGCTCGGTCAATATTATGGCGGTTTTAATTACCTTTCTGGTGGCGCGCAATATTGCCATTAACTATCAACAAGACGATCTCCTGTGCGGATTAACGTCGATTGGTGCGTTTTTTGTTGTTTACACGCCTTACACCGTCATTGACGGGCAGGCGTATCTCACCACCCAATACCTTGGGCCGCAGGGGTTATTTGTCGCTATTATTGTTGCATTGATCGCCAGCGAAGTGTTCTGCCGTCTGGCGCGCAACCCTAAAGTAACCATTACGATGCCTGCTGCAGTGCCGCCCGCGGTCTCCCGCTCTTTTAAGGTGCTGTTGCCTATCTTCTTTGTGATGATCCTGTTTTCCGTTATCAACTATCTGCTGGCGAAAATCTCGCCGGATGGCTTGAATGATCTGGTCTACACCCTGATCCAATCGCCGTTAAAAGATATGGGCACGAATATTTTCGCTGTGTTGATCCTCGGCTTGGTCGCAAACTTTTTGTGGGTGCTGGGCATCCACGGGCCGAATACTGTGGCGGCGATTCGTGAGGCCATTTTCACAGAAGCTAACCTGGAAAACCTGTCGTATACCGCGTCGCATGGTACCACTTGGGGTGCGCCCTACCCGATTACCTGGGGCGGTATTAACGATGCTTTCGCTAACTACGGTGGCTCGGGAATGACATTGGGGCTCTTGCTGGCGATCTTTATCGCTTCGCGGCGTAAAGATTACCGTGAAATGGCGAAAATGGCCTTTGTTCCGGGCCTATTCAATATCAACGAACCGGTTATTTTCGGGCTGCCTATTGTTCTGAATCCGATTCTGGTTATTCCGTTTGTGCTGACTCCGTTTGTTAACTCGCTGATTGGCTATGTCTTTATCACCATGGAGCTGATTCCGCCTATCGCGTATGCCGTGCCGTGGACAACGCCCGGCCCACTCATTGCGTTCCTGGGAACCGGAGGAAACTGGCTGGCGCTGTTTGTCGGTCTGCTGTGTCTGGCGGTTTCTACACTGATTTATCTGCCGTTTGTGATAGCCGCCAATAAGGTAAATATCGTAGCAGCAGATCGGTAGCGCTTTTTCCCTCTCTGAAGCCTGCCGCATGCCATACGCTGCATGCGGCAGTGCACCGTAGATTTCCATCTGTAGTAACACGGCAGGGTTATCGACCTGCCGCGAACCATCGAACTCCACACGCGCAACAGGCTTCACTGACATTCCCTGTCAGGACAATAGGTTATCTTCTCCTCAGTGAAATAAAGGGGTTGTATGAATCTGCTGCTGTCTGCGGAAATTTCATTTTAGTTTTTTAGCTTTCTGCCGTTAACCCCTAAGAACAAACACTTTTTTACCTATAAAACAGGGCTATGCCGCCATGGTCAGGCCGTATTCGTTTAACGTCTTCTGAGACTTTTGACTCCGGAACCAGGGGAACATGAAAGAAAGTCACGACAGAAAACATGACCCGCTCATTGAGCGGCTCTGTGAAATTTTCGGTGCGCTTTACCAGGGGCGAACTATTGATAAAGCGTGGCTTTGCGATAAGTTCGGCATCACGGAGCGCACTGCTTATCGGGATCTTGCCAGACTGGGGCATATCCTCGATCAGGTTGCTCCCGGGCGCTACAAGCTCAGCTCACATCTTCTGCCTTCTCTGCATACCGGTCACCTGGCGGAGTTCGCCGATTTTGCCGGTGTGGCACATCTTTTCCCTCGTAATGACGGCCAGTCGCTACGTAACAGCATGAAAAATCGTGACAACATTGCCTTTCATGCCGCCAGTAGCCGGGAAAACCGACTGATTGAAGATCGCATCAACCTACTCAATCGGGCGATTACCGTACATTGTGAAGTGGACTATCACTATCGGGACAAAGCCCGCCAGGCAAAACCTTACCGGCTGATCAACCAGTACGGCTTGTGGTATCTGGCCGCCGTTGAACAAGGGCGTCTGAAGGCGTTTGAACTGGCGAAAATTGAAGGCCTTAAAGAAACGGTGCGGCATTTTACACCGCATGCGGATGTGCTGGCCGAACTGGATAGCGGCGTGGGGATCCGTTTCGGTTCAAGGGTGGAGACGCAATTGCGGGTTTCTGCTCAGGTAGCGGAATACGTTACCCGCCGTTCCCTCTTTCCTTCGCAGCGCATTCTGGAACAGCATGACGATGGTAGCCTGACGCTTTCAACCGCCATCAGCGATCCCCATACGCTCTTTCGCTGGTTGCGTTACTGGCTACCGGACATCGGCATCCTGTCGCCGCAGTCGCTACGTGAGCAATTTGAGCAGGATTTGCATACCCGTTATACCCACGGTGTGATGCTGATGGCGCAGAGGTAGTCTACGCCGGAAACAGCCAGGCGGCCTTTATTGCCCTCGATACTGCTCATCGGTCACCTGCTCCAGCCAGGTGACCGGGCTGCCGTTTAACGATTCGGCAATGGCGATATGCGTCATTGCGCTTTCGGCCGTCGCGCCATGCCAGTGTTTCACCTCTTCCGGGATCCAGACAATATCGCCCTGATTCATCTCCTGCACGGCTTCGCCTTCGCACTGGATCCAGCCTTTACCCTGAATCACGATCAGCGTCTGGCCCAGTGGATGGGTATGCCATGCCGTGCGAGCGCCGGGTTCAAATGTTACCGTTGCGCCGCCCACGCGGGCAGGGGCCTCGGCTTTAAAGGGGGCGTCAATGCGTACGCGACCGGTGAAATACTCTTGTGGACCCTGCGCCGAAGGAACGGAGGCATTACGGATGATTTTCATGTTGTTCTCCTGTGTATGGGCACGTCTGTATAGCGTAGCGTGTGGATTATGCGTCTGGTGGGAAAGTAATGAGACGATCATAAAACCCGCAAGCCGTGGCGACTATTGACGAAAATCGGCATGGCTGTATGAGTGCAACTCATCAATAGCGACGCAGCACCATCACCGCGTGATCCACGGCGCGCTGTCGCGAAAACCTGCCATAAAATCCTGATAAAAGTAGCGATGGAAGGGCGCCGACAAAGGCGGAACGCTATCTTAAGCAGGCGGGCGAAAATGATAACCCCACCAAATCATAATGGGGTTATGAACAGGGTTCATGAATGGCGTTCGCTGACCGTCATGGTGAAAATGACCGGTTGTGTGGTGTCATTGGCATAATGGTGCGGCACATCGGTTTGCGCGACCGCCGAGCAGCCTTCTGCAATAAGCAGCGCAGTTTGATCCACCTGAATAGCGAGAGCGCCGCTTTCCACATGTAACAGCTCCACCGTGCCGGACGGATGCCCGGGGGAGGTAAAACGCTCACCGGGAAACATTTCCCAGCGCCACATTTCCAGCATATCCGGGCCACTGGCGCCTGCCAGCAAACGGGCTGAACCGCCTTTTTCACCACGCCACAGTACCGGTATCTCCTCCGGTGTGATCAGATGTGCGGTCGGTTTACTGGCGACATCCACAATGTCGGCCACCGAGACGCCCATCGCCGCCGAGATTTTACACAACAGGGCGATACTGGGGTTGGCAAGGCATTTCTCGATTTCCACCAACATGCCTTTACTGACGCCCGCCCGGCGGGACAGCTCATCCAGCGAGAGTTTTTGTTGTTTGCGAAACGCTTTAATACGCGCTGCTACCGCTTCACTGACGCGCTGAATGTCTGCACCGGAGTCGGTCGATTTATTGACTTTTTTGGTCATCGGTCGATAGTATGAAATAAATTGGTCACTAAAAAGGATTATCCGATGCTTTCCGTTCAGCCGTCAATCGATGCCCGCCTTGCAACCATCGCGCCGGGTTTTCGTGCGCTCAGCGTGATGGTGGATGCCACCACTCTGCTCAACCCGCAGGTGGGCGAAGACGCGCTGCTCGGTGCGTGCGCTTCAGTTGCGGCAGGTGGCCCCGCCTGGGCAGATGCGCACCTCGCCGCATGGGACACGGTGTTTAAACAGTTCGGCGCGAAGCCAAAGCGTACGCCCAACTCGGCGCTGGCGCTGCGTAAACGTGTCCAGCGGGATGGCGTGGTACCAGCAATTGATCCGGTGGTGGATCTCTATAACGCCATTAGCCTGCGCTACGCTATTCCGGTGGGTGGCGAGAATATTGCCGCCTATGTGGGTGCGCCGCACCTGACCATTGCAGACGGTAGTGAGCTGTTCGACATCATGAAAGAGGGACAACTGGCGCAGGAGTCTCCCGAACCGGGCGAGGTGATCTGGCGTGATGATGTGGGCGTGACGTGCCGCCGCTGGAACTGGCGTCAGGGCGTGCGCACCCGCTTAAGCGCCACCGATCATCGGATGTGGTTTATTTTTGAAAGTCTGCCGGAGATGCCGAAGGCGGCGTTATGTGAAGCGGGCGACGAACTGATTGCCGGGTTGCAACGTATGATGCCGGGCTGCAGGAGCCAAATGTCGCTGCTCGGGTTTGATATCTGAAGAGGACAACAGAATGGATTTCACAGGATTGAGTGCCTTTCCGCTGACGCCGCTGGTGGATGACAAGCTGGACGAAGCGGCCTATGTGCGGCTGATTGAACGGCTGCGTACTGCCGGTGTGGATTCGATTGGCGCGCTGGGATCGACCGGATGCTACCCCTATTTCAGCCGCAACGAACGGGCCACCGCGTTGCGCCTGGCGACGGAGCACTCCGGCGCAGTGCCGGTGATAGCTGGCATCGGCGCGCTCCGCACCCGCGATGTGTTGTGGCTGGCGGAGGATGCACAGAAAGCGGGCGTAAGCGCACTGCTGCTGGCGCCGGTTTCTTATCACACGCTAACGGAAGATGAGGTGTTCGACTTGTATGCAGCGGTGACTCGCGAGCTCTCCGTGCCGCTGTGTGTGTACGACAACCCCGGCGCTACGCACTTTACTTTTAGCGATGGCTTACTGGCGCGCATTGCACAGTTGCCCAATATTGGCTCTATCAAAATTCCGCCGGTGTCTGCGTTGGAACGCATTGCCAGCCTGCGGTCGCAGATCCCGGAAACAGTCACGCTGGGCATCAGCGGTGATGCGATTGCGGTAGACGGACTCAACGCCGGATGCAGCATCTGGTATTCGGTCATGGGAGGACTGTTCCCCGAAGCGGCACTGACGATCGCTCGCGCCGCGCTTGCCGGGGATACGGCGCAAGCGCGCGAGCACTCTGCTGCGCTGGCTCCGCTGTGGGATCTGTTCCGGCGTTACGGCGGTAGCCTGCGGGTGATCGCCACTGCTGCGGAATTGCTCGGTGCAGTCGCTGCGCCGTGCCTGCCCGCGCCTCTGCGCACGCTGACGGGCGACGCCCAACGGCAGGTGGCGGAAGTGATTGAGACGCTGCGGCTGGCCTGATTCTCGCCCTAATCGTAAAGCGGTGTTTTTGTATATCCCATTGACATATCCCGCCACTCACTTATGCTTGTCAGTATGAAATTTCATCAGTGGAGAGACGGATGGAGAAAACGACACTCTTTAAAAGCAATCGCAGTCAGGCTGTACGTTTGCCAAAAGCCGTGGCTCTGCCAGAAGACGTCAGGCACGTTGATATTATTGCTGTGGGGCGCACACGAATTATCACTCCATCAGGAGAAAGCTGGGATAGCTGGTTTGATGGGGAGAATGCGTCTGCTGATTTTATGACCGCGCGTGAGCAACCAGGGGATCAGGACAGGGAAGATTTTTGATGCTCAAATTTATGCTTGATACAAACATTTGTATTTTCACTATAAAAAATAAACCCGAAACTGTCCGCCGGGCTTTCAATCAGCGTGACGGACAGATGTGTATCAGCTCTATCACATTGATGGAGCTAATTTATGGTGCAGAGAAATCGGCCGCGCCTGAAAAAAACTTGCGTGTCGTTGAAGGGTTTACCGCCAGGCTGGAGGTGCTGCCTTATGGTATCGATGCGTCAGTGCATACTGGTCAACTCAGGGCGGAGCTGGCAAGAGAAGGGGCACCCATCGGGCCTTATGATGCCATGATTGGTGCTCATGCCCGTTCCTTGGGATTAATTCTCGTGACCAACAACACCCGCGAGTTTGTCCGAATTCCAGGTCTACGTTTGCAGGACTGGACGATGCATTAACTTTTCTATGTCCCCAGCCGTTTTGCGACAAAACGTGAGATCGCAGGCCCGGTGATCAGCACCAGAATAAAGCGCCCGGTCTGCATGGCCATCACAAACGAAATATCCACATGGCTTGATGAGGCAATAATCGCCACTGTATCCGCTCCACCGGGGCTGGTGGCCAGGTAAGCGGTCAGCGGATCGATACCCGCGAAGCGCACCAGTAAAAAGGCGAAACCGCAACACACGGCAACCAGCGTCATGACCGACAGCAGCACGCGCGGTAATGCGCGGGCGGCATAGCCGACAATCTCCCGCGTAAAGCGCAGGCCGATGCTCCAACCGATAATGGCGTAAGAAAGCGCCAGCAACCACGGCGGCAGTTCAAGGCGCAGCAAACCGGTATCTTCAACAATCGTTCCTAATACCAGCGTGATCAGCATCGGCCCGGAGGGCATTTTCACCTTACGGGCAATCAGGTAGCCTGTGGCAATCACCAGTAACGTCCCGGCAAAGGCCAACCCGCGCAGCGGGCCAAACAACGTAAACGTCGCCACGGCGTGGTCCGGGTTATCGGTTCCCATCCACATGCGGGTAACCAGCACTGCCACCAGCGCCACAATCATCACCCGCAGGTACTGCATAAAGGCCACCAGCCGCACATCTGCGCCGAAGCTCTCTGCCATAATGGTCATTGCTGCCGCTGCACCCGGCGATGATCCCCAGATGGCGGTAGAGCCAGGGAAGACCTGTAGTTTCGCCATGATCCAGCCAAGGATTGCACTGGCGAAAATCACCGCCACAATACAACTGATAAACAACGGCCAGTCGGCTGCGATACGACCAAAAACCGACGGTGGGATGGCATGAGCTATCATCGCGCCAACCACCGCTTGCGCCGCGCTAAAGCATTTTTTACTGATGGTAAGCGGATGGTTGGTGATGGCGAGAAAAATGCCAGCGAACATGGGGCCTAAGAGTAGCGCCGCAGGCAGATGGATCAGCTCCATCAGCGCCACCAACGGTATTGATATGACAAGCAACCGCAGCCAGTTGCGCAGTAGCGGAGAGGATAATGTCATTAACCTCCCCTCCTGCATCCTGCGGCTACGGCATTAAAAGTCATGTAAGGCATAGTGTCCCCGGCAAATAAAAACAGTAATTGTATGATAATAAAGACATACCTGTGACTGTATAAGGTCTTTGCCTAAGCTGCAATCTTTCATGTGAGTAAAAGGATTATTTTCCTGCGCTAATAAAAAGATTAACGTTGCTAAATATTATTGTACGGGTAAACATACCTTACTGCGTTAACGATGTTGTAAAGCAGAATGGCAGGTGGTTGTTATTTTTATATTTTAACATCTGTATTTTTTTAAAACGACACGATATTCAGAAACACCCAAAAAATCATTTCCTGACAAAATGTGAATGTGCAATTTGAAAGTTTTCTTTAAGTGCATGATTTTATTCTTTTGCTGTATTTTTTCCCAGGCGTGCAGATGAAAAGTCCGAATTCTTTTAAGGTAAACTTGCCTTTTTAAATGACCCTATCTAATTTTTTATTAATTATTTCTCTTTAGCCGCTTGTTTTTGTTTAAGGAGAAAGTAATTAGCCTTTTCTTTCACGATTTTTAGTCTCAATAAGATCAATCAGTTATATCGATAACACACAATGCATGCGCATTCTTTGTGCTTATTTTGTCGTTGTTATTTTAATGCTGATAATTTTTTTGGTTTTTAAAAGTGCCTGTCGAATCACTCTTTGGCGTATGGCATGGGCGGTAGCGTGCCTTTTTTAAATTTAAAGGTAACGATTTCTACTAATTCAAGCCGGTGAGAATGATTCGATATTCACTTTATCTAAAGATCCTTGCGGAACAGAAAAATTTCCATACCTTTATCTGTACAAAATTTATCAAGCTGGATAAGTGTTCCCCTATGAGATTTATGGATTATGAAGTACGTAAAATAATAGCTTTCCTTAAGAGTAAAGAGCAGGAGGAGCGTATTCGCAAAGTGCATCTGAGCGTGGTGGAGTACAATATCATGACGATGATTCTGGATGGCCGTCCGAATAGCTATATTATGGAGGCGCTTAATCTTGATCGTAAAGTCGTGAGTAATTATAAGAACGCCATTCTGCGCAAGCTAAGTTTAAAAAGCATGGCGGAACTTATTCATATTTATCAAAACTGGAATGCCTGTTTTTGCAGTACCGATGGCATCGTCATGCCCGATATCACGTTAGTGCCGCATGAAGAGACGAACGAGTTGAAAATGATCAGATATGGCGCGATAAACCAGGGCGGTGTGTGCCAGCCGGTGGCGTAAACAGAATGACTTGCAGAGCATTGACGATGCTGTTCTGATTTTATTCCCTGTTATTTCTGTGAAAGGGAGCAAGTACTCCCTTTCACACAGAGAAGACGTCGTGTCAGAAATCGTAGGCATTAATGACTTTCATTGATGCTGCGTCATTCTTGTACTTCTCCCGTAATGTTTTGAGCTGCCCGGCGGCTTTGCCGCAGGTGGCTTCCAGTTTGGCGTCCAGCTCTTTTTGTCGTTGCTCATCAAGATCGGCGTCTTGCTCTCCGGCAAAATGCTCGCACTGTTCGGCAAGGTCGCGAAAAGTCTGGACATCTTTCGGCAGGGTTTCTGCGGCATAGCTGGTGTTAATAAGAAATGCTGTGGTGAAAATCAAAAAAGCGCGCTTCATGTGTGGTTGTCTGTCAGTCTTTAAAAACCTGTAAGGTAGACTTACAGGTTCGGTTTGTACAGACAGACTTTGTGTTATGCGTGCTTATGCCGTGGGTGTCGATAATAAATAGTGCTCGGCTTCGCCGGACCAGAGTCCCTGATGGCGTTGCAGAATCTGCTGAAGCTGCGGATCGCCGAACCCGGTTAGTGCGGTCAACGGCATTTTTTTCCCGGTATAAACCAGCTTTTTACCCCCTCCCACCTCCGGCAGCCTTAGCGTGGTTTCCGCTGCGGCATCCAGCCCCAGAATATGCGTCACCACTTTTGCTGGCTGGACTCGCTTCTCTTCGATAAGTTTGACCGCCGCGCGCATGTCGTCGGTGTTGCCGCCGGACGTACCGACATAGTGCGTGAAAGCGTAGTGTACATCGTAAAAGTTAACGGCTGCACTGAACTGCTTATCCTGCGGACCGGCAAAAAAGTTCATGCAACCATCGGGCGCAAGCAGTGCGGAAGCCATTGTCACCAGTTGGTCGTCGGCGACAAAAACAAAGATATCGTCAAAGCCATGCCCCTCGCTCAGCGCCATTAAGGCGTCCTGGCTGGCATTCTGTACATGAAGATAGTAAGTCTGCGTTTGCCCTTCAGAAGGGTAATGCTGGCGGGCATATTGCAATTTGTCTTCATTGATGTCGGTGACCACCAGTAATGACGGATTCACCGGACCATGCAGAGCGTAATCAATAGCCAGTAACCCCATTGGCCCGGTGCCACCAAGAATTAACGTGCGCCCCTGCGGGCGGATGCCCATCTGATGACGGTACGTTCCCTCCTGGAGATGATAGTTGGCGTTAAACGCGCCAATGACACAGGAGAGCGGCTCAACCAGTGACCCCTCAAAGTACGTTTCCCCGTCATAGCTCAGCAGGCAGTCCTGTTCCATAACTTCATTAGGGATCAGCACATGCGTTGCGCCTCCGCCCACCCAGGGAAAGGAGTAACCGGGGCAGTCCGGGCGATCCGGCAGTTGCAGATTAGCCTGGATGACATAGCGCTGGCCGGGCTGAAACTTGTGCTGCCACTTTTTTCCGACAGCAATGATATCGCCGCAAAATTCATGACCGATGATGATCGGGTTCATCGCCACGTCATTGGGCACCTTCTTATGATCTTCCCCCTGATTCGCCTCCTTCCAGGAGGAGAGGCACAGGCTGTCTGTGACAACCGTTGCCAGAATTTCATCATCCTGCATCTCCGGGAGTTCAAAGGTTTCCAGGCGCAGATCGCGTTTTCCATACAGTCGTAAAGCGGTGGTTTGCATACTCAATACCTCACAGGTTGACAGTTGCCCCGCCCGTGCTGACGGGGCGAGGGATCAGGAGAGGAAGCCCAGTTCACTACCGATAATGCCCAGGCCAAAAAGGGCGAAGATCAGCCATACCGGGTTCACTTTTTTATTCAGCAGATGCACCATCAGTAGCGTTAGCCCCAGTGCCAGCAAGCCAGGGCAAAGCTGATCAAGAATGTCCTGCACCGTCATGGTTACCGTGCCGCCATCGGCCCCAGGGGTTTGAGAGACCACCCAGGGCACGCTGATGTGGGTCCATTTGGTCACCAGTACCCCCATCACAAACAGGCCGAGAATCGACGCTCCCTCGGTCAGTTTTTGCAGTAGGTTGCCACCCATATCGCTGACAATGCGTACTCCCTTACGAAAACCGTAATGCAGGCCGTACCACTTCAGCGCCAGGCGTATGGCATTGAAAATAATGAAGAACAACAGCGGACCAAGAAGATTGCCCGACAGGGCCAAAGACGCGCCGAGCGCGGCGGTGATCGGTCGCAGCGTGCCCCAGACCAGCGGATCGCCGACGCCTGCCAGCGGCCCCATTAGCCCCACTTTGATGCCGTTGATGGCGCCATCATCGATTTCCGCACCGTTGGCGCGCGCTTCTTCCATCGCGGCGGTCACGCCAATCACTGGGCCACAAACCGCGGGTGTGGTGTTAAAGAACACCAGGTGCCGTTTCAGCGCCGCAACTTGATCCTCTTTTAACGGGTACAGCCGTTTGATGGCGGGGATCATGTCGTAACAAAAGCCCAGCCCGTGTATGCGTTCGAAGTTGAACGAGGCCTGTTGCAGATTGGAGCGGACAAACATGCTAAACAGGTCGGATTTGGTCAGTTTTTTCTCTGCCATGATGGGCTCCTTTAATCGTCAAGCTGGTCAAGAGAGGTAGGGGCGTGGGCCGCGGAGGTTTGCTGCCTGGTATCGCGCCACTGCGGATTAAGCTGGATGTAGAGCAGGGCGATGATCACGCCGACGCCACCGAAGGCCAGTAGACTGAAGTCGAGATAGCCACCGGCAATAAAGCCGAGGAAGAAGAAGGGCATCAGGTATTTCACGCCCATCATGCGAAGCACCATGGCATAACCGACTACCACGATAAAACCGCCAGCGATTTGCAGACCGCGGGTGACGAATTCCGGGATAGCGTTCAACATAGTGCTGACCATGTCGGCGCTGACGAACAACGAAACGATCAATGCCGGGATTGCCACACGCAGCGCCTGAACGCCTAAAGCTGAAATGTGGAGCAGATCGATCGTGCGAAAGCGCGCCTCTTCTGCGGCTTTATCCGCAGCGTGCTGGAACACCACGGTGATGGTGCGGGCAAACACCGTCAGCACCTGGCCTGCGGCGGCCACCGGCAGGGCGATGGCAATACCGGTGGCGATGCTCTGTTGCCCGACAATCACCAGAATGGCGGAGATAATACTGGCGAGCGCTGAATCCGGTGACTGTGCTGCGCCCACGTTCATCCAGCCGAGGGCGATCAGTTCCAGCGTACCGCCGAGAATAATCCCGGTTTTGAGATCGCCCAGGATAAAACCGATAACCGTACAGGCAATCAGCGGGCGGTGAGTCTGGAATTCATCCAGCACGCTGCCGATGCCTGCAATACAAGAAAAAAGAAATATCGCTATGATTTGTAGGGTACTTATTTCCATAATTGATGTCCTTTGGGTGTCGTTATCCCTGCCAGTAAAGGCATAAATAAACGGGTGCTTTTATTTATTCAGCTATCGACAACTCTTCAATTTTTTCGAGAATATTCATCGACGGGTCGGAAGCCACGACGCGTAAATCAAGATGAATACCTAGCTTATCCAGCTCACGAAATGCATTAATATCGGATTGGTTTAACGAGACGGCTTTGGTTAATTGTTTCTTACCCGGTTGCCAGGCCATGCCACCAATATTTAAGGTTTCTATCTGTACACCTTTTTTAACCATCGCCAGTGCATCCTGCGGCCGGGTAAATAAATAGAAGACAGTTTCATCTTTATATTGCGGGTTGTGGTAAACCGCCACCGCCTTTTCGATATTGACGACATTCACTTTGATTCCCGGTGGGGCAGCCTGGCGTAATAATGTGCGGCGAACCTCATCGTTAAAGACATCGTCATTACAGATAATGATCCGCTGCGCATTCGCCACCTTTGACCAGACGGTAGTGACCTGGCCGTGGATCAAACGGTCATCGATGCGTGCAAGGGTAATCTTCATCAGAAATCCTCCTCGGTTGTTTGCGGGGCCTGCCAGACAGCACAGGCCTGCCGGGCGATGGTCGTCAGGTGTTCGCAGAGTGCATCCACGTCCATATTGTCTTGGTTATCAACCAGTTCCAGCGCCATCGGCAAGGAGAGCCCGCTGATAACGCGGATACCTGCGTTGCTCATGGCCAGTGTCGCGGCGGCGTTCCACGGGCTGCCAAACTGCAAATCGACCGCAATCAGCCACGCTTCATCCGGGTGGGCGTTGATGCGCGATGCCATTTTGGCGATGATGTCGTGGGTGTTTTCGCCGGGGACAAACTCCAGCGCATCGACGCTGACATCGCCGTAGACCATCTGTACGGAATCCCGCATGGCGCAGGCCAGCGAGCCGTGGGCACAAAAAAGAGCGTTAACCATCGGGCCTCCCTAGCCGCGCGTTTTACCGCCGGCAATGTTGGTGGTGACGCCGGTAAGGTAGCTGGCGCGTTCTGACAGCAGGTAGCAGACAAAATCGGCGACTTCGCACAACCGCCCGGAACGCCCAAGCGGAATGGCGTTTTTGCTGTAGCCTTCACGCAACTGCTCAACGGTGATATTGCGGGTCCAGGCCAGCGCTTCTTCATACTCCGGCGTGCGTAGCCCGGTCTTTTCGAGGATTCCCGGCGCGACGCCCACCACGCGGATGCCATGTTTACCCAGTTCTTTGGCCCAGGAGCGCGTAAAGCTGTTCAGCGCGGCTTTGGTGGCGGCATAACAACTCTGGCCTTCTGAGCCTTCTAACCCGCTTTCCGAGGAGACATTCACAATTACGCCGCCACGCTGTTTCACCATCTGGCGCGCTACCGCTTGCGACATTAAAAACACCCCTTTCTGGTTGATGTTGACCATTTTTTCAAAGGCGGCTTCGTTTAATTCATACTTGCCATCCGGGGCTTTTTCATCGACCAGCAGACGCGGGTAGTTAATTCCGGCGTTATTGACCAGACCGTCAATATGCCCGAAGTGTTGAATCATGCCATTAATAGACAGATTCACAGCCTGCGCGCTGGAAATATCCGTTTGCCAGAAGCGATAATTCGGGTGGTTATTATATTTTCCGTCGCCAGGGTGAATGTCCACCATTTGTGCTTTCGCGCCTTGCGCTAATAACTCGTCGACAATAGCGAGCCCGATTCCAGATGCACCGCCCGTAACAACAATGATTTTGTCCTGCAGATTTAACCAGTTTTGCATATGTTTCTCCTGATGTTGGCCAAAAGTAGCCCCATAAAATGAATTATGTAAAAGCGTAATAACCTGAATTACTTCAGTAATAAATCGGCTGTTTCTTGGTTAGTCACTAAACAGTTAATATGTTCTCCCTTCAATGCGCCTACAATTCCGTTATATTTCTCTTCACCCATTGCAATGCCGATGACATAACGCGCCTTCTTCAATTGATGCGTTTCAATAGAGAGTGTTTTTTCACTCATCCGGGTTTCTACCGTCGCACCGTGGATGTCATAAAAGCGCGAACAGATATCACCAGCTACCTGGCGGGCGTACAGATCGTCGCTCTCTTCGCTGGCGTAAAACGCGTGCCAGTTCGCGCCGTTACGGATAGCCAGGGAACCGATGCCCACCACCGCAATATCGAGATTGTCCCAGTAAGCCGAGATGGTTCTAAAGTGCTGAGATTGCATAATGCCGTTACGGATCAAGGCATTGTCCAGCAGCGCCGGAAAGTCGGCGAGGTGCGATTCCCCTTTCAATCTTGCGGCAGCGCTGTAGGTCAGCGTGTTGACGTGATAGCGGCTTTCCAGCTTGCCGGAAGGGCCGCCGACAACAGGCACGCAGATAAGCTGGCGTGACTGGCTGGCCGGGGATAACCTCTCCACTAGCGCCCGTACAGCGCGCCCCCAGGAAAAACCGACAATGTCGCCAGGTTCCAGCAAACGCTCCAGTAACTGCGCGCCGCAGATGCCCATCAGATCGAGTTGTACCTCCTCCTGTTCGCTGTCGCATGCGACCACCACGGCTTCTTTCAGGCCATATTTCTCTTTGAGTTGTTGCTCACGCCACAGGTTTTCGTTGTAGTCGTAATTAATGGCAATGGTGACGATGCCCTGCTGGCGACCGCGTTTCAGCAGGCGGCTGATGGTGGTGCGGTAAATGCTCAATTCACGGGCAATTTGCGCCTGCGTCATTTCCTGTTCGTAATAAAGCTGCGCGATTTTTACGATCAGGCGAACATCATCACTGTTTTCATTTGGCATCCTTCGCCTCCTGCACATTTGTGCTAACAACGAATCAGGTTTGGTCCTTCGATATAACCTTGTCTGCGGCCTGCGGCAAAACGATTTACTGCCCTTTTCGGCGACAAAAACCCCGTTTTGTATTGCACATTTGTTTTTAGACTTTTCGAATACTCGCACATCTGTGCAATGCAAAATAACTCACTGATTGCTGGCGTTTTTCTCCGGTAATGTGGCATCGCGAAGCCACAGGCACTTTTGTGTTGAAAGCTGCCGCAGATCACATTTATTACCGCTGCCAGCGCCTGCACGTTTTCACCTCCTGATAGCAGAATAAACAGAGGGTTAGGCCCTCTGGTGCCTGCGTGCTCACACTGAAGCACAGATGCAGTATGCCACTCCGCACACGGCATTACATTAGTGCGACAATTAATAACTGATTGATTTTATTGGTAATATTTGGATGTATTTAATCAGATTTAACATGGGGGGAAGTACCGACAGGTTTCATTGACTACCGTGGCTGGTAATTGAACTGCTCCACTCCGGTAGATGAACCTTCCCTATAGTTTGAGCTCAGGAGGAGTGTAGGGTTTGGTCGACATCAAACAGGGTTGAGGCATCCCCAGATAAGACCTTCTATGATGGGGCAGCAGATGCATTGAAAAACAACAAACTACCCTCGACTGGTGCAAGAAAGTTAAATCGGTACGCCTATGAAAATAGGCTGTGTGGGGCAGGCCAGTGCCTGGATAAAAGTCAATAAACCATGGGGTAATCGTCGTAAGAAACTTAAGCTGGTTGGAGGTGCCGATCCGCTTTCCTCATTCCTGAATAAATTCCCACGGAATTGTGTTCGACAGCCAGACGCCATTATCGGCCTGATAGAACGTAAAGCCTTGTTCGAACATGGCGCGGGCATTGATTGTGAGGACAACGGGTTTCCCGTGACGCTGGCCCACCTGTATGGCTGTTGCCGCATCCTGAGATAAATGAACGTGCTGACGGTCTTTTGAAATAATGCCCTGTTCTCTGATGGACGATAAAAATCGGCTGGCCGTGCCATGAAACAGAACATCAGGCGGCGTTTTTTCCTGGTAAGCAATTTTCACGTCTGGTGTTGAATGACCTTGCGCCGCGCGAATCAATAACCCGTCTTCAGAGATCGTGAAACGTTTTTTGTCGCTCCCGGCAACGATAGTCTGGAGCAGTTCATGGTTGAGCTCATAACCCGAATTGTTGACGCAACGGATCAGTTCTGCGATCGGTGCCCAGCCCGCTTTATCTAATGATAAGCCTGCTGCTTCCGGATGGTGACGTAACAGGTAACTCAGAAATTTACTGATTTCGATATGTTTTTGGCTCATGGTCGTTGTCTTACATTAACCGCATCCTGCGGTGAGAAATTAATTATCCCTCTTCTCCGGCTCACCCTTCCAACAGCGACAGCACCCGTTCTGGTGTTCAATTCTTCTTCACCAGCATTCCGGCACTTGCTTTTTTGCCGTCGCGGTGCGCGGGTTATGGCCGACATTGAATCGGGTTATAAGACTATTACGAGTGTAGGATTTGAAAAGAAAGCGTTTTTAGATTTATTCAGAAGGCGTGATGGCAGACATTTTGGCGGAAGATCACAGGAGTCGAACCTGCCCGGGACCGCTGGCGGCCCCAACTGGATTTGAAGTCCAGCCACCTCACCGGAGATGACGACCTTCCGCGCCTGCATTGCTACATGGAGGCGGGGCGCATTATAGCTACTTTCATGCATTTACCACATACCCTGGTCATAAATTTTCTCGTTGTGCTGCCGTTTTAAATCCACGTTTCAGATAAAACCTCACATTTTCCGATGGTTAGATTTTTTCGTGCTGCGAAAGTAACCGCGATCACAGAAAAGAATAAACATAATCTGATAACCAGAAAACGGAATACCCGCCTGAAAAACGATCGTTTACAACCACTGAGACCGCTCTCCGCTTACTTTTCAGGCGTTAAGGAAACAAAAATGGACAGTCAGATTATTTCTGTGAAAGAAAAGATTGGCTACGGGATGGGCGATGCCGCCAGCCATATCGTTTTTGATAACGTGATGCTGTACATGATGTTTTTCTATACCGATATCTTCGGTATTCCCGCCGGTTTCGTTGGCACCATGTTCCTGCTGGCGCGCGCGCTGGACGCCATTTCCGATCCCTGTATGGGGTTGATTGCCGACCGCACGCGCAGCCGCTGGGGTAAGTTTCGCCCGTGGATCCTCTTCGGCGCACTGCCGTTCGGCGTGGTCTGCGTGTTGGCGTACAGCACACCGGATCTCAGCGTCAGCGGCAAGATGATATATGCCGCTGTAACCTATACGTTACTCACCCTGCTTTACACCGTGGTAAACATTCCGTACTGCGCACTGGGCGGAGTCATCACTAACGACCCGCAACAGCGTATTTCGCTGCAATCCTGGCGCTTTGTGCTGGCAACTGCGGGCGGCATGCTCTCCACCGTGCTGATGATGCCATTGGTCAAACTGATTGGCGGGGAAGATAAAGTCTTCGGCTTCCAGGGCGGTATTGCGGTGCTCTCGGTGGTCGCCTTTATGATGCTGGCATTCTGCTTCTTCACCACCAAAGAGCGTATCCAGGCACCGCCGAGCAGCACCTCCATGCGAGAAGATTTACGCGACATCTGGCAAAACGACCAGTGGCGCATCGTCGGTTTGCTCACCATCCTCAACATCCTGGCCGTGTGCGTGCGTGGTGGGGCAATGATGTATTACGTCACCTGGATCATGGGCGATGCCGCCATCTTCACCGCCTTCCTCACCACTTACTGTGTCGGCAACCTGATTGGCAGCGCGCTGGCCAAGCCGCTCACCGACTGGAAATGCAAAGTCACCATCTTCTGGTGGACCAACGCCGCGCTCACCGTGCTCAGCGTCGCCATGTTCTTCGTGCCGATCGAAGCCAGCGTCACCATGTTTATCTTCATCTTCGTTATCGGCGTGCTTCACCAACTGGTCACTCCCATCCAATGGGTGATGATGTCCGACACCGTGGATTATGGCGAATGGTGCAACGGCAAACGGCTTACCGGCATCAGTTTTGCGGGCACGCTGTTTGTGCTGAAACTTGGGCTGGCGCTGGGCGGCGCATTGATCGGCTGGGCGCTGGCAGGCGGCGGTTACAACGCGGCGGCGCAGAGCCAGAACAGTGCCACGATTAGCATCATCATTGCGCTGTTCACGCTGGTTCCGGCGCTCTGCTACTTATTGAGCGCCTTTATTGCCAAACGTTTCTACACCCTAAAAACGCCATTCCTGACATCAATTATGGCGCAACTGGCGCGTGGTGAACGCCGCGATCCACAAGGCCATGGCAACGCCTCTCCCCGGGAAGAATTACTGTAAGGAGTCATGCATGAAAATCAGTGATGGCAACTGGCTGATCCAGCCGGGTCTGACATTAATCCAGCCCATTCAGGTGTTCGACGTTGAACAGCAGGGCAATGAGATGGTGGTGTATGCCGCGCCGCGCGATGTGCGCGAACGCACATGGCAACTGGACACACCGCTGTTTACGCTGCGCTTTTTCTCGCCGCAGGAAGGCATTATTGGCGTACGCATTGAGCACTTTCAGGGCGCGGTGGATAACGGCCCGCACTTCCCGCTGCACCCATCGCTGCATGTGGATGTTGCACTACGTAACACCGACGATTTTGCAGAGCTACAAAGCGGCGCGCTGAGCGTGCGGGTGGGGAAAGGTGACAACTGGGCGCTCGACTTTCTGCGTGACGGCGTGCGCATTACCGGCAGCCAGGTGAAGAACAACGGCTATGTGCAGGATAACAACCGCGGGCGTAATTACATGTTCGAGCGGCTGGACCTTGGTGTTGGCGAGACGGTGTATGGTCTCGGTGAGCGTTTTACCGCGCTGGTGCGTAACGGCCAGACGGTGGAAACCTGGAACCGCGATGGCGGTACCAGCACCGAACAGTCCTATAAGAATATCCCGTTCTACCTGACGAACCGGGGCTACGGCGTGCTGGTGAATCACCCGCAGGCCGTGGAGTTTGAAGTCGGCTCCGAGAAGGTCTCCAAAGTGCAGTTCAGCGTGGAAGGGGAGTATCTCGAGTACTTTGTCATTGATGGCCCGACGCCGCAGGCGGTGCTGAACCGCTATACGCAATTTACCGGCCGCCCGGCGCTGCCCCCGGCCTGGTCTTTCGGCCTGTGGCTGACCACTTCGTTTACTACCAATTATGACGAAGCGACGGTCAATCGTTTTATCGATGGCATGGCGGAGCGCCAGTTACCGCTGCATGTGTTCCATTTCGACTGCTTCTGGATGAAGGCGTTCCAGTGGTGCGATTTTGAATGGGATCCTGTGACCTTCCCTGATCCAGAGGGCATGATCACGCGCCTGAAAGCGCGCGGGCTGAAAATCTGCGTCTGGATCAACCCCTATATCGGCCAGAAGTCCCCGGTGTTCCGTGAGCTGAAAGAGAAAGGCTACTTGCTGAAACGCGCCGATGGTTCGCTATGGCAGTGGGACAAATGGCAACCGGGGCTGGCCATTTACGACTTCACCAACCCGGAAGCCTGCCAGTGGTACGCCAATAAACTCAAAGGCCTGATGGCGATGGGGGTCGACTGTTTCAAGACCGACTTTGGCGAGCGCATCCCGACCGATGTGGTGTGGCATAACGGCGCGTGCCCAGAGAAGATGCACAACCACTACGCCTATATTTACAACGAACTGGTGTGGAAGGCGATGAAAGAGACGGTGGGCGAGCGGGAAGCGGTACTGTTTGCCCGTTCGGCCTCCGTTGGCGCGCAGCAGTTCCCGGTGCACTGGGGCGGCGACTGTTACGCCAACTATGAATCGATGGCGGAAAGCCTGCGTGGTGGGCTCTCTATTGGTCTGTCTGGTTTTGGTTTCTGGAGCCACGACATTGGCGGCTTCGAAAATACCGCCCCTGCGCATGTCTACAAACGCTGGTGCGCGTTTGGTCTGCTCTCCAGCCACAGTCGCTTGCACGGCAGCAAATCTTACCGCGTGCCGTGGGCTTACGATGAAGAGTCCTGCGATGTGGTGCGCCACTTTACGCAACTGAAATGCCGCCTGATGCCGTACCTTTACCGTCAGGCGGCGCTGGCGCATGAATGCGGTACACCGATGATGCGTGCCATGATGCTTTCGTTCCCGACCGATCCCGCCTGCGATTACCTCGACCGCCAGTACATGTTGGGCGAGGCGCTGCTGGTGGCACCGGTGTTCAGCGAAGCGGGAGATGTGCAGTTTTATCTGCCGGAAGGGCGCTGGACGCACCTGTGGCATAACGATGTCCTGAACGGCAGTCGCTGGCATCAACAGCGCCACGACGTGATGAGCCTGCCGGTCTATGTGCGTGACAATACCCTACTGGCGCTGGGCAGCAACGATCAGCGCCCGGATTACGCCTGGCATGAAAACACCGCCTTCCAGCTGTTTGCGCTGGATGAGGGGCGTGAAGCGCTGTGCGAAGTACCGGATGCGAGCGGCGCGGTGATTTTCCGCCTGCGGGCGAAACGTGAAAACGGTGTGATTAGCGTGCAGGCTGAAGGCGAAGCCCGCAACTGGACGCTGTGCCTGCGCAATATCACACACATTGCCGGGGTGCAGGGGGCTACGCAGTCGGGCAGCGAACAAGGTGTGGTGATAGCGCCGCAGAGTGAGGAGATTCGGATCACGCTGTGAGTTCCCCCTCACCCTGACCCTCTCCCCAGAGGGGCGAGGGGAGAAGACTGGTGCGGTTTTCCCCTCCCCCTGACCCTCTCCCCAGAGGGGCGAGGGGATAAGACTGGTGCGGTTTCCCCTCTCTCAGACCCTCTTCCTAAAGGGGCGAGGAGATAAGGCCGGTGCGGTTTTCCCCCTCTCCCCAAAGGAGTGAGGGGATAAGACTGGTGCGGTTTTCCCCTCACCCTGACCCTCTCCCCAGAGGGGCGAGGGGAGAAGACTGGTGCGGTTTTCCCCTCCCCCTGACTCTCTCCCCAGAGGGGCGAGGGGAGAAGACTGGTGCGGTTTTCCCCTCACCCTGACTCTCTCCCCAGAGGGGCGAGGGGAGAAGACTGGTGCGGTTTTCCTCTCCCCCTGACCCTCTCCCCAAAGGGGCGAGGGGAGAAGACTGGTGTGGTTTTCCCCTCACCCTGACCCTCTCCCCAGAGGGGCGAGGGGAGAAGACTGGTGTGGTTTTCCCCTCCCCCTGACGCTCTCCTCAAAGGGGGGAGGGGAGAAGACTGGTGTGGTTTTCCCCTCCCCCTGATCCTCTCCTCAAAGGGGCGAGGGGATAAGACAGGTACGGTTTTCCTCTCTCAGATCCTCTCCCCAAAGGGACCTAGGGGATAAAGTCAGTGCGGGTTTTCTCCCTCTCCCTTTCAGGGAGAGGGCTGGGGTGAGGGTGATGGCGCAGACTCAGTTGAAGGGGCAACCACACCACCGGAAACGACACCGCCATGCATACTTTGTTTTAGCTGCTGTTTCTGGACATTTATCACCTGCAACTCGCCATTCACCGTCGGTTTCAGCGGCGCATTTGCGTTGACGTTGCCGCTGGCGGTCAGTTGCAGGTTACCATCACCACTTATCGGCAGCGCTGGCCAGCCCCACTCCTGCAACACATTCACCGGCACGCCGCGCCCGCGCAGACTGAGGTTGACGCTGCGTTCCGGCGTTTGTGAAACCACAGCGGTGGCTTCCAGCAAGCCCTGGCCGGTAAAAGCGCTAAGTTCGCTGATATTCACCGTGCTGCTGTTCGCGTTTAACGCCAGCGACGGGCGGCGCACATCAACGCGATTAAACGTCGCGGCGGCGGCGTTCAGTTTTGCGCTGCCACCCCAGACGCCCCATTTGCGTTCGCGCGCCAGTTGCAGGTTATCCCCATAGCCATCCAGCGCAGTGAGTTGCCACGGGAAGCCCGGGTCGATATCAATCACCAGATTGCGGCTGGCGCTGAATTTCTTCAACGTCACGCTGTTCAGCCATGTTGGCAATTCATCCATCCAGACCTGTTTCCAGTTTGCCGGCAAGGTGTATTCCAGCCCGGCAAAGGCGGCGTCGTCCAGCACCAGTGCGTGCCCGGCGCGATACCAGTTACCGGAGGTGCGCACCATGCCGTTTTCCCAGCGTGAGGTGAACTGCTGCAGCGCAATGCCCTGCGGCGAGAAAGTGGCGTTAAGGATCGGATCGAACAGATGCAGCGAACCGTAAATAAACTCGGTGGCGTTCATCGACAGTCTGCCGTCTTCGCTTTTCCAGTCGCCGCCTTCCAGCGTCAGGTTGCGCAAGCTCAGATCGAGGTCGGTAACCGCCCATTCCGGCCCTTGCAGGCGCGCATCCGTCACCTCAACGCGGCCAATTTTCAGTGACGGCAGCGTGGTCAGCGGATTAAAGAAATCGAGCAGGGATTTGTCGCTTTGCAGGCGGATATCGTTCAGCCGCAGGTTATTCACTACCCAACTGCCGTCGGCATTGCGTTGCGCATCACCCGTCAGCGAACCGCGCGCCATATCCGCGCCAATGGTGGTCAGCGTGACCACATCTTTATCAATACTGCCCTGAATGAGAACGTTGCTGGCGGGAACGCCGTTTAACATCAATGATCCGGCGCTCATCTGGATCTGCGTTTTGCTGCCGAGCACATTGCCTGCGACCGGTTGCCACGGCGCAACACCGCCGGTGACCCGTTGCGCACTCAGATCCCAGCCAGTGGCCGGGCTGTTAAACGCCATATTGCTCAGTTGCAGACGATCGGCCTGGAAAGGCAACGGCGCGGCAGCGGGGGAGAGATTAAGCGTGCCGTCCTGCAACAGAATGGTGTCTACATGCAGCGGATCGGTAAGCTGGCGGCTACTGAGATCGATATCGACGGTTTTAGCGACCAGCGTGGCGGGTTTGCCTTTGTGACCAAAGTTAACGTTTTTCAGCAGCACATGGGACGGGGAAGAGAAGCGATGATCCATCACATCGAACGTCAGATGATAGTCGCTGTTGTTGCTGACCCACTGGCTAACCTGTGTTGCGCCCCAGCGGGTTTGCAACAAGAAATAGACAGCCAGCATCGCCAGTAACAAGACGATAGCGACAACAAGGAGCAGCTTTCCAAGAAATTTCATCATCTTCCATCCCCAACGTGTCAGTCAGGCAGTTATGCACGATTTATGCGCAATGCTCAAGGGCGGAATGATGAAAGGAAGTGACTGCGGCAACGGTTTGGCCCCGTTGCCGCAGCATGCATCAGTTTTTCTCTGGCGGAAAAATCAGATTCAATACAATCGCCGTGATACCCCCTGCGGCGATGCCGGAAGAGAGCAGGTTTTTCAGCCAATCCGGCGCAAATTGCAGGATCTGCGGCTGTTGGGAGACGCCAAGGCCGACTGCCAGTGACAGCGCAATTATCATGATCGCACGGCGGTTCAGCGGTTCGCGGGAGACAATACGCACGCCAGACGCCGCAATGGTTCCGAACATCACCAGCGTTGCGCCACCGAGGACCGGCTCAGGCAGTTGCTGCACAAACGCACTCACCGCCGGGAACAGACCCAGCACAATCAGCATCAGCGCGACAAAGAAGCCGATGTAGCGGCTGGCGACGCCGGTCAGCTGGATCACGCCGTTGTTCTGACCGAAACAGGAGTTCGGGAAGGTGTTAAACACCGCCGAGACGAAGGAGTTGAGGCCGTTAGCCAGGACGCCGCCTTTCAGGCGCTTCATATAGACCGGGCCGGCAACCGGCTGCTCAGAAACGTCGGACGTGGCAGTGATATCGCCGATGGTTTCCAGCGAGGTGATCATAAACACCAACATCAGCGGCAGCAGCAGATTCCAGTCAATGCTCAGGCCGTAGTAGAGCGGTGTTGGCACCATAAAGGCGTCCGCCGGGGCATTGTAGGCTGGCAGCATACCCATAAACATCGCCAGCACGTAACCGACCGCCATAGCAATCACCAGAGAGGCGATACGCAGGTAAGGATTACGCTGGCGGTTTAGCAGAATAATGATTGCCAGCACCACGCCGGCCAGCAGCAGGTTCTTCGGTGCGCCGAAGGTGTGGTTGCCCATTGCGGCAAAACCGCCGCCCACGGAGGTCAAACCAACCTGAATCAGCGACAGGCCGATAATCATCACCACCACACCGGAGACCAGCGGGGTGATAATACGGCGCGCCAGCGGCAGAATTCGGGAGATAACCATTTCGGTGCAGCTTGCCAGCATTAGAGTGCCGAACAGTGCAGCCATCATCGTCGGCACATCCGCACCACCGGTTTTCAGTGCGGTACCCCCCATAATCAGCGGCGCCACAAAGTTAAAGCTGGTGCCCTGAATCGACAACAGGCCAGAACCCACCGGCCCCCAGGCTTTGATCTGGATAATGGAAGCCACGCCAGAGGCGAACAGCGACATGCTGATGATGTGCTGAGTGTCCTGAGCCGGTAAACCCAGCGCCTGGCAGATAAGCAGCGCGGGCGTGATAACGCCGACAAACATCGCCAGCAAATGCTGCAGCGCGGCAAACAGCGTCTGCGCCAGCGGAGGGCGGTCTTCAAGGCGGTAGATCAGTTCGCTGGGTTGAGTCTGCGCAACCGGTTGCGCACTTTCTGACTCGATGGTGTTTACGGACATCTCAAGCAATCCCCTGGATGGAAAAGCGGTGATTTTATCGGACTGTTTGGTAAAAGCAAACGGTTGCTTTGCTAAAAACATACTTTTCTAAGGGGTGTTCTTTTTACGGGATAAGGTTCTAAAACTCACGCGTTGGAGTAGCGTTCTGTTTCCGGCATCCAACGGTCGATCAGGGCTTCCGCCAGCTGCGGGTAGCGCTCATGAATATGGCGGGCAGTGCGTTGCACTTCGGGGATCATCGCCTGGTCACGCAGCAGATCGGCGACTTTGAATTCGGCATTGCCGGTCTGGCGGGTGCCAAGCAGCTCGCCGGGGCCGCGAATTTCCAGATCTTTTTGCGCAATCACAAAGCCGTCGTTGCTGTCACGTAATACCTGCAGGCGTTTTTGCGCGGTTTTGGACAGCGGGGATTTATACAGCAGCACACAGTGCGAGGCCACCGCACCACGCCCGACGCGGCCACGCAACTGGTGGAGTTGCGCAAGGCCGAGACGCTCCGGGTTTTCAATGATCATCAGGCTGGAGTTGGGCACGTCCACACCCACTTCAATCACCGTGGTGGCGACCAGCAAATGCAGTTCGCCTTGCTTGAAGGCCTGCATAACGGCCTGTTTTTCGGCGGGCTTCATTCGCCCGTGCACCAGGCCCACATGCAGCTCCGGTAGCGCCAGTTTCAGTTCTTCCCAGGTGGCTTCCGCCGCTTGCGCTTCCAGTAGATCAGACTCTTCAATCAGTGTACAGACCCAGTACGCCTGGCGACCTTCATCGGTGCAGGCGTTGCGCACGCGATCGATAATGTCGTTACGGCGGGTATCCGGAATGGCGACGGTGGTGACCGGCGTACGCCCCGGCGGTAATTCGTCGATGACGGAGGTATCCAGATCGGCATAGGCTGTCATTGCCAGCGTTCGCGGAATGGGCGTGGCGGTCATGATCAACTGATGCGGGTGAAAACCCTGTTGTTGACCCTTCTCCCACAGCGCCAGACGCTGATGAACGCCAAAGCGGTGTTGTTCATCAATGATCACCAGCGCAAGGCCGTTAAACTGCACCTGCTCCTGGAAAATAGCGTGGGTACCGACAATCATCTGCACCTGACCGCTGGCAATCGCCTCCTGCTGTGCTTGCCGCGCTTTGCCTTTCTGTTTGCCCGCCAACCAGCCCACTTCCACGCCGAGTGGGGCAAACCAGTTGCGGAAGTTATTCGCGTGCTGCTCAGCCAGCAGTTCGGTCGGGGCCATCATCGCCACTTGTTTTCCATTGGCGATGGCGCGTAAGGCCGCGAGCGCGGCAACCAATGTTTTACCGGAGCCGACATCGCCCTGCACAAGGCGCATCATAGGCATATCCTGCGCCATGTCGCGCTCGATTTCCGCCACGACGCGATCCTGTGCGCCAGTGGGTTTAAACGGTAATGATGCCAGCAGACGCTGTTTTAGCGCATCGTTGGCGATGAGCGGTTGCGCATGGTAGCGCTGTGCTCCGGCTCGTAGCGCCAGCATGCTCAGGTTGTGAGCCAGCAACTCTTCGAGAATTAAACGTTTTTGCGCCGGGTGCTGCCCGCTTTCGAGGTCGCTTAGCTGAAGGGTTGGCGGCGGGCGGTGCAGCGTGCGCAGGGCGTCCGGCAGGCTCATCATGCCCTGCGCCAGCTCTGGCGGCAGCAGTTCGCTGATGGCACAGGTCGCCAGGAGGTCCAGCGCCTGATCGGTCAATTTGCGCAAGGTTGCCTGTTTCACACCTTCGGTGGTCGGATACACCGGTGTCAGGGTTTCCTGTAAATCCGGTGTGCTGAGATCGCCCTGAATGCGGTACTCCGGATGGATCATCTCGGCGCCGTACTTCCCGCGTTTCGCTTCACCGTAGGCCAGCACACGACGGCCGGTGGCGAGGCTGTTTTTCATCGCCGCGTTGAAGTTAAAAAAGCGCATGGTGAGGATGCCGGAGCCGTCGCTGATTTGGCAGGTCATCATCCGACGCCCGCCAAAGGTGATGTTGCAATTCAACACTTCGCCTTCCACCGTGGCGTAAACGCCCGGCAGCAGGTCGGCAATGGGGTAAAGGTGGGTGCGATCTTCATAGCGCAACGGCAGGTGAAGCAGGAGATCCTGCACGGTGTGCAGGCCGATTTTTGCCAGTTTGCTGCTCTGCGCCGCGCCAACGCCGGTCAGCGTGTTGAGCGGAATTGCGTCGAGCAGGCGGCCTTTCATGCGGTTACCCTGCCGCCTGCATGGTGGCCCACCATGTCGGGTCGGCTTCGATTTGCCCTTCGGTATTGACGTGAGGGTAAGGCAGGCCTTTGCGTTTTGCGACTTTCGCCAGCACCGGGTAACCCCCCTCGAACAGCAGGCGCTGCTGCTCTGCATCCGGCAGCATACTGTTTTCACGCTGGTACATGCCCGCGTTTTGCCGCTGGCGCTGAGCTTCGTACAAAATCAATGCAGAAGCCACGGAGACGTTCAACGACTGCACCATACCGATCATCGGGATGATAATGTCCCGATCCGCCAGATCCAGCGCTTGCTGGGTGATCCCGGTTTTTTCCTGCCCCATCAGAATGCAGGTCGGGCGGGTGTAATCGATCTCGCGAAAGTCGACAGCGTTGTCAGACAGATGAGTGGCGAGGATCTGCATACCGCGTGCTTTCAGTTCGCCCACGGCGTCGCTGATGGTGCGGTGCGTTTTCACTTCTACCCAGCTATTACTGCCCGCAGCGGAAGAGGCCATGGTGCGCATGCGATTGCCCGGCCAGACGGCGTGAACTTCATGCACACCGACGGCGTCCGCCGTGCGGATAATTGCGGAGACGTTATGAGGTTTGTGAACCTGCTCCATGCAGACGGTCAGATCAGGCTGACGCCTGGCAAGCATCTCGCGGATACGCGCATAACGCTGAGAATTCATAAAATCAGTTTCGGTTACGGGTGACTTTAATCACGTCTGGCATCACGCGGATCTTACGCATGATATTCGCCAGGTGGACGCGATCGCGCGCCGTGAGACGGATGAAGGCACTGTATACACGACCATCTTTCTCTTCCGTATTCAGGCTCTGAATATTGGAAGAGGCCGTATTGATGGCGGCCGTCAGGTTAGCCAGTGCTCCCTGATGGTTGAACATATCCACCTTGATCTCGGTGATAAATTCCTGGGCGGTCTCTTTGTCCCACTCCACGGCCATAAATTTCTCGGCTTCTTTTTGATAACCCCGAATATTACGGCAGGACTCATGGTGGATAACCAGCCCTTTACCGGGGCTGACGTGAGCGACAATCGGGTCGCCAGGGATCGGGCGACAGCATTTGGCGAAGGTGATCAGCACACCATCGGCGCCTTTAATCGGCAGATGGCCGCCATTGTTGCCCGTACCGGCAGGGGTTTGTACGGCTTGCACTGCTTCCCCTTGCTGCAGGTTTTTCGCCACCACGACGCTCATGGCGTTGCCGAGACCGATTTCCGCCAGCAGATCGTCCAGCGCCGCCAGCTTCATGCGGTCCAGCTCGCGCTGAATATGCTCCGGTGGGATTTCCGCCAGTTTGCGGCTTCCGCCTAATGCATGGTTGAGCAGACGACGACCGAGACTGACGGAATCATCGCGCTTGAGGTTTTTCAACATCTGGCGGATTTTGGCTCGCGCTTTCGAGCTGACGACAAAGTTCAGCCATGCGGCGTTCGGGCGGGCACCCGGTGCGGTGATAATTTCTACCGTCTGGCCGCTGGAGAGCGACTGCGACAGCGGGTAAGGCTGGCGGTCGACACGCGCACCCACGCAGGCATGGCCGATATCGGTATGCACGGCATAGGCAAAGTCCACTGGCGTAGCGCCCGCGGGCAGTTCAACGATGCGGCCTTCCGGGGTGAAAACATAAATCTCATCGGGGAAGAGATCAGATTTAACGCTCTCGATAAATTCAAACGAGCTACCGGCGCTCTGCTGTAGCTCCAGCAGGCTTTGCATCCAACGCTGGGCGCGAATTTGCGCCGTGGTGCTGCTTTCACCGTGCTCTTTATATGCCCAGTGTGCGGCGACCCCCATCTCTGCCATCTGATCCATATCTTCCGTGCGGATCTGCACCTCAACCGGTACGCCGTGCGGACCAATCATCGAGGTGTGCAGCGACTGATAGCCGTTTGCCTTAGGAATGGCGATGTAGTCTTTAACGCGGCCCGGGCGCGGCTTATACAAGCTGTGCATCTGACCGAGTACGCGATAGCAGGTATCCAGATCATGAACGATGACGCGAAACGCGTAGATATCCATGATGGAGTGAAAACGCTGCTCTTTCAGCACCATCTTGCAGTAGATGGAGTAAAGGTGTTTTTCACGCCCGCTCACGCGGCAGGGAATGCCCGCTTCCTGTAAACGCCCTTCGATTTCTGAGAGGATTTTTTGAATCATCTCTTTGCGGTTGCCGCGCGCGGCTTTCACCACTTCTTTGATGACACGGTAACGGTTTGGGTACAACGCTTCAAAACCCAGCTCTTCAAGCTCGGTCTTAATGTGATGAATACCTAAACGGTGTGCCAGCGGACTGTAGATTTCGAGGGTTTCACGGGCAATGCGGCGACGTTTATCCGGGCGAAGTGAACCCAGCGTGCGCATGTTGTGCGTGCGGTCGGCAAGTTTGATCAGAATGACGCGGATGTCCTGCACCATCGCCATGATCATCTTACGAAAGTTTTCGGCCTGCGCTTCTTTCTTATCCTGAAACTTGAGCTTATCAAGTTTGGATACCCCTTCCACCAGTTCGGCAACGCTTTTGCCAAACAGCTGTTCCATATCCTGGTAAGTGGCTGGGGTATCTTCAATCACATCATGCAGTAGCGCGGCCATGAGTGTTTCGTGGTCGAGTTTCATCTCAGCCAGGATACAGGCTACCGCTACCGGGTGCGTGATATAAGGTTCACCGCTTGAACGTGTCTGGCCCTCGTGAGCGTCACGTGCAACGAGATACGCCTGCCTGAGACGTTTGATTTGGTCTTCAGGCAGATAGTTTTGAATCAGCTGATTCAGGCTTTCAAACAGATACAAGGGTGACCTGCTGCAGGATTAATTAACGGCGACCTTCAGCAATGGCGGTGACGGCCTGCAGTTCTGCGGCTTCCTGCTCTTGCTGCTCCTGGCGCTCACGTACGTCGAGGATCTGGTTGTTGATCAGACCTTCTTCGATTTCGCGCAGCGCGATAACGGTAGTTTTATCGTTTTCTTCCGGTACCAGCGGATCTTTGCCGCCAACCTGCATCTGACGAGCGCGACGCGCGGCGACCAGCACCAGGTCAAAACGGTTACCAATTTTCTCTACAGCGTCCTGAACAGTTACGCGTGCCATACTTAAAATGCTCCACAGGTGAAGAAATGACTGGGCATGATACTGAAACCAGGCTCAGTCTGCCAATAGTTTGCTGATTAAAGCGTCATGTCGCTGCTTCTGGCGGCTCATGCGCAGACGTTCAGCGCGAATAATGGTTTTCAAATCGCCCAAGGCGGTATCGAAATCATCATTCACAATAAGGTAATCATATTCTGCGTAATGACTCATTTCCGCAACTGCCAGCGCCATACGTTTCGCGATTACCTCTTCGCTGTCCTGACCACGCCCGCGCAGGCGACGATCCAGCTCCACTTTCGACGGCGGTAGAATAAAGATGCTACGTGCCTGCGGCATTCGGGTGCGAATTTGTTGCGCGCCCTGCCAGTCGATATCGAGAAACACATCCACGCCGGTGGACAGCACTTGCTCAATGGTCGCGCGGGAGGTGCCGTAGTAATTGCCAAACACCTCGGCATGCTCAAGAAACGCGTCGTCATTAATCATGGCCTTAAACTCGTCATGATTAACAAAGAAATAGTGTTCACCGTGCACTTCGCCCGGGCGCGGCGCGCGCGTCGTATGCGAAACAGAAACTTGCGTGTCGTATAACGGTTGGGTTTTCAACAAAGCCTGGATGAGGCTTGATTTACCCGCGCCGCTGGGGGCGGAAACAATATAGAGCGTGCCTTGAGCCATGAGAGTCTTTTGTATGTGAATTGCGAAAGGAAACTTACATACGTGCCTATTATACACATCGCTGCTATGTGACGTAGCTTTTGTCACACTTTTTCCCGCTGAGTTTGACGTTTTCCATACTGCTTTCCTGATTTGTCTGCAAATTTTCATTGTCACGATGAATTCCCTGAACCGTCCTCGCAATCTCCCTTTTTCCTGCTCGAAAGAGCCATCCCGGCAACGCTATAACGGCTGCGCTATCACAAGGGAGAAATCATGATGTGGAGAAAAGCCGGAGCCGCAATGTGTCTGTTGCTGTGGAGTGCGTTCACTCAGGCGACCTGCCCGGTCTGGTCGCCAGCGCGGGCGCAAGAAGAGGTCAGCCGACTGCAACAACAACTTGCTCAGTGGAACAATGACTATTGGGCGCAGGGCGAGAGCGGCGTGAGTGATGATGTGTATGACCGGCTCAGCATGCGCTTAACGCAATGGCAGCGTTGCTTTGATCTGCATGCCGTAGGCAGTGTATCGACATTGCCTGGCGGTAATGTGAAACATCCGGTGGCGCATACCGGGGTGCGCAAACTGGCCGATAAACATGCGCTACAGCAATGGATGGCAGGAAAGAAGGATCTCTGGGTTCAGCCGAAAGTGGATGGTGTGGCGGTCACGCTGGTATACCGGCATGGCAAGCTGGTGCAAGCCATCAGCCGTGGTGATGGCCTGGCAGGAGAGGACTGGACAGAAAAAATGCATGCTATTCCGTCGATTCCCAAAACGGTAACCGGTTTGTTGGCGAATAGCATCTTGCAAGGGGAGTTGTTTCTACGCCGCGATGATCACATTCAAAAACGTATGGGAGGGCTCAACGCCAGGGCAAAGGTGGCAGGGGCGATGATGAGCCGCCGCGACACGCCTCTTCTGTCTGAGCTGGCGTTTTTCGTTTGGGCCTGGCCGGATGGCCCGGCAACATTTTCCCGAAAGGCTGAGTTACTTAGCAAAGCGGGGTTTGAATGGGTACAGCGTTACAGCGTGGCGGTAGAGAATGTGCAGGATGTGGAGCGTTTACGCGCCAGTTGGTACACATCACCGTTGCCGTTTGTAACCGATGGCGTCGTAGTCCGTACGGCGATGGAACCGGCAGGAAACACGTGGTTGCCCGGAGACGGGCACTGGGTTGCCGCCTGGAAATACGAGCCGGTTGAGCAGGTTACCGGGGTCAACGCGATCCAGTTCACTACAGGCCGTACCGGTAAGATTTCGGTGGTGGCGCAGCTTGAGCCGGTGCAACTGGATGATAAACGTGTTCGGCGAGTGAATATTGGCTCCATCCGAAAATGGCAGGTGTTGGATATCGCTCCGGGAGATCAGGTTTCTGTCAGCCTTGCCGGACAGGGTATCCCGCGGATCAATCGCGTGGTCTGGCGTGGAGTGGAACGGGAAAAGCCCACGCCGCCGGATGCACGATTTACGCCACTTACCTGTTTTTATGCCTCACCTGAGTGCCACGAGCAATTTATTGCCCGACTGGTTTGGCTTGGGTCGCCAAAAGCGCTCGGCATTGACGGCGTGGGAGAAGAAGGCTGGCGTGCATTGCATCAGGCACATCGTTTCGAGCACATATTTTCCTGGCTGGCGCTGACGAAGGCGCAATTGCAGGCGACGCCGGGTTTCTCTGCTGCGCGAGGCCTGCAACTCTGGCATCGGTTTTCGTTAGCGCGCGACAGGCCGTTTACTCGCTGGCTGAATGCGCTCGGCACGCCGTTGCCGCAGGCGGCGTTAAAAGCGACGAGTGACACACACTGGCGGCAAGTACGCGCACGTGATGAACTTGCATGGCAGCAGTTACCCGCCATTGGTGCACAAAAAGCCCGGCAGCTTATCACCTTTGTTCGGACGCCAGTGGTTGAACAATTGACGTTATGGCTGGGCAAGCAAGGCGTGAAGGCGTTTCAGTGAGCGTTGTGTTTGTAATGGAATACCGGCAGTCCCAATTTCCAGCGGATTGCCAGTAGGCGGGCGGTGAAGCCGAACAGTAGTGTGGCGATCACGACCGTATCATGGTTGGAAATATAATGGCCAAGGGCGAGATAGAGCACGGCTGAGGCAAAGGCGATTCCGGCATAAAGTTCTTTTTGAAATACCAAGGGAATACGTTTACAGAACATATCGCGTAATACACCACCAAATACGCCAGTAACCACGGCCGCAATAGTTGCAATCACCGGACCTTCGCCCATATCCAGTGCGATTTGTGCTCCGATGATGGAGAACACCACCAATCCGAGAGCATCAAGGATCAGAAACAGGCGACGAAGATGCGGCATTACCGGAGCAAAAATGGTGGTCAGAACTGCGGCAACGGCGACAATAATGACATATTCGGGATGCTTAACCCAGCCAAGCGGATAATGGCCAAGCAGGATATCGCGGACCGAGCCGCCGCCAAGTGCAGTGGCGGTGGCAATAATAATAACGCCAAAGGTATCCATCCGGCGGCGGCCTGCCGCCAGTGCACCTGTCATGGCTTCGGCGGTAATGCCAATAAGATAAAGAGTGTGTAACAGCATATCGCCTCCGTGATTCAGAGGCGGCAGGGTAGCGGCTCGTATGGCAGACGACGATTGAGATTTTCTCACATATGGCGTGTTGGGTAACTTTTACTAATGCGAATGTAAAAAGGGAATTTATTTAATTAAATGATTTTAAAGATAAATTTCTTTTATCTATAGAGGGGGTGTGGCCGGGTTTGTGGTTTTTAGCCTGACAAAAGTAATTATGCTAATAAACGTCAGTTCTACTCCTCGGGAGCCATCACCTGCGGTAACATTTATGACCCTGACCCGAAATCCTGCACCATTCAGAAATAGAATGCCGGCATGATCAACACGCCCGAAACGAAGGTGTTGCCGATGAAAAAATCACGATTCACCGAAGAGCAGATTGTTTTTGCCTTGAAGCAGGCTGGACTGACTCGACAACGAGCCGTTTGGCGAAATTGTGGTAGCGCTATAAAGCAACAAAGGCCCAAACGGGCCTTTGTTGCAGGAGGTGTAGGGCTTATTCGATATTCTGAATCTGAAAATTGATTTAAAAAATTACTATTAATCATCATGCTGACAAGTGTTATTTTTATGGCGATTGACTGTTCCACTCACCATTGATCAGCGAGGCAAGCTGAGCAGCTTGCCAGATTAAGGCTACCTCTTTCATTGAATGGTTGTCTTAAATCTTTCACCTTTGACAAGTTCACCGGAAGGTTTTCGATAGTAAGATTCGGTCCCGATTCGGTAATAGGTGTAACCATTCTGTGTTTTGGTAATGTCCATGATCCAATTTGACTTGTCTATGCAATTTTCTTCTGTTTTCATGTCGTCGAAGCATAGTAAATAATCAATATCATGGTCTGGGAATAAACCAGAACTTTTAGGAACAAGCTTTTGATACTCCCCATCAAAATTCCAGATTGAAACATTATAAGTTTCGGGGGATGAGATGGTTTTAGCGCCATTATTATCCCACCACTTAATTTTATTCCTATCAGTCAAAGGGATATTGTTAACTAACAATTCTTTGTTAGAACCAGAACCGTGAACGGCGAGGACCTTCGGAGAATTGAAAAGCGTTAAATAAAAAAATGCAAGTGCAGCCACTGTAAATATAAATATTATAATTTTTCTGATTCTCATCCATTCCTCCGACTACTGATCTCAAATTCGGCTTTCATATTAGTAAAAAAAGGTTTAAAGGCAAAATTTTCCCATCGTTGAAGAACAAACCAAATACGAAATGCCCTAATGTAATGAAATTTCATATTCATAATGTCAGTTTTGTCCAGACCAAAATGATCTTGTCCTGTAAAAATTATTTTTGCTACATAACCATTCTCATTTATATCAATTTTTGTGATCTGTATGTTTGTAGCATATATATCATGTATCGATATTCCTAATCCATTGAAGCTGTCTGCCCATCGGTTAAACTTAGGAAGCATTGAGGTACCTATTGCTTTTGTTATTGAATCTTTGTCAGCTTCAGATAAGCCATTTTTTACATCAATGGCAAGCTTGTCGAGCATAGTCTGAATTATTGTGAGGGGAGAAGATGGAGAGGATTGTCCGTTTAATATTAAACTCTTATATGCACTATCAAGAAAGGGGCTGGAATAACTTTTCCCATCGCCATGATAGAAATGCTTTACAAGATTATTGAATAAATTATGTTGTCCTAAATAATATGTAGGCAAGGAAACCCGAAGAAACTCGTCAAAAAGAAGTTCAGCAATTTCCGTTTTGGATTTTGGTTGGGATTTACGGAATGAGATAAACATTGATACTTCCTCTCCAGTCCAGGGATCGACAATATCAGAAATCTTATCCAGATCTAAATTACTTCTAAGCTGTTTTTCAGTAAGGTCGCCACATTGCATATCATCAGAACTATAGTCATTAAACTGATGTTTAGTTTGATAAATTGTAGCTGGGAACTTTAACGCTGACATAATCACTTCCTTATGATATTAATTTTTTAGACGAAATTCATTCTTGTGAAAGAAGGTCTAGATATTTAAATGTCGTCATAATCTTTATGAGTAACTCATTTCCTTGTAATTACAGGCTAGTTCATGTATTACTGCTTCATAACATTTAGCTGATTTGTGTAATACTAAACGGCATATTCGGGAAAGGGAAGTGTAGAAAATCTCATTTTTTTCTCAAATTACTGGCATTGCCTCACCTTTCAATCTGATTAATGTTATCACCTGCCTTTAAAGTAAATAATGCCCGGATTGATCGCCACCGAAATTGCTAACTTTATGTTTAATATAAAGAATTCAAGCTAAGTCCGGTCTAAAAATAGTTGGGAGTCAGTGCAAAAAAACCATAATGACTGGCTTGCTGCGTATCTCAGCATCCCATAGGGTGTGGTCAGTCCAATAACTCATGTATTTTGGCTAATAAATCGAACCCTCCCCCTAATCTAATCCACTCTCCGAAAATCCGTGGATTTCATTGGATAGTCATGTTCATTAATGGAAATGAAAAGTATAAAAAAGCCCATTTAACATGGGCTTATGGATTGATATGGACTTTGAGAGAATTTACTCGATGTTCTGAATCTGCTCGCGCATCTGTTCGATCAGCACTTTCAGCTCGATGGCTGAGTTGGTGACGTCTGCGTTAATAGACTTGGACGCCAGGGTGTTCGACTCACGGTTGAACTCCTGCATCATAAAGTCGAGTCGACGGCCAACAGCTTCTTTCTTCTTCAGAATGTTGTAGGTCTCTTTGACGTGAGCGTCGAGACGATCCAGCTCTTCGGCCACGTCGATACGTTGCGCCATCAGCACCAGTTCCTGCTCAAGACGGTTATTCTCAAGCTGCACCTGCGCTTCTTCCAGTTTGGAGACCAGGCGCTCGCGCTGCCATTGCAGGATTTCCGGCATATGCCCGCGGACTTTGGTGACTTCGGCGCTCACACCTTCAAGGCGTTGTTCGATCAGCAACTTCAATGCCTGGCCTTCGGTTTCGCGGGCGACAATGAAATCATCCAGCGCGCTATCCAGCGCAGCGAGAATTTGTGCAGCGATAGCGTCCAGATCCTGTTCCTGAGCCGCCATTACGCCAGGCCAGCGCAGAATATCAACCGGATTGATTTCCCCTTCGTCGCTCTGCATTTTGACCCAGTTCGCTGCGTTAACCAGTTGCTTAGCCAGTTTCTCATTAAGGATCAACTCGCCTTGCGCGCTGGCGTCTGGCTCAAAACGCAGATTGCATTCAACTTTTCCGCGCGTCAGGCGGGTACGGAGACGTTCGCGCACAACCGGCTCAAGGCTGCGGAATTGCTCTGGCAGACGGAAGTAAGTTTCCAGATAACGCTGGTTAACCGAGCGCAGTTCCCAGGAGGCAGAGCCCCATTCACCCTTGATTTCACGCCGGGCGTAGGCGGTCATACTGCGGATCATAGACGTTCCCGTTTTTAAAGAGAGATGCGGGGATTATAGCTTTCGTGGCCTTATCAGGATAGGAATAACCACGGTAAGCCAGTATAATGCGCAGCCACATTCGAATAGCCGGAGAAATCATCATGCGTCCAGCAGGCCGTAGCGCCACTCAGGTGCGTCCCGTTACCCTGACCCGTAATTACACAAAACACGCAGAAGGCTCCGTGCTGGTTGAATTTGGCGATACCAAAGTGCTGTGCACCGCCTCTATTGAAGAAGGCGTTCCGCGTTTTCTGAAAGGTCAGGGCCAGGGCTGGATCACAGCTGAATATGGCATGTTGCCGCGTTCCACTCATACCCGTAATGCGCGTGAAGCGGCAAAGGGTAAACAGGGCGGCCGCACGATGGAAATTCAGCGCCTGATTGCCCGCGCGCTGCGCGCTGCGGTCGATTTAAACGCGCTCGGCGAATTCACTATTACCCTCGACTGCGATGTTATTCAGGCTGATGGTGGTACCCGTACCGCGTCAATTACCGGTGCGTGTGTTGCGCTGGCTGATGCGCTGAACAAACTGGTTGCTGCCGGGAAGCTGAAAACCAACCCGCTGAAGGGCATGGTTGCCGCAGTTTCTGTGGGCATCGTGAACGGTGAAGCGGTGTGTGACCTTGAATACGTAGAAGACTCCGCAGCCGAAACCGATATGAATGTGGTGATGACCGAAGATGGCCGCATGATTGAGGTTCAGGGTACGGCAGAAGGCGAGCCCTTCTCCCACGAAGAGTTACTTACCCTGCTGGCATTGGCCAGAGGGGGAATCGAATCGATTATCGCGACGCAGAAAGCGGCGCTGGCAAACTAGTTACTAAGGGCGACGATGTCGCCCTTTTTTTTGTCTGTAGAAAAGTGAGATGAGGAGCGGATCCATGAAAGCGTACCAGCGTCAGTTTATTGAATTTGCGCTTAACAAACAGGTACTCAAGTTTGGCGAATTTACGCTGAAATCCGGGCGTAAAAGCCCCTATTTCTTCAACGCCGGGCTATTTAATACCGGGCGCGATCTGGCGTTGTTAGGGCGTTTTTACGCCGAAGCGCTGGTGGATTCCGGCATTGATTTCGACCTGTTGTTTGGCCCGGCTTACAAAGGGATCCCAATCGCCACCACTACCGCTGTCGCGCTGGCGGAACATCATGAGCGCGATGTACCTTACTGCTTTAACCGCAAAGAGGCCAAAGATCACGGTGAAGGCGGTAATCTGGTTGGCAGCGCGTTGCAGGGGCGTGTCATGCTGGTGGACGACGTGATCACCGCAGGCACCGCTATTCGTGAGTCGATGGAAATTATCCAGGCTAACGGGGCGACGCTGGCGGGCGTGCTGATTTCGCTGGATCGTCAGGAGCGTGGCCGCGCGGATATCTCCGCGATCCAGGAAGTTGAACGGGACTATGGCTGCAAAGTGATCGCCATCATCACGCTGAAAGAGTTGATTGCCTATCTGGAAGAGAAGCCGGAAATGGCCGATCACCTGGCTGCTGTTCGCGCTTATCGCGAGCAGTACGGCGTTTAAATCTCTGCCCGGCAGGTTGCCTGCCGGGTCAGTGTTACAGCAGCTTCGCGCCTTGCGTATTTACATACAGTGAATAGATCGAGGTGCTGGCGGCCATAAACAGGCGGTTACGTTGTTCGCCACCAAAACAGAGATTTGCGCAGCGTTCCGGCAGATGGATCATGCCAATCGCCTTGCCTTGCGGGTTGAAGATGCGTACGCCGTCCAGCTCTTCCGTGCCCATACCCCAGCCGCACCACAAGTTGCCATGTACATCAATGGCGATACCGTCCGCTGTTCCGTTGTCGCAGTCGATATGCACCCGTTTATTTTTTAGCTGATTACCCACCACATCCCATGCCAGAATTAAACGATTAGGCGTGGCGCGGCTCTCCACTACATACAGCGTTTTTTGGTCGGCAGAGAAGCAGATCCCGTTCGGGCCTTTGACATCTCCCAGCACAACTTCCAGCTTGCGTGTCTCCGGATCGAGACGATAAACATTCTGCGGCAGTTGCGACTCGGCTTTATGCCCTTCATAGAACCCGGCAATGCCGAATGGCGGATCGGTAAACCAGATGGAACCATCTGACTTCACGGCGATATCGTTGGGGGAGTTCAGCGGTTTTCCTTCAAAATTGTCTGCCAGCACAGTGATTGTGCCGTCGTACTCGGTTCGCGTGATGCGGCGGGTATCATGTTCACAGCTGATTAGCCTGCCTTGCCTGTCGCGGGCGTGTCCGTTGGCGTTATTTGCGGGCTTGCGAAAGAGGCTGGTCTCGCCGGTTGCTTCGTCCCAGCGCATCACCGCGTTGTTAGGAATATCGCTCCACAGCAACATACGGGTATCGCCGAACCAGACGGGGCCTTCCGCCCAGCGGCAGCCGGTAGCGAGTTGCTCGACTTTGGCACTGGAGACCATATAGTCGCGGAAGCTGTCGTCCAGCGCGACGATGCTGGGATCCGGGTAGCGGGGGGAGGGGGCCCAGGCTGCGAGGCTTTTGTGGCTGAGTAGTAACGACGCGGTGGCGATACCACTGAGTTTTAGCAGTTCCCGACGAGATGTTGCCATCCGGTCTCTCCTTATTTGTAGGGTATTTTTAAGATGATTTGCGTTAAGTGGAATTGTCTTGCCAGAGGGAGGTTAGGAAATGTTAGATGCGGCGACATCTGGCATCTCAACGAATTCCGTTGGGCTTTTTCACAGAGAGTGGGGAAATGAGAATGCAGCCACACGGGGCTGCATGGAGAGATTATTGCAATTGCGCGGCTAACAACGGCCAGCGGGTCTCAAAGTCATCGGTCGGACTGTATTTAAATTCGCTACGCACATAGCGCGATAGCATGCCTTCGCAAAAGGCCAGTAGCTGGCTCGCCAGCAGGGTTTCATCGTGAGTGAACCCTTCGCCTTCACGCATTTTGCGCTCGCGCAGAACCTGGCGTAACTGCGCTTCAATGCGCTCAAACAGCTGGTTGATACGCCCTTGCAGACGGTCCTGTTCAAACATCAGCGCGTGACCGGTCATGATGCGCGTCAGACCTGGATTGCGCTCGCCGAACCCCAGAATCAGCAGCACGATCAAACGCAGGCGCGCCGTTGTGTCTTTCTCATCCTTCAAAATCAGGTTGATGCGAGTAATCAGGCTATCTTCGATAAACTCAATCAGACTATCGAACATGCGCGTTTTACTGGGAAAATGACGATACAGCGCGGCTTCAGAAACGCCGACGGACGCCGCCAGTTTCGCTGTGGTGATGCGTTGGCTTCCATCGCTGGATTCCAGCATCAGCGCCAGAGACTGAAGTATTTCTTCGCGACGATTCCTTTTCGCAGTTTGTTTTTCTGCCATGTTCTAAAATACCCCTGAAAAATAAGCACTCGTCAGGCGAGCAGCCACACAGCGACCGCAAACGTTGCGCGTTTGCGGTGATGTTATCGCGTTATTTCGCAGTGTGATGCGTTAAAAAAGACCGTTACTGGCGGCCAGAATGGCCGAAGCCGCCTTCGCCGCGCTCGGTCGCATCGAAGTCTTCCACCAGGTTAAATTCCGCCTGCACCACGGGTACAAATACCATCTGCGCAATACGTTCGCCGGGGACGATAGTAAAGCTGTCGTGTCCGCGGTTCCATACGGAAACCATCAACTGGCCCTGATAATCCGAGTCGATCAGCCCGACCAGGTTGCCCAGCACTACGCCATGTTTATGACCCAGTCCTGAACGTGGCAGGATAACTGCAGCCAGCGCCGGGTCGGCAATATGGATTGCCAGACCAGTCGGCAGCAACGTTGTCGCGCCCGGAGCCAGCTCAATTGCGGCGTCGAGACAGGCGCGCAGGTCAAGTCCGGCGGAACCGGAGGTGGCGTATGTCGGCAGCGGGAATTCGTTGCCAACGCGCGGGTCCAGAATCTTAACGTCGATTTTTTTCATCATAACGGGTAACGATCTCGTCCAGTAATAGGTGTCCCAGAAGTTCCTTGCGTTCCAGCGGTAAGCGTTTGTCGCCCTCCTGCCAGAAAAGGTGTAATGCGTTGCTGTCGCTATTAAAGCCTTGATCGGATTGCGAAACATCGTTAGCGCAAATTAAATCGAGGTTTTTGCGGGCGCGTTTTTGCCGGGCATATTCTTCCACATTATTTGTTTCGGCGGCAAACCCAACGACATAAGGCCGGTTGGTGGAGAGCGCGGCGACACCCGCTACAATATCCGGGTTTTTTATCATTTTTATCGTGATTTCATCGCCTTGCTTTTTGATCTTTTCTTCAGCAATGCTCGCGGCACGATAATCCGCAACGGCGGCGCAGCCGATAAAAATATGCTGCTGTTGCACGCCTTTTTGCACAGCGGCTTCCATCTCCAGCGCGGTGGTGACATCCACACGTTGTACGAAAGCCGGTGTAGGCAATGAAACCGGGCCGGAAACCAGCGTCACCTTCGCGCCACGGCTGGCGGCGGCAGCGGCGATGGCGAAGCCCATCTTCCCGGAGCTGAGATTGGTGATATAGCGCACTGGATCCAGCGGTTCACGCGTTGGACCGGCGGTAATCATGATGTTCAGATGTTGCAGATCTTTGACAGGCGAGAAATGTGCGGCCGCCAGATCGACAATCGTCAGCGGATCCAGCATCCGGCCGGGGCCAACGTCTCCGCAGGCCTGACTGCCGCTGTCTGGTCCCCATAACAGTAGCCCGCGCGAGGCAAGCACTTGCAAATTATGCTGAGTAGCGGCGGCGCGATACATCTGCTGGTTCATGGCTGGCACCACCGCGACGGGCGATGGCGTAGCAAGGCAAATAGTAGAGACCAGGTCGTTGGCCATCCCGGCGGCAACGCGGGCGATTAAGTCGGCGGTCGCGGGTGCCAGGATCACCAAATCAGCCCATTTCCCCAGTTCAATATGGCCCATTGCCGCTTCTGCCGCAGGATCCAACAGGCTGTCGGAAACCGGGTGCCCGGACACGGCCTGCAGGCTCATTGGCGTAATAAAGGCTTTGGCGGCCTCGGTCATTGCGACGCGGACTTCCGCGCCGCGATCGCGCAAACGGCGCACCAGCTCAGGCGCTTTATAGGCTGCGATGCCGCCGCTTACGCCGAGGACAATTTTTTTACCCGCCAGACTCATCATGATTCTTTCCTGTTGGATTTCACCAGAAGCTGGGCATTTTATCACAATCCTGATGTTGTCGTGCTTTTGCCCGCCAACCACTTTGCGAGGCGCGACGCAGGGTAAGCAATCCGCAGTCGATGTGGTGGAATGCAGTATGGCAGCATGAGCGCGAGAGATGGAGGAAAGTACATGGATATTGTTTTTACCCCCCTGAAACCGCGGGAAAAAATGCTGAAATACGGCATTGAGTCGCTGACAGATATTGAGTTATTAGCGCTGTTCTTACGTACCGGTACGCCAGAAAAGTGCGTACTCACCATCGCCAGGGAAATGCTAACGCATTTTGGCTCGCTGTATGCGCTGCTCTCCTCAAGCCTTGAAGATTTTAAGGATATACAAGGTATTGGCCTTGCCAAGTATGCGCAGTTGAGAGGGATCGGCGAGCTGGCCCGGCGCTATTACAATGCGCGTTTGTTGGAGGAGAGTTCGCTCTTAAGCCCGGAAATGGCGCGGGAGTTCCTGCAAAGCCAGTTGATGAGCGAAGAGCGCGAGATCTTCATGGTGATCTTTCTGGATAACCAAAACCGGATATTGAAGCACAGTCGTTTGTTCAGCGGTACCATCAATAACGTAGAGGTACACCCGCGAGAAATTGTCCGCGAAGCGTTAAAAGTGAATGCAGCGGGCGTGATCCTCGCGCATAATCACCCCTCAGGTAATGCTGAGCCAAGTAAAGCGGATAAGCAGATCACCGAACGCGTGGTAAAATGCTGCCAGTTCATGGGCATACGAGTGCTTGATCACCTTGTTATCGGGCGTGGAGAGAGCGTTTCGTTTGCAGAGCGTGGCTGGATTTAGACCACTTTGCGCGATCCATCGGGATCTTTGTCTGTTCGGGACTTGAGCACACCGCCGACTCAGCGTATACTACGCCACCTTTGAGAATCTCGGGTTTGGCATTTGGGCCTGGCAATCGAGAGTTCACATTGAACTGCGATGACCGGGCTGTAAAGCCTGACGAGGCGCCGATACCCCATACGAAGCTCGAGCTAATTTGATTTTTGGAGAATAGACATGTCCCGAGTCTGCCAAGTTACTGGCAAGCGTCCGGTGACCGGTAACAACCGTTCCCACGCACTGAACGCGACTAAACGCCGTTTCCTGCCGAACCTGCACTCTCACCGTTTCTGGGTTGAGAGCGAGAAGCGTTTTGTCACCCTGCGCGTATCTGCTAAAGGTATGCGTGTAATTGATAAGAAAGGCATCGATACAGTTCTGTCTGAACTGCGTGCCCGTGGCGAAAAGTACTAAGTACTTAGAGGATATAAATCATGGCTAAAGGTATTCGTGAGAAAATCAAGCTGGTTTCTTCCGCTGGTACTGGTCACTTCTACACCACCACGAAGAACAAACGTACTAAGCCGGAAAAACTGGAACTGAAAAAATTCGATCCAGTTGTCCGCCAGCACGTGCTGTACAAAGAAGCTAAAATCAAATAATTTTAGTTTTCTTGAACAAAAACCCCGCATTGTCGGGGTTTTTGCATTTCTGATAACCCGCAAGCCGGAGACGAGATGCCTGAATTACCCGAAGTCGAAACCAGCCGTCGTGGCATAGAACCGCATTTGGTAGGTGAAACCATTCTTCATGCGGTGGTACGCAACGGGCGATTACGCTGGCCGGTTTCTGAAGAGATCCACAGCCTGAGCGATAAACGTGTGCTCAGCGTTCAGCGCCGCGCCAAATATCTGCTGCTGGAGCTACCGGACGGCTGGATCATCATCCATCTTGGTATGTCCGGCAGCCTGCGCATTCTTCCCTACGAATTACCGGCAGAAAAACACGACCACGTCGATTTGGTGATGAGTAATGGCAAAGTACTGCGTTACACCGATCCTCGCCGTTTTGGCGCGTGGCTGTGGACGAAAGAGCTTGAGGGCCACAACGTACTGGCGCATCTCGGGCCGGAGCCGTTAAGTGAGGCGTTTAACGCCAGCTATCTTCAACAGAGATGTGCGAAGAAAAAAACCGCTATCAAACCCTGGCTAATGGATAACAAGCTGGTGGTGGGTGTTGGCAACATCTACGCCAGCGAATCGCTGTTTGCCGCAGGGATCCACCCCGATCGCCTTGCTTCATCACTTTCGGCGCAGGAGTGTGAAATCCTGGTGCGCGTGATCAAAGCCGTTTTGCTGCGATCCATTGAGCAGGGTGGAACCACGCTGAAAGACTTTTTGCAAAGCGACGGGAAACCGGGCTATTTTGCGCAGGAATTGCAGGTGTACGGGCGGGAAGGTGAGCCTTGTCGCGTATGCGGTACGCCAATCGTTGCGACTAAGCACGCACAGCGTTCAACGTTTTATTGTCGTCGTTGCCAGAAATAAATCCGGCATTTTTTGCGCCTGGTGACGGCACGCTTACCGGGCCTGCAATTTCCGCAGGCCGGACAGGTAGGCCGCTTACTTCAGCTTTTCCAGCAGCGCCTGATGCACATTGGTTGGCAGGAAGTGCGTGACATCGCCATGGTGGCGTGCCACTTCTTTAACCAGTGTCGAGGAGATAAATGACCACTCTTTCGACGGCATCAAAAACACGCTCTCCAGCTCCGGCATCAGGTGGCGATTCATATGCGCAAGCTGCATCTCATATTCAAAATCCGCCACCGCGCGCAGACCGCGAATCAAAATATTAGCCTGCTGAGTGCGGGCAAAATTCGCCATTAAATCGCTGAATCCGACAACCTTAACATTTGGCAGATGCGCCGTGGCTGACTGCGCCAGTGCCACGCGCTCATCCAGATTAAACATCGGTTTTTTGCTCGGGCTGGCGGCAATCGCTAATACCACCTCGTCAAACATCACGGCGGCGCGGGCAACAATATCAATATGCCCGTTGGTAATAGGATCAAAGGTCCCGGGATAAATCGCTTTTGTGCTCATCGCTTATTCTTTCTCTGAATAACCGTGGTTCAGTGCCCACAGCCCGGTGTATTTATTGAAAGTATACTGCGCGTTAACCACCGCCAGCAGCCAGCCTTGTTTGCCATCAAACACGCCGCCGCGTAACAGCAGGGTTTTGCAAAAGGCGCCCAAAGTATGGGCGAAAATTCCCGGAAGCGAGGTTTTTTTTCCGCGTTGATGGCGCTCCTGCGCCCACGCAGCCGCGTAATTGAGCTGTTTGCGCTGGAAACTGAAGAAATCCCGGCAGGTCAGATGCAGCAAATCCCCACTCAGCGCAATCACCTGCGCCTGTGGCGCTTCCAGCGACTCATGCACAAGATTATCGTTGTATTGGTAGCGCTCGCGCTCATACAAACGCGTTACTCGATCGGGATACCAGCCACTGTGGCGCATAAAGCGACCGAGAAAATAGTTTCGACGGGCGATGCTGTAAACCGCGCCCGGTTGCGGTGCATCAAGTACGGCACGCAGTGTCTGCGCCAGTTCCGGTGTGACGCGCTCATCGGTGTCGATCATCAGGATATAATCGCCGTTGGCATAGCGCTGTGCCCGCTGGCGCTGAATGCCATAACCGGGCCATTCAGCACTGCTAAAGACTTTTGCACCGGCGCGGGTGGCAATGCCGACGGTGTCATCCTCACTACCGGAATCCAGTACTACAATTTCATCTGCCCAGGCGACGGACGCCAGGCAATCCGGCAGCAGATCCGCCGCGTTTTTGGCGATCATCACCACCGACAAACGTCTGGACATTAATGGCTCCGCTGAGGCAAATACGGTTGCAGGAGTTGCAGCAGGCGCGCCAGCGCCCCCTGGTTCTGGTGCAGCACTTCCACTGCATGGCGCCCGTACCATAAACGATAGTCTTCATCAGTTAGCAGCGTCGACACCTCTTTCACCAGCGAATCCGCATCGGTGACGGTAATCAGCCCTTCCGCTTCCTGCAAACGCGCGCAGATATCTTTGAAATTAAAGGTGTGCGGCCCCATCAGCACCGGAATAGCATGCGCTGCGGGCTCCAGTGGGTTATGGCCACCGCGCTCCACCAGACTGCCGCCAACAAAGGCCAGGTCGGCAATGCCGTACAGCAGCATCAATTCACCCATGGTGTCGCCAATCACCACTTGGGTACTGCCGGAAGGGATTTCGCCCGTACTGCGCAAGGTGTAACTGAACCCGGCTTTTTGCGTCATATTGCGGGCGTCCGGGAAACGTTCCGGATGACGCGGAACCAGAATCAGCAGCAAATCCGGGAAACTCTCCAGAAGTTTGCGGTGTGCCTGTAAAATAATGGCCTCTTCGCCATCGTGTGTGCTGGTGGCAATCCACACTTTACGGCGCGGCGCCCACTGGCGACGCAGGGTAACCGCGCGCGCGGCAAGTTCCGGCGTTACCGAAATATCGAATTTCAAACTGCCGGTCACCGTCAGTTGATTGCGTTTCAGCCCGAGTTGCAGAAAACGATCGCCATCTTCCTGATTTTGCGCGGCAATGAGCGTGATTTTGCTCAGCAGGCGGCGCATAAATTTCCCCAGTTTCCCATACCCTTTCGCTGACCGCTCCGACAGGCGCGCATTGGCGATCACCAGCGGGATTTTCCGGGTGTTGAGCGCGGAAATCATATTCGGCCACAGTTCCGTCTCCATCACGATCACCAGCTTCGGGCGAACGGTGTTAAAGAAACGGTTCATGGCGCAGGGCAGGTCATAGGGCAAATAGACGTGATGAACATCTTTACCAAACGCCGACATCACGCGTTCTGAACCGGTTGGCGTCATGGTGGTGACAGTGATGGGTAGTGAAGGATAGCGATGACGCAAGGCTCGCACCAGCGGGATCGCCGCCAGCGTTTCGCCAACGGATACAGAATGCAACAAAATACCGTCCGGCTTCACTTTGTTACGACAGAATCCATAACGCTCGGCCCAGCGTTTACGGTAAGCAGGGGCCTTGCGGCTGCGAAGTAATAATCGCAACCACACCAGAGGCTGAATGACGTAGAGCAGGGTGGTATACAACAATTCCAAGCGACTATCCGTTTTTTTGAGATTCGGCGGGCAAATTCTAAGCATTTAGGCACGTTAAAGCTATACCTTTGGCGTGCCTGCAAGAGAAGCTATCAGGCATGGCGATAAGGCTTGAGGCGGAAATAACGTCGGCCCAGGCGCCAGCGTAAACGCAGTGTACAGGCATTCTTCCAGATCAGCCGCCAGATACCGCGATCGAAAAACTCGTTAATAATTATGCGCTTCTTCTCTTCATCTTTCATGCAATCAAAGGTATGGATAATGCCAAGACCTTCTTTAGCGATTTGCCAGCGGCAGGCAGAAATCTGTTTTGCTTTAGCCGCATAGCGCTGATTGATTGCCTCAAGCATTTCGAGAATTTTCATATAATGGCGCGCTGAGCGCATTAACGTGTCGTCATTATCGGGTTTGTGCGACACTGATTCAGAGTGAATGTAATAATCGTAGAACTGCTCGCTGGTGTATTGCACGCGTTCAGCCGCCAGCAGGACTTCCGTGGTCCAGGGAATGTCCTGGTGACGTAGACCCGGTTCGAAATGAAAGGCATGCTGCTGGATAAACGCACGACGATATATATTTAGCCAGGTAACATGCAGGAATTTACGTGAATCAAGCGCCTGTTTAAGCCAGACATGGCCCGCAATGACGCCTGTTGAGGCGAGTCGCTCCGGTGGAAAAATTGGGTGCACATCTTTTCTTTTTTCATAGACGTAGCGGCCATTACAGGTTGCGACGTCCAGGTTTCCCGTTTCCGCCATATTGAGCAGTGTGTTGTACATGCCGGGGTAAATTTTGTCGTCAATATCTGGAAACGTCAGATATTTACCGGTGGCGACAGCCAATCCGCTGTTGCGCGCCACGGATACGCCCTGATTAGTCTGTTGAATAAGCTGGACGTTTTGCAATCTCTCTTTCCAGTTATCAATCACGGCCAGGCTCCCGTCGGTGGAGCCGTCATTCACCAGAATGAGTTCATAACTGTTTAGTTGCTGCTGCTCAATGCTTTCAAAAAACTGATCGAGGAATTTTTCGCCGTTATAAACGGCAACGACGATGCTAAGTAAAGGAGACTGACTCATAGATGATCCGCTATCGTGTCCTGGTGTTCATTGTGCGTCAGGCGCTGCGCAACTGACGATACTGCTGGCAAATAGTTTCTACGCCGAATTTTTCCAGCGCGGATGCTTCTATTACAGGCGGGTTATGGTAAATGCTTTGCATTGTTTGAGCCAGCGCTCTGCTGTTCAGCTCCGCCAGACCCGCCGCCAGCGCACCGGTGAGGATCTCGCTCACGCCGCCCGGGCAGCGAGTGCTGACGACCGGTGTGTTGAGCAATAATGCTTCTACAATGACATTGCCGAAACCCTCGCTGTCTGAGCTGAGCACCAGCATTTTTGCGTGCTTGATCCAGGGAAGCGGGTTGGGCTGAAAGCCTTTAAATATTACCCTGTTACCAACGCCCGATGCAGCGGCTAACTGACGTAACCGCTGCTCTTGCTGCGGAGTACCCTGCCCCAGCAACACCAACGGCGCCTGGATGCCGCTTTGTGCATACGCCTCAATCAGGCGATCGTGCCGTTTGGCCGGATGGAAACGCCCTACGTGAATGATATAGTCCGTGCCCGCCATTTCGCATGGCGCTTCTGCTCCTGCCCGTAGTGCGGCAATATCGAATGGGTTATATATGGTTTTCAGTTGGGCTGGTGTCAGCGCAAACTGCCCGACCAGATCCTTACCCACGGCTTCTGAAACAGCAACGATATTACGGTTCTGGTACACCCGTTTAATTTTCTGCTGTTTAAGCCAGCGGTCAAAACCGGTGCGATGGCCGAGGTAGGATGTCGAAAACATGCCATGCAGGCAGAACCACAGGTTATGATTTTTCAACGCCTGGCTACGGGAAACTATCCGATCGGTTTTATGTAGATTCGACAGTACCAGATCAAAATGCCCCGTTTTTTCGGCAAGATGAATGGTCTTATCCAATTGCCGTGCCCGGCGGCTCAATTCCGTTAATTTACGCCAGGGTTTACGACAATGATCGGTAATAACCTGGTAATGTAATCCCTCCGGAAGCGGGTATTCACAGACATCGCGTAGCGAAAAGAGCGAAACATGTTCGCCCTCGCGCAATAACTGTTCCGCCAGCGTAAGCACCACTTTCTCTGCGCCGCCGCCAGGCAGTCCATCAATAATAAATAGAATGCGCATGATTATTTCACCAGGTGTTGATAGAGGGAAAGCAGTTGTGCGGATAAGTTTTCGTTGGTGCACTGCATAATACGCGACCGGGCGTTTTCGCCTTCGGCTGAGTTGAGCGCGCGCGTGGGTAAGGCCATTACGGCGTCCTGCAAACGACGGATATCCAGCGCATCGCAGACGTATCCGTTTCGCCCTTGCTCAATAAATTCCGCACCGCCGCAACCGTATGTGGTGATCACCGGTAGCCCGCAGGCCATTGCTTCAAGAATCACATTCGGAAAAGGATCGTACAGCGTGGGCAGCAGTAAGCCATCGGCCATTTGGTAAAAGGGCAGCGTCTCCGGTTGCATACCAAAAAAGTGCACGCGCTCGGCGCACTTCAGCGTTTGTGCCAGCATCTCATAGCGTTTCTGATCTTTATCTTTACCAACGACCAAAAGATGGCAGGTTGTGGGCGCAACCGCACGGATTGCCGCATCCAGCCCTTTTCGCTCAAACCCGGAACCGACATAAACAAAGCAGGTGGCCTCAACCGGAATTCGCCATTGCTCACGTAGCTGTATAAGGGTGTTGGCATCCGGTGGGGTGAAATGGCGGTGATCGACAGCATTATAAATCACATGGATCTTGTCCGCCGGGAAGGCGAAATCTTCGATGATCTCTTGTTTCACCATTTCTGCGTTGCAGATGACGGCACGCAGACTGGGATGCTGATACATCTCTTTTTCTGCCTGCATCACATAGCGGTGATAGCGGTCGGCAAACAGAAAGCGCTTTTTCCAGCCAGGGATTATGCGCGACCGTTGTAACAGCCAGCGGCGGTGCACCCCGTCTCCTGCCCGGTATAAGTCACAGCCGGCAATGCGTTCGTGACTCTGTACTAAGTCAAAGTGTTCGCGTTGCCATAAATCGCGAGCGGCGAGAGCGAAACCGCGCTCGCGGCTGATCCGTCCCCATTTTTTCGGATCGCAAATGTGAATGCGCCAGTCCGGTTTGACCGGGCCTTGCCATTCGCGAGTAATGACGTTGAGCTCAAGGTTGCTGTTATCCAGCGCTTCCAGCGCGCGGGATACAAAGCGTTCAGCGCCGCCATCGGGGCGGTATTTTTGCCTGACCAGCGCCAGTCGGAACGTACTCATGCCAGTAACCTTTTCGCTGCGCTAATCACAGCATCTACGGGGATCGCGTCCAGATAACGTTCGTCGGTGTGCGTGTCTATATCGTCCGGATCGGGGAGCGGGCCGTAATCTCCAGCCCAAATGACTTCACCTTTCGCCTGCCAGGGACGCCAGAAAACCAGTTTCGAAGGGCCGAACAGCGCCACAAGCGGCGTACCAAGCGCCGCAGCCATATGCATGGGTACGGAATCCACACCGATAAACAACCGCGCATGGTCGATCAATGCTGCAAGCTGGCGTAATGTGAGTTGCCCGGCCAGGGAGTGGAATTGTGCATCGGGACAGCCGGCAATAATGGTTTCGACCATTTTTTTCTCTTTTGCATCGGGGCCGGACGTCAGCACGATTTTGTGACCCGCAGCGGAGAGCGCATCCATGACTGCGCTGATATTGCCCTCACGCCAGCATTTATAGAACCAGCGTGAAGTGGGTTGGATAACCACATAACTTTCCTGAAAATCTGGCGGCAAAAGCGACCGGCATACTTGCCAGTCCTGATCGGTGTAACTCATTTTCGCCGGGACGTCATGGACGGCCTCGCCGATGGCGCTCAGGATGGAAAGATTCTGCTCAACGGTGTGCTGTGTGTTGTGAGCCTGAGTGGAGGCCAAATCAGTGTGACAGAATGCCCAGAAAGGATGACGACGTTTAGGGAACGCAAAACCAACGCGCTTTCTGGCGCCGGTAAGGCGCGTACAGATGGCGCTGCGCCATTGATCGGCGAGGTTTAGCACTAAGTCGTACTTCTGCTTGCGCAGCGTGCAAAGTAGCCCGGCTTCCATTTTGAGTTGATGAAGCACCCCCTGCTTTTTCCATTTGCGATCGATGCCATAAATACTGTGAATATCCGGATTGGCGGACAGCATTTCCCGTGTCTCTTCATAGAGCAGAACATCGATCTGCGCGGTCGGAAAGCGTTGCCTGAGAGCCAGAATCAGCGGGGTGGTTAATAACATATCGCCATGATGGCGCAGTTTTATAACCAGTATTCGCGCGGGCGCAGTAGGCTCAGGAAGTCGGGTGTCGGACGTCATAAAGTCTTCTTCATCACATTACAGGCTTGTGATTCTAGGTTATCAGACTGATTGAGAGAAGCATTGTATTGCTCTACCATGGCGCCACATACCTGTCCTGAGGAAAACACTGTGCACAAACCTGCATTTCTTATCACCATCGATACTGAGGGAGATAACCTCTGGCAGAAGCACGACAGTATCACGACTGAAAATGCGAAGTACTTGCCGCGTTTTCAGCAGCTTTGTGAAAAATATGGTTTCAAACCCGTATATCTCACCAACTATGAGATGGCCATTGACCCTGCCTACATTGAATTTGCAAAAGATGTGATTGCCAGAGGAACGGCGGAAATCGGTATGCATCTTCATGCGTGGAACAGCCCGCCGACGGCACCGTTAACCGATGATGACTGGCGTTATAAGCCTTACCTGATTGAGTATTCTGATGCGGTAATGCGCGACAAAGTCAGCTATATGACGCAACTGCTGGAAGAGACCTTCCAGACGAAAATGGTCAGTCACCGTGCGGGACGTTGGGCATTTGATGAGCGTTATGCGCGCTTATTGTTGGAGCATGGCTATCAGGTGGATTGCTCGGTGACACCGAAAGTGAACTGGCAACCGGCGAAAGGCGCGCCACATGGTATGGGTGGTACCGATTATCGCGATTTCCCTCAACGCGCCTATTTTCTGGATGAGAACGATATCCGCCGTGAAGGGAACTCTTCTCTGCTGGAAGTGCCAATGAGCATCCAGCATAAGCATTCGGCGCTGATGAATAGCATCAAGCAGGGTTACGATCGCCTGCGCGGGAAGGTGCGTAGCCCGTCAGTACACTGGCTGCGCCCTATGGGTGGCAATAACGACACCATGAAGCGTGTGGTTGAGCAGACGCTGTCGCAGGGTAATGATTATGTTGAGTATATGCTGCACTCGTCCGAGTATATGCCTGGCGGCAGTCCCACTTTTAAAAACGAGCACGATATTGAGCGTTTATATGAGGATCTGGACGCGTTCTTCGCCTGGCTGGCACCTAAAACGCAGGGCATGACGCTTGCGGAATATTATCAATATAAAGTCGCCGAGAAATAAGCGCTTATCGATGAGTTATGCACAATGAACATGATTAAAAAGTTGACGCGCCGGAAGAACGCTTTTTTTCGCTCTATCAAGCTCCATTTAATCAATCGGCGCTACCGCCATAAAGCCGCGCGGGAGGCCTTTCAGCCTCATCGCATCAAGAACGTATTGCTCCTGAGGCTGGATGACAAAATTGGCGATATGGTCATCACCACCGGATGCGCCAAGGCGCTGGCCGAAAAGGGGTACCGGGTTTCGGTGCTCACTGGCCCGTTGTGCAAACAGATCCTGAGTGGCTCTGAGTACCTGGAGAATATTCACCTTCATCGCCCGCGCATGGCGCTTGATGAATTGAAATCTGCGCAGTTTGATGCGGTTATCGATTTTGACGATGTGGTGTCCTATGAGCGTTTTAAACTGCATGCCGATCTCGGTGTGCCGTGTGTCATTGGTTTTAACAAAGATAGCTATAAGCTGTTTGACCAGTCGATCCCTTTTTTCGACGAAAACAAACATGTGACCGAGCGTTACAAAGCCGTACTCAACCTGTTTGGTATCGCCGATGCGCACTACCACTACCATGTTCCGTTTAATCAACAGGAACACGATAAGTTGCGACGTTTGTTGGGGGATAAAACAGACGATACGCGCTACGTCGCGATCAATCCCTTCACCGGATCGGAAGATAAAGATTTCAGTCGCGAGCAGGTGGTGGAACTCATTGACGCGCTACATTCGCTGCCTTTTCCTGTAACCGTCATCATGATTGGGCAGAGCGCGAAGATAGCCAGCCTGGCGCTGGAAAATGTGATCGTGGTGGAGAACAGTACCATTAACTCCGCTGTGGAGATCGTTCGCTGTAGCGATTTGGTGATCACGCCGGATACCTCCATTGTGCATATTTCCCGCGCTCTGGATAAGCCGCTGATTGCGGTTTATAACAAACGGAAGCTGAAAGACACCGGTTTGCCAGGCTATAAAATTTGGGCACCCAACTACGCAAAGGCCCAGCAGATCATCTGTGACACGGATTTTATCTCTGCGATGCCTGTTAACGATTTAGTTAAGGCGGTGAAGCAGCGGCTGTCTGACTTGCAATAAAAAAAGCCCTGATGGGCCTTTTTTATGATTGTTTTTTCAAACTTCTGCTGATGACAAGGCCGAGGGGCAACCAGAAGAGCACCCAGGATTCGCGCGGGTTGTTGATAATGAACATTCCCTGTGAAGACATAAAAATCAGCGCATAAATAAATAGGGCGACATCATAGCGATTATTTTCGCGGAATTTTTTCAGTGCCCGCCACATGCCTGAGCAGATCACTGCCATAAGCAGCGTAAATCCAACAATACCGCCTTTTAACAATGCTCCCAGATAAATACTGTGGGTGGTTGTGATGTGCTCACCACTGTAGTTGATGAAATCGAGCTGGTAATCGAAGCCGCGTCCCAACCAGGGATGGCCAGAAAGCTCTTCCAGGGTATGGTGCCAGATACTCAGACGTAAACCGCTTTGTGAACCGAGAATTTCGAATCGTTCCATCAGCATCACGCCCGCAGGGGTCAGTACGACGACAGCCGCCAGGATAAGAGCAATAACCAGGCAAATAATGATATTTCTGCGCGTTAATACACTTCGGTGCAGCGTAAAAATAAACGCAATAAGCAGGGCCAGAATAGGGCCACGGCTTTGGGTGATGATCATCATAATAAGCATGATGATGATAGGGATATAATAAAATTGCTGCCCTTTTTCTTTCAGCAACATGCAGGAGAGCAAGATCCCAATACCGCAATAACCCGCTAAATCAATAACATTCTGCGGGCCCGGATTGGAAAGCGAAACCTGGCGTAAGTTCGCCACTAACGAATAATCCGTCGCCAGCGTATAAACCGACAATACGGTAACACCAGCAACAATGCTGGCCAGTGCAATATGCCGGGTTTTCGGTTCTTCCAGCAGCGTCGTCAGGAGCAGTAGGTAGACCACAATATAGAGAGTATGCGTCAGCACTGATCCCAGGTTGTAAAGCGTGTTACCCCAAATATTGGTTGCAGCATAATACACTCCCATCAATGCGACCAAAATGAAGGTTAGTCGCTTTTTTTTCGTTTTTTCAACAAATTGAAGAAAATTCTCTTTGTAGAACAGTGAAAAAATAAACAGCGCGAAAGAGATATGGAAGAGATTATTCGTCCTGGTGGACATACAGAAAATAGCGCTAAAAAATAAAAACAGTGGAAACACGAAAGCATATGCTTTGCGCGATGTCTCACTAAAGGTCAAAATATTCATCAAACGCAACCTTGTGGAATATTGTGTCAGGAATAGCACTTTCCGGAGAAAGATTTACAATTTCTATGTGGTTCTTTTTCATCACCGTTGCCGCATGTGCAAAGGATGGCATTACAACGTTATCAACCTTTTCCTCGAGATAGGAAGGAAGCTTGCTGTCTGATGTTTCATAAAATCTCGGCTGGTTAAAATTACTCATATCCAGACCCGTGATAACAATCCTGTTAAACCCAAGATAGAAGAGAATTTGTAACGCCCAATACGCTACCGTACCTGCGTCGAATATCCCGTGGCGAATATCGGTACTGAAACAGATATCCTGGCGGGTTTCGCAAAAAGATGCAGCGGGAACAGATTTGTACGTTTCCCATTTCAACGCATCGGCCACCTTCGGCTGATAGATTTTGTAGCAGGCATCCTCAATTAAGGCTAAACGGCAGCGCAAATCTGCTGCATGGCGATCCAGTATTTTCGCAATCCCATGCATGGTGGTGAATAAGAGGATGTTGGGATCAGCAATGACTGAGCGGATGACATCCTGTCGGCGGTCAAAAAACTCCATATCCACAATCACATACAGTGAAAATGTGACCTTGCCAGAAAGGAACCAGGCGCCATTGACTCCCATAACAGGGATGGTACGCGGCAGTTTGCTGAAATCGATAGACTGAGTTGAAGGTCCGGTTGCCGTGAGCAACACTGTGCCTTCGGCGCTGTCTTTAAGCGCGCTGAGGTTCACAATAGCCACCTCGCGCCCTTTGTAGCGCAAACGTGCGATTTCACCGGTGTCCGCTCTTTCAATTTGAGTATATGGCCAGAGACTTTCGTTATGCCGGAAGGTACGTGGACGCGTGTATCGGTATATTTGTTTAAAGAGTGAACCCATTAATCTGATACCTGTGTCTTAATCAAGGCGAAAACTTTCTCTGGCGGAATGTTCTCCATCGCGTTCCCGCTGTCAGGCAAAACAGTATGTTGGTTTTTACCATAACCGCCAATCAACCCCGGGTCAGTAGGGCCGTACAGTGTCAGGTTGGGCCGACCCAGAGCCGCCGTAAGATGGCTTAACCCTGTATCCACTGATACCACAAACCGTGCTCCTGCGAGTTCTCTCGCAACATTTTCAAGGCTCATGCGCGGCAGGACTTCAACAAAGTCTAACCCCTCGGCCAGCCGTTTGGCCCTTTCTTCCTCATGGGGAGCCCCCCAGGGTAATTTGATGTGCAATCCGCTGTCAGCCAGCAGAGAGAGCAGGGTACGCCAGTGGGTTTCCGGCCAGTGTTTATCGTCGCGGGTCGTAGCGTGTAAAAAGACAGCGTAAGGCGATCGTGCGGCGTTCCCGACGGCAAAATGCTGCGCAATCGCGTAATCGCCCTGCGTCTGTGGTTTGGCGTAACCGAGGCTTTTCGCAAACAGCTCACGGGTGCGCTCCACCGCGTGCTGTTGCCTGGCAATATGGTGGCGACGATTGTAGAACAGGCTTGCCAACGGCTCACGCGCGGTTTGCCAGTCCATGCCGTGTTTGATGCCCCGCGCCAGCCTTGTGACCAGTGCGGCGCTTTTTACCAGCCCCTGGGCATCGATGATCGCATCATAGTGTTGCTGTTGCACGGCCTCACGGAACGCTTTGCGCTCCGATTTGACCGGTGCGGAAAACCAGGCTTTGCGCCAGCGGCGAATCGCCACGGGGATCACCCGTTCAACGGCGGTATGCCAGGTCGGAATTTGAGCAAACCCCTCTTCCACCACCCAATCAAAACGAATGCCGGGTATCGCCTGCATAGCATCGGTCAGCGCGGGCAAAGTATGCAGCACATCTCCCATTGAGGAGGTTTTAACGATCAGTACCCGCATTGGTTATCCTTCCGCGTCCAGCAACAGGCTATTTAACTCTTCCAGTACGCGCTCTGGCGTAATATCGATAAGGCTCTGGTGATAACCTTCAGCGGCATCGCCTTTACGTACCTTGTGATAGCCTGAAATCAGGCGGATCACCCGCGCTTTGTGCGACAGCGGCGGTGTGAAATCCGGACTGCTTGGGCCGTATAGCGCCACCAGCGGGCGATTGAGCGCGGCGGCGACATGCATCAGGCCGGAGTCGTTACTGACCACTGCTTTACAGGCAGCAATCAGCACAACCGCTTGTTCCAGCTGGGTTTCTCCTGCCAGATTACGGCACCACGCCTGCTGTTCCGTACTCAGGGCTGCGAGGATCTCATTGCCGGCCTCGTGATCTTTTGCCGAGCCGAACAGGACGACCTGATAGCCTTCATCAATCAGCTGTTTCGCCAGTTCAGCATAGTGATAATGCGGCCAGCGTTTGGCGGGGCCAAACTCAGCGCCGGGGCAAAAACCAATGATTGGGCGTTCAGAGGAAATGTCGAAGACCGCACAGACTTGCGACTTCTCACCGTCGTTGACCTGCAACTGCGGCCACAGCAGCGGTTGCGGCAAATCTTTTGCCGAGCGCATCACCCCTTTGTCGTAGGCCAGCGCAACATACCGTTCCACCATCAGCGGCCAGGCTTGCTTGTCCAGTACGCGGGCATCGTTGAGCAGGCCGTAACGCATTTCACCGCGCCAGCCGGTGCGGTGCGGGATCGCGGCAAAAAAGGGCACCAGCGCAGATTTAAACGAATTCGGCAATACGTAAGCGCGATCGTAGCGACGCTCGCGCAGGCTATGACCGAGCTTACGACGGGCGCCAATTTCCAGCGCGCCATGCCCCAACGGCATAGGGATTGCTTCATTCACTTCCGGCATACGCGATAAAAGCGGACGGCACCACGCGGGTGCCATCACGTCAATTACTGCCTGGGGAAAGCGCGCTTTGAGCGTGCGATAGAGACTCTGCGACATCATCATGTCGCCCACCCATGACGGGCCAATCACCAGAATTTTCATACTTACGCGTCGCGGTTCAGCCATTCCATATATTCGGTTACGCCTTCGGCGACGGTTTTGAACGGCTTATCGTAGCCTGCTGCGCGCAGGTTGCTCAGGTCAGCCTGAGTAAACGCCTGGTAGCGGCCTTTCAGTTTGTCAGGGAATGGAATGTATTCGATGCTGCCTTTTTTGTGGAAGGCCAGCGTGGCGTCGGCAACAGCCTGGAAGGACTCCGCACGCCCGGTGCCGAGGTTGAAAATGCCGGAAACGCCATTTTCCAAAAACCACAGGTTCACTGCTGCGACATCGCCCACGTAGACGAAGTCACGTTTAAAGTTATCGCTACCTTCAAACAGTTTCGGGCTTTCACCATTGTTCAGTTGGGTATTGAGGTGGAACGCGACACTCGCCATGCTGCCTTTGTGGCCTTCACGCGGGCCGTAGACGTTGAAGTAGCGGAAGCCGACGATTTGTGAGTTCGCTTCGGGCAGGATGGCGCGCACGTACTCATCGAACAGCAGTTTTGAATAGCCGTAGACGTTGAGTGGCTTCTCATATTCACGGGATTCGATAAAGTCAGATGTACGGCCGCCGTAAGTCGCAGCGGAAGACGCGTACAGGAACGGAATTTCGCGCTCCAGGCAGTAGTGCAGCAGTTCTTTGGAGTACTGATAGTTGTTATCCATCATGTACTTACCGTCCCACTCCGTGGTGGAGGAACATGCACCTTCGTGGAACACCGCTTCAATATCGCCAAACTCTTCGCCAGACATAATCTGGATCAGAAAGTCTTCTTTATCCATGTAGTCGGCAATGTGCAGGTCAACGAGATTGACGAATTTGGTGCCGTCTTTCAGGTTATCCACCACCAGAATATCAGTGATGCCTTTATCATTCAGGGCTTTGACGATATTGCTGCCGATAAAACCCGCGCCGCCGGTAACGATGATCATAACTGTACCTTTGAAAATGAAGCGCTGAGACAATCTCAGACACGAATAGTACTTATCATACCATCACATTGTCGACCCTTCAGCCATTCACCGGATAACTACGCGGCTATGCGTGATTTATGCTACAAAATCGATAATGGATGATGTGTCATCTCGTATCACCGTATAGCTTTGGGTAATATGTGCCGAAATTTGCCCTGTCTGGAGAATTGCGATGCGTGGGGATTTTTATCAGCAGTTAACGAACGACCTGGAAACCGCACGGGCGGAAGGTCTGTTTAAAGAAGAACGCATTATCACGTCGGCACAGCAGGCCGACATCACTGTGGCGAATGGTAGCCATGTCATTAACTTCTGCGCCAATAACTACCTTGGCCTGGCTAACCACCCCGATCTGATTGCCGCGGCGAAAGCTGGTATGGACAGCCACGGTTTTGGTATGGCCTCGGTACGTTTTATTTGCGGCACTCAGGATAGTCACAAAGTGCTGGAGCAGAAGCTGGCCGAGTTCCTCGGTATGGAAGATGCCATCCTGTACTCCTCCTGTTTCGATGCCAATGGCGGGTTGTTTGAAACCCTGCTCGGCGCGGAAGACGCCATTATCTCTGACGCCCTGAACCATGCTTCAATTATTGACGGCGTGCGTCTGTGCAAGGCTAAACGCTACCGTTATGCCAATAACGATATGCAAGAGCTGGAAGCGCGTCTGAAAGAAGCACGCGAAGCGGGCGCACGTCATGTGCTGATTGCTACCGATGGCGTGTTCTCAATGGATGGCGTGATTGCCAACCTGAAAGGCGTGTGCGATCTGGCGGATAAATACGATGCGCTGGTGATGGTGGATGATTCTCACGCGGTGGGCTTTGTTGGCGCGAATGGGCGCGGTACGCATGAGTATTGCGACGTGATGGGTCGTGTCGACATTATTACCGGTACGCTGGGCAAGGCGCTGGGTGGTGCATCCGGCGGTTATACCGCGGCGCGTAAAGAAGTGGTGGAGTGGTTGCGCCAACGTTCGCGTCCTTATCTGTTCTCCAACTCGTTGGCGCCAGCGATTGTCGCGGCGTCCATTAAAGTGCTGGAGATGCTGGCTTCTGGCGCGGAACTGCGCGATCGCCTGTGGTCTAACGCACGTCTGTTCCGCGAAAAAATGACCGCCGCAGGTTTTACACTGGCGGGTGCCGATCACGCCATTATTCCGGTGATGCTGGGCGATGCCGTGGTGGCGCAGAACTTTGCCCGTGAGCTGCAAAAAGAGGGGATTTACGTCACGGGTTTCTTCTACCCGGTGGTGCCGAAAGGTCAGGCGCGTATCCGTACGCAGATGTCTGCGGCGCATAGCCCTGAGCAAATTGAGCGTGCGGTGGCTGCGTTTATCCGCATTGGTAAACAACTGGGCGTGATTGCCTGAGGACCACGATGAAAGCGTTATCCAAACTGAAAGCGGAAGAAGGCATCTGGATGACCGACGTACCGGAACCGGAAGTCGGGCATAACGATCTGCTGATTAAAATTCGCAAAACCGCGATTTGTGGAACCGACGTGCATATCTACAACTGGGACGACTGGTCGAAAAAAACCATTCCGGTCCCGATGGTTGTCGGCCATGAATACGTGGGGGAAGTGGTCGGCATCGGCCAGGAAGTAAAAGGTTTCAACATTGGCGATCGCGTTTCCGGAGAAGGCCATATTACGTGTGGGCACTGCCGTAACTGCCGCGCGGGGCGTACGCACCTGTGCCGCAATACCGTCGGCGTTGGCGTTAACCGTCCGGGGTGTTTCGCAGAATATCTGGTGATCCCGGCGTTTAACGCGTTCAAAATCCCGGACAATATCTCTGACGATCTGGCGTCGATTTTCGACCCGTTCGGCAATGCGGTGCACACGGCGCTCTCCTTCGATCTGGTGGGCGAAGATGTCCTGGTTTCCGGCGCAGGGCCGATCGGCATTATGGCTGCGGCAGTGGCAAAACACGTAGGGGCGCGCCATGTGGTGATCACCGACGTGAACGAGTATCGCCTTGAACTGGCAAAGAAAATGGGTGTGACCCGTGCGGTAAACGTTGCCAAAGAGAGCCTGGCGGATGTGATGGCGGAACTGGGCATGACGGAAGGCTTCGATGTGGGGCTCGAGATGTCCGGTGCGCCGCCGGCATTCCGTACGATGCTCGACACCATGAACCACGGTGGTCGCATTGCCATGTTGGGTATTCCCCCGTCGGATATGTCCATCGACTGGAATAAAGTCATCTTCAAGGGGCTGTTTATTAAAGGTATTTATGGCCGTGAGATGTTCGAAACCTGGTATAAGATGGCGGCATTGATCCAGTCTGGTCTGGATCTCTCACCGATCATCACCCACCGTTTCAGCGTTGATGACTTCCAGCAGGGCTTTGACGCGATGCGCTCAGGGCATTCCGGCAAGGTCATCCTGAGCTGGGACTAACAAAACAGAAGGGCGCTGACAGGCGCCCTTTTTTTACAACTCTCCTCACATTCCCCAATTTTTATTTCGTTTAATCGCACAATTTCCCTACCCGTTTGCATCAAGGCGATTAACCTGTTGAGCAACGGTTTAACTTTGATGTGTGGTCTTCCTTATGTTCAAAGTATCGGTATGTCTGCTGACATACAATTCAGCGCGACTATTACGGGAAGTGTTACCGCCGCTCATTATTGTGGCGGATGATTTCGTGGTGGTTGATTCCGGCAGTACGGACGCGACGCTCGATATTTGCCGGGATTATGGTGTTAACGTCCATCAGCGTCCCTATGACATGCATGGTCAGCAGATGAATTATGCTATCCAACTTGCGGCTCACGACTGGGTGCTATGTATGGACAGCGATGAGATCCTCGATGATCGGGTGGTAGATTTTATTCTGAAGCTTAAAGCAGGCCATGAGCCGTTGCGCGATCATGCCTGGCGTTTACCACGCTACTGGTACGTGTTGGGGCAGGAAGTTCGTACCCTGTATCCCATCTCTTCACCCGATTTCCCGGTGCGCTTATTTAACCGCCAGTGTGCACGGTTTAACGATCGCCCGGTGGATGATCAGGTGGTCGGCGCGCTCACCTGCGCGAAAATGCCCGGCCGGGTTCGTCACGATACGTTTTATACCCTGCATGAGATGTTTAATAAGCTCAATGGCTACACGACACGGCTGGTGAAATACAATCCTGTCAGACCATCCATCACCCGTGGGATCATTAGCGCTATTGGCGCGTTTTTTAAATGGTATGTGTTCAGTGGGGCGTGGCGCGAGGGTAAGGTTGGTGCCGCGACTGGGTTATATGCCACGCTCTATAGCTTCATGAAATATTTTAAAGCTTGGTATGCCCATGCGGAGGAAAAATCCTCCGCGAGGACAAAAGAACATAACAAACGGGTGGTTTAAGCTTGGGGCGTCTTCCAGCCTTGCCACTGGTTCCTGAAATAACGAACCAGCGTATTCTCACCAACACTTTCACTCACTACGTTAAAGAAGCGGGTGGCGTAAACCGGCGCAGGTTTCTGCTTCGCTTTACAGAGTTTCACACCACGGAAGGGGTTACGCGGGGGCTGAGGTATCACGCCGCCGGGTGTTGAGGTCTCTGTTTGCGGTTCGTTCAGCAGGGTGCCCGGGCGCACCAGGGTGATATCCGCAGGCAGGTTATAAATGACCTGCTGTAATACGCGAACGGTAGCCGGGTGCGGATGCCCAATCGCGATAGCAGAACCGTTGCGGCGCGCCAGTTCGACGGCCCTTTCAAACTGGCGGCGGATATCGCCCTCGTTTTGCGTATCGTCGAGGAACACCTTGCGCTTAATCACTTTAACACCGGTACCGGCCGCTGCGCGTACCGCCTGACTGTTACCGATGGTCATGCTGTCAAGAAAATAGAGGTTATAACGCTCCAGCGCCTGCATCACCTTTTGCATGCCGAACAGACTGGAGGTCATCGCACTGCCCATATGGTTATTCAACCCGACGGCGTAAGGGACTTTGCTGACCGCATCGCTGATGATGCGTTCTATTTCCGCACTGCTCATGTCAGGGCGCAGGGTGTCTTTTTCCAGCGGTTGCTTACTGAGAGGTGCCATGGGCAGATGGATCAACACTTCATGGCCGCTATTATGGGCTTTAGTGGCCATTTCCCGGGCATACGTTGCATTGGGTAGAACCGCGACAGAGACGGCGGACGGCATAGCCAGCACCTGGTTTTCCGTCTGCGGGCGATAGCCAAAATCGTCAATAACGATGGCCAGTTTTCCGGCCATAACCGGTGAAGAAAATGCCAGCACGCTGGTAAGCGCGAGAAAAAGACGACGAAATTGAAGCAAAACTTATCTTCCCAACCACGGTTGTGGATTGACCGCCTGACCCTGACGGCGAATTTCGAAATAGAGTGATGGCCGGCCCTGACCGCCACTGCTGCCAACGAGTGCTATCGGTTGGCCTGCGCGCACCTGCGTTCCAACGCTGACCAGTGCACTCTGGTTGTAGCCATACAGGCTCATATCGCCCTTCCCGTGCTCAACCACCACCACCAGACCATAGCCTTGCAGCCAGTCGGCAAGAATAACGCGGCCATCGGCAACCGCTTTGACTTCGCTGCCTTCAGACGCACCGATAACAATCCCTTTCCAACGTAGCTCACCCTGCAACTGTTCGCCATAGCGATGCAGTAATGGGCCGCGAACAGGCCAGACGGCCTGGCCAGACGGTGAGCCAAGCCCACCAGTGCGGGACATCAGCGAGCGCTCGCTTTCGGTGGGTTTGTAGGTTGTGCCTTTGCGGCTGGCGTCTTTCTGACGGTCCCGTACGGCCTGCGCTTCGCGGGCTTCGCGCTCCGCGCGTGCTTTTGCTGCCGCTTCCGCACGGGCAAGGCGATCACGCAAACGTGATTCGTTGGCGCGCATTTCGCTCAGTTGCTGCTGACCTTCCTGAATAGAGGATTCAAGGCCATTCAGGGTTTTTTGCCGCTCACTGCGCGCTTGCTCCAGCTTCGCCTGCTGGGCTTTTTGCTCATACAGCAGTGTCTGTTGCTGGCTCTGTTTTTCTTCCAGTTCGGCTTTTTGCGCAGCCACCTCTTCACGGGTTTGCTTCAACTGGGCGATGGTTTCCTGTCGCGCCTGGTTGAGATAGCCGAAATAGGCCTGCAAACGCTGACCGCGCTGGCCCTCTTCACCACTTAAGATCAGTTGAATGCCGGAGTGTTCGCCCTGACGGAAGGCGGCATCGAGCTGTGCGGCAAGATTACGCTCCTGGGTCGCGCGCTGGCGTTCCAGTTTGGCGATTGACGCATTCATCTCATCAATTTGTTTATTCAACTGGGCGAGGGTGCTTTGCGTTTCGTGTAACTGACGTGCGGCGGCGGAAATCGCCTGTTCTTGCGCCTTTAACTGGGCGAGAAGGCCGGAACGTTGCTGCTGTTGCTGGCGTACTGCACGCTCTTTCTCGGCAATATCGGCCTGAATGGATTTGAGCTGATCGCGGTCATCCGCATGGGCGGATACGGCGCACAGCAATGCGCCAGCGCAGAGTGCGCTGGCGCAGAGCAGGGGACGGAGTCCGCCCCATGTAATTGAAAAAATCGCCTTTCCCCTCATGGGGAGGGATTATTCCACGATGAACAGCGGCTTACCAGTCATCTCTTGCGGGATTTCCTCTCCCATCAGCGTCAGCATGGTCGGCGCGATATCAGAGAGTTTGCCGCCTGCGATGGCGTTCACGGCTTTGTCGCCAACGTAGATCAGCGGCACTGGCAGGTTAGTGTGCGCGGTGTGCGCCTGACCGGTTGAGGGGTCACGCATCTGTTCAGCGTTGCCGTGGTCTGCGGTGATCAGTAACTGTCCCCCCACAGATTCAACCGCTTTGACGACCTGCTCAACGCAGTGATCCAGCGCTTCAACGGCGGCAACCGCGGCTTCAAACACACCGGTATGACCGACCATATCGCCATTCGGGTAGTTACAAATAATGGTGTCGTATTTGCCGCTGGTGATGGCGGCGACCAGTTTTTCAGTCAATTCTGCAGAGCTCATTTCAGGCTGCAGATCGTAAGTCGCCACTTTCGGAGAGTTGATCAGAATGCGATCTTCGCCCGGGAACGGCTCTTCTACGCCACCGTTAAAGAAGAACGTCACGTGCGCGTATTTTTCCGTTTCGGAAATACGCAACTGGGTTCTGTTTTTCTTCGCCATCCATTCGCCGAACGTATTCGCCAGAGAGGCTGGCGGGTAAGCGACCGCTGTTTTGATATCGGCAGCATATTCAGTCAGCATGACGAAATCGCCCAGCTTAACCACTTTCTTACGCGCAAAGCCGTCAAAGTCCGCATTAACGAACGCACGGGTAATTTCGCGCGCACGGTCAGCGCGGAAGTTCATGAAAATCAGCGCATCGCCATCTTGCATGGCGGCGTCCGGTTGACCTGCTGCGCGGATTACGGTGGCTTTCACGAATTCGTCGTTTTCATCGCGCGCATAGGCCGCCTGCAAACCGGCAACGGCGCTATCGAAAGTGAACTCGCCTTTGGCCTGCGTCATCAGGTCGTAAGCTTGCTCAACGCGATCCCAGCGGTTATCGCGGTCCATCGCGAAATAACGACCGATAATAGAGGCAACGCGGCCCTTACCGAGCGCGGCGAATTTGTCTTCGAATTTTTTCAGTGAAGATTCAGCGCTGCGCGGCGGGGTATCACGTCCGTCGAGGAAAGCGTGCAGATAGATTTTTTCTGCGCCGCGTTCCGCCGCCAGTTCCACCATCGCCATGATATGGTCTTCATGGCTGTGCACGCCACCCGCAGAGAGCAGGCCCATGATGTGCACTGCTTTGCCAGCGGCAACGGCTTTGTCCACCGCGCCGGACAGCACCGGGTTGCTGAAGAACGTGCGTTCTTTGATTTCCACGTCCAGGCGGGTCAGGTCCTGGTAAACAATACGACCGGCGCCCAGGTTAACGTGGCCGACTTCGGAGTTGCCCATCTGGCGATCCGGCAGGCCTACTTCGAGACCGGATGCGTCAATCAGTGTATGAGGACGGTTTGCCCACAGTTGGTCCATCACCGGGGTCTTTGCGTTGAAAATAGCGTTATCCTGTTGGTCTTCACGGTAGCCGTAGCCATCCAGAATCACCAGTACCATAGGTTTTTTAGAAACCGACATTGCGACAACCTCATGCTCAAAGACAAAAAAATTTTGCGTAATTTTACTACAGCTGAATCGATCAAATAGCCTCAGAAGATCAAAAAAAGCGCCTGCGCTGACGCCTGTTTTCACCGCCTTTAATCATTTTTTTCGTAACACTCCGCAGAAAATGCATTCCATCGCGCTCGCTGGCTGTATTTGCCACACTGCGCAGGTATACTCCTTTCTTGGTTTTTTTATCACTCAGTCGGGAGTCGTTACCCCAGATGCAAGAAATTATGCAATTTATCAGCCGCAACCCCATACTGTGTATCGCCTGGGTCGCGTTACTCGGGGCCGTGCTGTTCACCACTTTCAAAGGCATCGCGTCTAAAGTGAAAGTGATTTCTCGCGGCGAAGCCACGCGTCTTATCAACAAAGAAGATGCCGTGGTGGTGGATCTGCGCCAGCGTGATGATTTCCGTAAAGGTCACATTGCAGGTTCCGTGAATTTGCTGCCAAACGAGATCAAAGCCAATAATGTAGGTGAGCTTGAGAAACATAAAAGCGCGCCGGTTATCGTGGTTGATGGCACTGGCATGCAGGCGCAGGCGCCGGCAAATGCACTGACGAACGCGGGCTTCGAAAAAGTCTACGTACTGAAAGACGGTATCTCCGGTTGGATCGGAGAGAACCTGCCGTTAGTTCGCGGTAAATAATTTGCCCGGCGGGAGATCTCCCGCGGGGTCAAATCTGGAGAAGAGTTATGGCCAATATTGAGATCTACACGAAAGCAACCTGCCCGTTTTGCCACCGTGCGAAAGCGCTTCTGAACAGCAAAGGCGTGACTTTTGCTGAGTTGCCGATTGACGGCGACGCGGTAAAACGTGAAGAGATGATTCAACGTAGTGGCCGTACAACGGTTCCGCAGATTTTTATCGATGCGCAGCACATTGGCGGCTGTGACGATTTATATGCGCTGGACGCGCGTGGCGGGCTGGATCCGCTGTTGCGTTAATGCTTTAAAGCACTACAACACTAAAGGGTTATTCACTCATGTCCGAACAAAACAACACCGAAATGACTTTCCAGATTCAGCGTATTTATACGAAAGATATCTCTTTCGAAGCGCCGAACGCGCCGCACATCTTCCAGAAAGAGTGGCAGCCGGAAGTGAAACTGGACCTCGACACCGCCTCTACTCAACTGGCGGAAGGCGTTTATGAAGTGGTTCTGCGCGTTACCGTAACCGCTTCCCTGGGCGAAGAGACTGGCTTCCTGTGCGAAGTGCAACAGGGCGGTATCTTCTCCATCGACGGTATCGAAGGTACCCAGATGGCGCATTGCCTTGGTGCATACTGCCCGAACATCCTGTTCCCGTATGCGCGTGAGTGCATCACCAGCCTCGTGTCCCGCGGTACTTTCCCGCAACTGAACCTTGCGCCAGTTAACTTTGATGCGCTGTTCATGAACTACCTGCAACAGCAGACTGGCGAAGGTGCTGAACAACATCAGGATGCCTGATGAACGCACTTAATGCTGCAATGACTGTGATCGGTGCCGGCTCTTACGGCACCGCTCTTGCCATCACCCTGGCAAGAAACGGCCACCAGGTTGTGCTCTGGGGCCATGACCCTAAACATATCGCGACCCTGCAGCATGATCGCTGCAATGCGGCGTTTCTCCCCGATGTGCCTTTCCCTGACACCCTGCAATTAGAAAGCGACCTTACGCGTGCGCTCGCTGCCAGCCGCAATATTCTGGTGGTGGTGCCAAGCCATGTCTTTGGCGAGGTGCTGGCGCAGATCAAACCGCTGATGCGCCAGGACGCGCGCATTGTCTGGGCAACAAAAGGCCTGGAGGCGGAAACGGGGCGTCTGTTAGAAGATGTCGCACGCGAAGTCTTAGGTCCGGATATTCCGCTGGCGGTGATCTCCGGCCCGACCTTTGCGAAAGAGCTGGCGGCAGGTTTGCCTACGGCGATTTCGCTGGCATCGACCGACCCGCAGTTCGCCGACGATCTGCAGCAGCTTTTGCACTGTGGCAAAAGTTTTCGCGTTTACAGCAATCCTGACTTCATTGGCGTGCAGCTTGGCGGTGCAGTGAAAAACGTGATAGCGATTGGCGCGGGCATGTCTGATGGCATCGGCTTTGGCGCGAATGCCCGTACTGCGCTGATTACCCGCGGCCTGACGGAAATGTCACGCCTGGGCGCTGCGCTGGGTGCCGATCCGGCAACCTTTATGGGCATGGCTGGTTTGGGCGATCTGGTGCTGACCTGCACCGATAACCAGTCGCGTAACCGCCGTTTTGGCATGATGCTTGGCCAGGGAATGGACGTGCAAAGCGCCCAGGACAAAATTGGTCAGGTGGTCGAAGGTTACCGCAATACCAAAGAAGTGCGCGCGCTGGCGCACCGGTTTGGCGTTGAAATGCCAATAACCGAGGAAATTTATCAGGTATTGTATTGCGGAAAAAATGCGCGCGAGGCAGCATTGACGCTATTAGGTCGTGCGCGTAAAGACGAGCGCAGCAATCACTAAATACACATTATCTTTCAGGCTGCTTCCTTGTTGGTTGCGCCTGCGCATCCCCAGTCGCTTACTTGCGTAAGCCGCCGGGGCTGCTCAGATTTGCTGTCCCGAGGCAGTCTGGCTGATGTTGCGTATTGAAACGCAGATATTCTGGAGTAAGCAATGGCGTGTGAAGAACTGGATCTGGTCTGGAACAATATCAAAGCCGAAGCCCGTGCGCTGGCGGATTGCGAGCCCATGCTGGCCAGTTTTTACCATGCCACGCTGCTCAAACATGAAAATCTGGGCAGCGCGCTGAGTTATATGCTGGCAAACAAGCTGGCCTCGCCGATTATGCCAGCTATCGCTATTCGCGAAGTGGTGGAAGAAGCCTATGCAGCGGATCCAGAAATGATTGCTTCCGCCGCTTGCGATATTCAGGCTGTGCGGACCCGCGATCCGGCGGTAGATAAGTACTCCACGCCGCTGCTTTATTTGAAAGGTTTTCACGCGCTGCAGGCGTATCGGATTGGTCACTGGCTGTGGTTACAGGGGCGTCGTGCACTGGCGATTTTCCTGCAAAACCAGGTGTCGGTGAGCTTCCAGGTGGACATTCACCCGGCGGCGAAAATCGGCCGCGGCATTATGCTCGACCATGCAACCGGCATTGTGGTGGGGGAAACCGCTGTTATCGAAGATGATGTGTCGATTCTGCAATCGGTAACCCTTGGCGGGACCGGGAAAACGTCGGGAGACCGTCATCCGAAGATCCGCGAAGGTGTGATGATTGGTGCAGGCGCGAAAATCCTGGGCAATATCGAAGTCGGTCGCGGTGCGAAAATCGGCGCAGGTTCCGTGGTGTTACAGCCCGTACCGCCGCATACCACCGCCGCAGGCGTTCCGGCGCGCATTGTGGGCAAACCGGAGAGTGATAAGCCGTCGATGGATATGGATCAGCATTTCAACGGTATTAACCACGGGTTTGAATACGGCGACGGAATTTAATTTTCTGGCTATTTTACTCGCCGGCCTGACCCCGGGCAGTGCTCAAAATCCTCACGTACTGTGTGTACGCTCCGGTTTTTTTCGCGCTGTCCGTGTGCAATTTGCCTTCGCCAATAACGCCAGAAAAGTGTTACCCACGTTTCCGATTAATACCCGCCACCCGACACGTTAACCTCTCAGCTTCGCAGTACCGCACCAGGGTAACCTAACTGGCGCCAGGCCTCATAGACCACCACCGATACGGCGTTTGACAGGTTCATACTGCGGCTGTCCGGCATCATCGGTATGCGGATTTTCTGCTCAGCAGGCAGCACATCAAGAATGGTTGCCGGCAGTCCGCGGGTTTCCGGACCAAACATCAGAAAATCCCCGTCCTGATAATTCACTGCGCTGTGTGCTGGCGTACCTTTGGTGGTCAGCGCGAACAAACGCTGCGGCTGCTCTGCGGCAACAAAAGCGGCGTAATCATGGTGGCGTTTCACGGCGGCGAACTCATGGTAATCCAGCCCGGCGCGGCGCAGGCGCTTATCATCCCAGGTAAACCCCATCGGTTCGATAATATGCAGGTTAAAGCCGGTATTCGCGCACAGGCGGATGATGTTCCCGGTGTTAGGCGGGATTTCTGGTTCGAATAAAACAATGTTTAACATAATGCTGCCCCTGATGATAACGCCGGGCAGAATAGCAGATTTTTCCCCTCACCCTAACCCTCTCCCCAGAGGGGAGAGGGGACAGGCTGGTGCGGATTTTCACTTTCGCTCCTCAAAGGGGAGAGGGAACAGGCTGGTGCGGTTTTTCACTTTCTCTCCCCAAAGGGGAGAGGGGACAGACTGGAGCGGTTTTTCACTTTCGCTCCCCAGAGGGGAGAGGAGACAGGTTGGTGAGGATTTTCACTTTTGCTCCCCAAAGGGGAGAGGGGACAGGCAGGAGCGGTTTTTCACTTTCGCTCCCCAAAGGGGAGAGGGGACAGGTTGGTGAGGATTTTCACTTTCGCTCCCCAAAGGGGAGAGGGGACAGGTTGGTGAGGATTTTCACTTTCGCTCCCCAAAGGGCAGAGGGGACCAACTGGCACTGGTTTTCCCCCTCTCCCTTCCAGGGAGAGGGCCGGGGTGAGGGTTATGCCGCATCCCCATGTGCCAGCGGTGCCAATGCGGCGGGCAACTGACGCAACTCCTGCACCAGCGAATCTTTGCTGATTTCACTAATCGATCTCGCGCCGGTTAACGTCATCGCCACCTTCATCTCTTTCTCAATTAAATCCAGCAGATTTGCCACCCCCTGGCGTCCGTGCGTTGCCAGTGCGTAGAGATACGCGCGGCCCAGCAAGACAGTGTCAGCACCGAGTGCAATCATACGCACGACATCCAGACCGTTGCGGATACCGCTGTCGGCGAGAATAGCAATATCCCCTTTGACCGCATCGGCGATAGCCGGTAACGCACGCGCGGATGAGAGTACGCCGTCGAGCTGTCGGCCACCGTGGTTGGAGACCACAATACCATCTGCGCCAAAGCGCACCGCGTCGCGAGCATCTTCTGCATCCAGGATCCCTTTGATCACCATCGGGCCATCCCAGAATTCGCGGATCCACTCCAGGTCTTTCCATGAAATCGAGGGATCGAAGTTTTTCGCCAACCAGCCAATGTAGTCTTCCAGGCCTGTTGGTTTGCCAAGATACGTTGAGATGTTGCCCAAATCATGAGGACGCCCGTTCATGCCGACATCCCACGCCCATTGCGGGTGTGTTACGGCCTGCCAGTAACGGCGCAGGGCGGCATTCGGGCCACTCATGCCGGAGTGTGCATCACGGTAACGTGCACCGGGTGTTGGCATATCGACGGTAAAGACCAGCGTGGAGCAGCCTGCCGCTTTGGCGCGCTCCAGCGCATTACGCATAAAGCCGCGATCGCGCAGGACATAAAGCTGGAACCACATTGGCCGTTTCAGGGTAGGCGCAACTTCTTCAATCGGGCAGACGGACACCGTTGACAGGGTAAAAGGAATGCCTTTCGCATCGGCTGCACCTGCGGCCTGTACTTCGCCACGTCGCGCATACATGCCGCATAATCCGACCGGTGCCAGCGCCACAGGCATCGAGAGTTTTTCGTTAAACAGCGTGGTGTCGAGACGGAGGTCAGACATATTTTTCAGCACCCGCTGGCGCAGCGCGACCTGGGATAAATCTTCAACGTTGCGGCGCAGGGTATATTCGGCATACGCGCCGCCATCGATATAGTGAAACAGAAACGGCGGCAGAATGCGCTGTGCTGCCGCGCGGTAGTCGCTGGCTGCGGAAATAATCATGCTTTTTTCTCCCTGGAGTGAATATGCTGTTCGTCCGGCAGACGGGTGATCCGCGCCTGTCGGGCCTGATCTTCATCGAACTGGCGAATGGTGGTGTGCACGAAGCCAAGATGGGCCATCATCGCCTGACGCGCGCCCTCGGCGTCTCCGGCAAGAATGGCGTTCATCACTGCCTGGTGCTGTTCGGTAAGCTGTGAAAATACGGGGGGAACCAGGTACATACGCTGGCGGCTCTGCTTCACGGAGGATTGCAGCAGGTCGAAAAAACCCCGCATCGTCTGGAGCAGCACCACGTTGTGCGACGCTTCCGCGATGGCAAGGTGGAAGCGCACATCCGCTTGTGACGCCAGGTCCGGATCATCGGATTGTGTGGCGTCAAAACAGAGGACAATTTTCTCTTTGTCTGCATCCGTTGCGCGCATGGCCGCATGCCAGGCCGTGCTCGCTTCGATGGCGTGGCGCGCTTCAAGGATATCGAAGCTGTAATCCGGATCGTCATTCAGCAGTGTCTTTAACGGCTGCACAATGTTTTGTTCGGACCACTCATCGTGCTGCCAGCGCACAAAGGTGCCGCCGCCGCGACGACTCAGCAACACGCCTTCGCTCACCAGTCGCGACAATGCTTCACGTAATGAGTTGCGCGACACGCCAAGCTGTACGGCAAGCTGGCGCTCAGCGGGCAATTTCATGCCCGCTTCCAGTCGCTGCTCTGCAATCAACGCCCGCACACGGTCAACAACGTCGTCTGTCAGGCGTCTGGGTAACACTTTCATGGGATCATCCAGGTCAGCACATAGGCCTGAAGTGTCGTAATAAGACCGACCATACAGGTGAAAATCAGGCTGTGTTTAACGGTAAAGCGGAACAGATCTGACTCTTTCCCCACCAAGCCAACGGCCGCACAGGCAATGGCGATGGATTGCGGTGAAATCATTTTTCCGGTAACGCCGCCGGTAGTGTTCGCTGCCACCATCAGCACATCTGAAACGCCAATCTGTTGAGCGGCAGTGGCCTGCAAGGCGGCAAACAGCGCATTCGACGAGGTATCCGAACCGGTAAGGAATACCCCCAACCAGCCAAGGAAGGGCGAGAAGAAGGTAAAGGCGTTGCCGGTATGCGCCAGCGCTAATGCCAGCGTTGAAGAGAGCCCGGAGTAGTTGGAAATAAAGGCAAAGGCCAGCACCATTCCGATGGAGTAAATCGGCAATGCCAGATCGCGCAAGGTGCTGGTAAAGGTGCTGACTGCATCTTTTGGCTTCATGCGCAGCCAGATAATCGACAGGATAGCGGCAAACAAAATGGCCGTACCGGTCGCTGAGAACCAGTCAAATTTATAGATGGCTGCGTAAGGCGTGGCTGCGCTCACCACCGGCGGCATACGGGCGACCAGCTTATCCAGGTGCGGTACGGAAACAGTGAACACCCAGTCATACAGCGCACCGCCAGGGGCGAACATGGCCTTGAACGGTGGGATGCTCCACAACGTGACGGTAGCGGTCAGAAACAGGAACGGTGACCAGGCGCGCAGGATCTGTCCGCCGCTGTAGTGGGTGCGTTGCAGATTGAGATCGACCTGCGATGCGCCCATATCGCCAAAACGGAAAATACGTACCGGTTTCCAGCGTTTGAGGAACAGCGTCAGGCAGACCAGTGACACCAGCGACGAGATAATGTCTGGCAGCTCCGGGCCGATAAAGTTTGAACTCAAATACTGCGCAATGGCAAACGAACCACCGGCCACGATCACCGCAGGCCAGGTCTCTTTCACGCCGCGCCAGCCGTCCATAATCGCCATGATCCAGAACAGCACAATGATGGTCAGGAACGGCAACTGACGACCTACCATCTGGCCAATTTCAAAACTGTCCAATCCGGTGACTTGTCCGGCAACCAGAATCGGAATGCCCATAGCGCCAAAAGCGACTGGTGCAGTATTGACGATCAAACACAAACCGGCGGCATACAATGGGTTAAAACCAAGCCCGACCAGCAGTGCAGCCGTGATCGCCACCGGTGCGCCGAACCCAGCCGCCCCTTCGAGAAACGCACCGAACGAGAAGCCGACAATCAGCATTTGCAGGCGCTGGTCCGGGGTGATTGAAAGAATCGACGAACGGATAATGTCGAACTGCCCGGTTTTTACCGAGATTTTATAGACAAATACCGCAGCGATAATGATCCAGGCGATTGGCCACAGGCCGTAGAAGAAACCATACACCACAGAGGCGAGGGCATGATCCAGCGGCATATCGTAGAACAGCAACGCGACTGCCAGTGCGATTGCCACGGTCCAGCTCGCAGCGATATAGCCTTTTAATTTGAGTTTGATGAGCGCAAAAAAGAAAAACAGGATCGGCAGTGAAGCGATCAGACTGGATAGCCAGATATTGCCGGCCGGGTCGTAATTCTGTTGCCAGAGATTCATGCAGGTCTCCTGAGAACCACCGTAAAACAGGTGAGCGGTAAGTCTGTGCTTATCTCTGCATCACACGTTTTGTAAAAGTGGTCCTGCCAGTGGTTGTGTGTAGGGTTTGTGATAACGAATGGTTATCCAAATGTTGCTATCTGGCAATTGGGATGTGACGTGATTTTATGGAATTGTGAACAGCAGAGAAAATCAGAGGGTGATTGGTAGGGCCAATTTTGGCAGCACTTGCTCCGATACAGGAAGCAAGTGCTGTGAACAGGAAGGTCAGAAGGCGCTTTTGGCAAAGCCAGTCATGGCGTCGAGACCCATTTCACGCCCCAGCGCTGTCATCGGGTGTACGACTATCAGACCACGGACACTTTTTTTCAACTTGCCGAGATCCGCCTGCTCTTTTTTGGTGATGGCCCGGCTGAACGGCATTTTCATCAGCTTTTGCGCTTCTTTGCTCAGCTTCTGGGTGTATTGCTCGCGCAGACGGAGGATTTCCGCTTCCAGCGTAGTTTTCTCTTTTTCCAGTTCAGCGTATTTGTCCGCCGCGTCAACTAACGAGAGATCGGCTTGCTGGTGGCGAATGGCGTCGAGGCGGTCGCTCAGACGCTTAATTTCGTTTTTTTCGACTTCTTTCATGGTGCCCGGTTTTGTTGGGGAATAAAAAGATAAGGATACAGCATTTATAACGGAGTTTACTTCTGGAATGCCTTTTTTAAGCTGATACGGGAAATCAACTCGGTGAGGGACAGCACCATCGTGGAACGCACCACCTGCTGGTAGCGCTGTTTTTGCATCGCAAAAAGGTCAGGATCGCTGGTATCGAACAGCGGTGTTGGCGGCAGGGCGGCAACGCAGTGCAACTCGCCAAAAGGCCCGAGGATTTCATCATCGGTAAAGGAATATTCCGTGCCGTCGTGGTTCAGTTCCTCGCGTAGCGCCATCAGCAGTTCCGCATCTTCATACTCCGGGCGGGAAATGACCCCAAGACCGTAAATCAGCTTCAAACGCACAGACAAATTGCCCAGCGGTCCATCTCCGTCAAGTAGCGGCTCAACTGCATATTTCACCGCATAGTCGTCTTTGCGGAATACCTGCAGCACCAGAATATTGATCGCCTCATTGAGCAACTCAACGGCGGCAATCAAAAAACTTCGCACGGTTTTGCCAGCATTCAGACGCTCGAGTACACGGTTTTCGAAGGCCTGCGTTTTTTCCATTATTGCCTGCATATCTGACAATTTCGTTAACAGGCGCGGGGAATCCCGCGCCATAGTCGGCATCATGCCTTTGCGTTATAGGCGTTGACGGCTTCGTTAACGACCGGGCTGTTGGCGTCCAGACCAGAAATCTGCGCCAGCGCAGCCTGCGGGCCTTTCTCGTCGATAAGCACTGCCAGCTCTTGCGCTTGCGGATCCTGTTCGCTGCGGTAATGCATGGCGGCGGCAATGCCTTTCACCAGGTTCGCATGCGGCAGATTGTACTCCAGCGTGCCGAGCAGCGGTTTGATCAGACGATCGCCAGCGCTCAGTTTACGCAGCGGCTGACGTCCTACGCGCTCAACATCGTCTTTCAGATAGGGGTTTTCAAAACGACCCAGGATTTTCTGAATGTACGCGGCGTGCTTATCGGCATCAAAGCCATAACGCTTGATCAGTACCGCACCGCTCTCTTCCATCGCGCCTTTCACAACGGCACGGATGTTGGCATCCAGGATAGCGTCGCGAATGGTTTGAAGGCCGGTCTGTTTTCCAAGGTACGCGGTTATAGCATGCCCGGTATTCAGCGTGAAGAGCTTACGTTCAACAAATGCCATCAGGTTATCAGTTAATTCCATCCCGGGGATGTTCGGTAGCGCGCCTTTAAACTGGGTTTTATCCACAATCCACTCACTGAATGTTTCCACTGTCACTTCCAGCGGATCATGGGTGGCCGATTCAGAAGGCGGAACGATACGGTCAACGGCGGAATCGACGAAGCCGACGTGCTGATCAACCCAGGCTTTATCTGCATCCGCCAGCGCGGCAATGACATGGCCTTTCAGTTGCGTGGTGCCGCGCACCATATTTTCGCACGCGATGATATTCAGCGGTGTGGTAATGCCCTGTGCTTTACGTTTCGCCAGCCCTTTGGCGATAGCCGGCGCAATGCGTTCCAGAACGACCGGGCCAACAGCGGTGGTCACCAGATCCACGGAAGCGATCAGTTCGACAACCTCATCACCGATACTGCTGACGGCGTTGACACCGGAAACCGTATCCACCTGCTCATTTTCACCAACCACATGCACCTGATAGCTATGACGGGCATTAAGGGCGTCGAGAACCACCTGATTCACATCGGCGAATGTCAGTTCAATCCCCGCGTCGGCCAATAATTTGCCGATAAAACCACGTCCGATATTTCCTGCGCCAAAATGCAATGCTTTCATAGTCTTAACCTTCATCAATGTTTTTACCCGAGAGGGCTGGGGTGAGGAACCACGAAAATTTCTCCTCACCCTAGCCCTCTCCCCAAAGGGGAGAGGGAAGAGGTTAGCGCCGGTCTGTTATTTACCGATCAGCGCCAGGACTTCTTCAACGCTGGTAGTATGCGCCAGACGTTCAATGACCGTCTCGTCATCCAGTGCGTTGGTCAGGCTGGTGATCACCTGGATGTGCTCGTTGTTGCGCGCAGCAATCCCGATGACCAGGCGGGCGATGTCTTCTTCGCCCTCGCCAAAGCGAACGCCTTCCGGATACTGGCAGAACACCACACCCGTTTTCAGTACGCGATCTTTGGCTTCCACGGTGCCGTGCGGAACCGCGATAGATTCACCCAGATACGTCGGGGTCAGTTTTTCGCGCTCCAGCATGGCATCTACATATTCCGGCTGAACGTAGCCGCCTTTTACCAGTTGTTCACCAGCAAAACGGATGGCTTCTTCTTTGTTGCTCGCTTTGCGACCAAGGAAGATGTTCTCCGCACCCAGCTTGAACAGATTGCTGTTGGAGGCATCGAAGCTGTCCTGCAGGCTGCTGTTCACTTTGGTCTGGTTGTCGTTGTGGCGCTGTGCAGCCACCAGACGTTCAGTCAGACCGGTGTACAGGCCGCTGTCCAGGAAGTTGGTCAGGGAGATATGCTGCGCCTGCGGTGCCTGGCGCATAGCGCGCTCGGTCAGATCGCGGTGCGTAATCACCAGATCAACGTCAGAGGGCAGGCTGTTAATCGCGCTGTTGGTCACCGAAATATTGGTGAGGCCTGCATCCTGCACTTTCTTACGCAGTACGCCTGCACCCATGGCGCTGGAGCCCATACCGGCATCACAGGCAACGATGATTTTACGTACGTGGCTCAGGTCGTTGGTCACGTCGCCAGCCGCCAGCGGCGTTGCGCCTTTAGACTGTGCTTTCATGTCCTGCATACGACGGGTAGCCGCTTCGATATCTTCATCCTCTTCTTTCACTTTGCTGGTTTTCAGCAGAATGGAGGCGATCACGAAGGAGACGATCAGCGCTGCGAAGATGGCTGTCAGGTTAGCGAAGTACGCACCTTTTGGCGTCATCGCCAGCACGGCCAGGATGGAACCCGGAGAAGCCGGAGACACCAGACCGCCGTTCAGCACGCTCAGGGTGAACACGCCAGTCATACCGCCAAGAATAACGGCCAACAGCAGACGCGGGTTCATCAGCACATACGGGAAGTAAATTTCGTGGATACCACCCAGGAAGTGGATGATAGCCGCACCGCCAGCAGACTGTTTAGCGCTGCCGCGGCCAAAGAACATGTACGCCAGCAGAACGCCCATCCCCGGACCCGGGTTTGCTTCGATCAGGAAGAAGATAGACTTGCCGATGTCATGCGACTGCTGAATACCCAGCGGTGAGAAGATACCGTGGTTGATGGCGTTGTTGAGGAACAGGATTTTCGCCGGTTCAACAAAGATAGACGCCAACGGCAGCATGTCATGCACAACCATGAAGTTAACGCCTGCCGACAGAACTTTGGACAGGACTTCAACCGCAGGGCCAATGCCGAGGAATGCCAGGATAGCGAGGATCATACCGATGATGCCAGCGGAGAAGTTATTCACCAGCATTTCAAAACCGGATTTGATCTTGCCGTCTACAGCGGCGTCAAATTTCTTAATGCAGAAACCGCCCAGCGGGCCGGCAATCATGGCACCGAGGAACATCGGCATGTCTGCACCGACGATCACGCCCATGGTGGTGATCGCGCCAACAACGCCGCCGCGATCGCCGCCAACCAGACGACCACCGGTGAAACCGATGAGCAGCGGCAGCAGGTAAGTAATCATTGGACCAACGAGTTTCGCCAGCGTCTCGTTTGGTAACCACCCTGTAGGAATAAACAATGCGGTGATGATACCCCACGCGATAAACGCGCCGATGTTAGGCATCACCATATTGCTAAGGAAGCGACCAAAGCTCTGCACCTTGATCTTGATATCGGATGACATAAAACACCCCTTCTTATGTTTGCTATCGCACAGGCCGGAAGCCCGAGGTTTGTTTGTTAATGTGGCGGCAGAGGTAGCCGGACCTGGGTTATCAGTGATGCGAAATCTCGCACCGAATGGGCGTACTGTCCAGATGGTGCTTTTTTGTGTGATCAAAATCACATTAATACGGGGGGATATCGGGTCTTTATGGTGATCATGATCACAAAAATCGTGTGTAAAAAAAGAACAAAGAATAAAAAACAGGCTGAACAAGGCATTAAATGTGACTAACTTCGCATTTTCTCTCGGACACTTTGTTATTTATTTGTGATATTGATCACAAGATATTTTCGCCAGGACTTTTCTGAGTGTGATCGATCGCAAATTGTGTCTTTTTCAACCAGTTCGATTTGTAACTCCCTTTCATTTGCGGCTGTGGTGCTAATCTGGGCGGTAAAGTTTGCATATTGATGAAACGGTCTGATTCCGTTGGTGCATACTTAATTTCTTAGTTGGCGAAAAAAGGACCAGGCAATGAAACTGATTGGCAGCTACACCAGCCCTTTTGTACGCAAAATTTCGGTGATCCTGTTGGAAAAAGGGATCACATTCGAATTCATCAACGAACAGCCGTATAACGCCGTTAACGGCGTGGGGCAATTTAACCCCCTTGGCAAAGTCCCGGCGTTGGTGACCGATGACGGCGAAGTGTGGTATGACTCGCCGATTATCGCGCAGTACATTGATTTATTAGGTATTGCACCGGCGATGTTGCCAGCGGATGCGAAAGCCGCGCTAAAAATTCGCCAGCTTGAAGCACTGGCAGACGGCATTATGGACGCTGCGCTGGTGTCGGTGCGTGAGCTGGCGCGCCCGGTGGAGCAGCAGTCTGAAACCGAACTGCTCCGCCAGCGGGAAAAAGTGAACCGCGGGCTGGATGCGCTGGAAAGCTATTTGCGTGACGGAACACTGCATGTTGATAGCCTCAATCTGGCGACCATCGCGATAGCCTGCGCCATCGATTACATCAACTTCCGCCACGTTGCGCCCGGCTGGTGTGTTAATCGCCCGCTGCTGGTCAAACTGGTGGAAAACTTGTTCCTGCGTGAGAGCTTCGCCCGCACTGCGCCGCCAAAGGCGTGATAACCATGATGTCCGCCTGAACAAAGTCGCTGTACAATCCCCTCACGTCAAATTGCCCCTGACGGGAGGGGCAACCAACAGCCAGGCCTTTTCATGACTACTCTTTACAGCCAGATCCCTTCTACCGATCGCCTGTTACGTGACGAGGCGTTCACTTCTCTGTTAGCGACGTTTGGTCACCAGCGCGTGGCCCAGGCGTTGCGCCAATTACAGGATGAAGCGCGTGAGCAGATCCGCACTGCGCAGACACTACCCGACTGGTGCGAAAATTGGGCGGCGGAAACACAACGGCGACTGGAATGCAGCGAAACCAGTGCGTTGCGCCCGGTATTCAATCTCAGCGGGACGGTGCTGCATACCAATTTAGGCCGAGCGATACAGCCGCTGGCGGCGATCGATGCGGTCGCTCAGGCGATGGGGTCACCGGTAACACTGGAGTACGATCTCGATGGTGCCGGACGGGGTCATCGCGATCGGGCGCTGGCCGATCTTTTGTGTCAACTGACCGGTGCGGAAGATGCCTGTATTGTGAATAACAATGCGGCGGCAGTGCTGCTGATGCTGGCCGCCACGGCGGCAGGCCGGGAAGTGGTTGTGTCGCGCGGCGAACTGGTGGAGATTGGCGGCGCATTTCGCATTCCGGATGTGATGCGTCAGGCTGGCTGCGTATTGCATGAAGTCGGCACGACCAATCGCACCCACGCAAAAGATTATCAGCAGGCCATTAATGACAATACTGCACTGCTGATGAAGGTACACACCAGCAATTACCATGTCGAAGGGTTTACCAAAGCGGTGAGCGAGGCCGAACTGGTTACGCTGGCGCAGGCGTCCGGGTTACCGGTGATTGTCGATCTTGGCAGCGGTTCGCTGGTGGATTTAAGTCTTTATGGGTTGCCGCAGGAACCCATGCCGCAAGCGCTGATCGCCGCAGGCGTGAGTCTGGTGAGTTTCTCCGGCGATAAACTGCTGGGCGGCCCGCAAGCCGGGATTATCGTTGGTAAAAAAGCGCTGATTGCGCAGTTGCAGCAACATCCGCTGAAACGCGCCCTGCGTGCGGATAAAATGACGCTGGCCGCGCTGGAAGCCACGCTGCGTCTTTATCTGCACCCGGAGAAGCTCCGGCAAAACCTCCCGACCCTGCGCTATTTAACACGCCCGGAACCGGAGATCCGCGAGCAAGCGCAGCGTCTGTGTGCTGCGCTGACGTCGCGCTATCGTGAGTTTGCTATTCGGGTCGAGGCTTGTCAGTCGCAGATTGGCAGCGGTTCGTTACCGGTGGACAGGCTGCCAGGCGCTGCGCTGACGTTTACTCCCCACGACGGTAGCGGCCGTCGACTGGAAGCGCTGGCGATGCAGTGGCGGTCACTGCCGCAGCCGGTGATTGGCCGTATCTATGATGGCCGCCTGTGGCTGGACTGCCGCTGTCTTGAAAATGAATCCCGCTTGCTGGAGATGTTGCTGAAATGATTATTGCCACTGCCGGGCACGTAGACCACGGCAAGACCACCCTGATTGAAGCCATTACCGGCGTGAACGCTGACCGTTTGCCGGAGGAAAAAAAACGCGGTATGACCATCGATCTCGGCTATGCCTACTGGCCGCAGCCAGATGGGCGGGTGCCGGGTTTTATCGATGTTCCGGGGCATGAAAAATTTTTGTCGAATATGCTGGCGGGCGTTGGCGGCATCGATCATGCCTTGCTGGTGGTGGCCTGTGACGATGGGGTGATGGCGCAGACACGCGAACATCTGGCGATTTTGCAGTTAACCGGTAACCCGGCACTGACGGTGGCGCTGACGAAAGCCGATCGTGTGGATGAGGCGCGTATTGCCGACGTGCGCGAAGAGGTGCAAAACACCTTACGTGCTTTCGGTTACCCGCAGGCGACCCTGTTCGTCACGGCGGCTACGAGGCAGCAGGGGATTGATGAATTACGCGCGCATCTGCTGCAACTGCCGGAGCGGGCGCACCCGGAACACCAACGCTTTCGCCTGGCGCTGGATCGCGCGTTTACCGTCAAAGGGGCAGGGCTGGTGGTGACCGGTACGGCGCTATCCGGCGATGTCCGCATCGGCGATACGCTATGGCTGACCGGGGTGAATAAACCGATGCGCGTGCGTGGTCTGCATGCGCAAAATCAGCCCGTTGAGCGGGCGCAGGCCGGGCAACGTATCGCCCTGAATATTGCTGGCGATGCGGAAAAAGAGGCGCTGAGTCGTGGTAACTGGCTGCTGTCGCAGCAACCTCCCGAGCCCACGGAGCGGCTGATTGTCGCCCTGCAAACACATACGCCGCTGACGCAGTGGCAATCTCTGCACATCCATCATGCCGTCAGCCACGTTACTGGCCGCGTGTCGCTGCTGGAGAATGACCTGGCGGAGCTGGTGTTGGATACGCCGCTGTGGCTGGCGGATAACGATCGATTGGTGCTGCGGGATATCTCCGCGCGCAGCACGCTGGCGGGAGCGCGGGTAGTGGCACTGAATTCGCCGCGCCGGGGAAAACGTAAAACGGACTATCTGAACTGGATCACCGCGTTGGCGCAGGCGACCGATGATGCACAGGCGTTGTCGGTGCATCTGTCACGCGGCGCTGTCGAACTTACGGCCTTTGGCTGGGCACGCCAGCTCAGTCCGGACGGGCTGGAGAGATTACTGAACCAGCCGGGATTTATCCGCGCCGGAGATAATCTGCTCGATGCACCGGTGGCGGCGCGCTGGCAGCGAAAACTGCTGGAAACGCTGGCGACCTATCACGAGCAGTATCGCGAAGAGCCGGGACCGGGGCGCGAGCGTCTACGACGCATGGCACTGCCAATGGAAGACGAAGCGCTGGTATTAACCCTGATTGAGCGTATGCGCGAAAGCGGTGAGATCCACAGTCATCACGGCTGGTTGCATTTGCCTTACCATAAAGCAGGTTTTACCGATGAACAGGCGCAATTATGGCAGAAAGCCGCGCCGCTATTTGGCGATGAACCCTGGTGGGTGCGGGATGTGGCACGCGAAGTCGCGGCCGATGAACAGGTGATGCGCACCGTATTGCGGCAAGCCGCGCAGCAGGGGCTGATTACGGCGATCGTGAAAGATCGTTATTACCGCAACGATCGGATTGTGACGTTCGCCACGATGATCCGCGAGCTGGATCAGGCGCGCGGCACTACCAGTGCGGCGGACTTCCGCGACCGGCTTAACGTCGGGCGTAAGCTGGCTATCCAGATCCTTGAGTATTTTGACCGCATCGGTTTTACCCGCCGTCGCGGCAACGATCATATCCTGCGCGACAAAGCATTGTTTACCAAAGAAAACGACTGAAGATTTGTTTTAAGTTATTGCGGACTGGCGAATATTTCGCCAGTCGCGTCTACCCTTGTAAGGATAACTGTCGCAAGGAGACGCCGATGACCACCTCCCTCTCAACGCCCTCTATCCAGCCCGGGAAATACGGTTTTCCCCTGACGTTAAAAGCCCGCTATGACAACTTTATCGGTGGCGATTGGGTCGCCCCCGTGGCGGGCGAGTATTACCCGAATCTTACGCCAGTGACCGGTCAACCGTTGTGCGAGGTTGCCAGCTCCGGCCCGCAGGATATTGACCTCGCACTGGATGCCGCCCACAAAGCCAGAGCGGCATGGGGAGCGATGTCCGTCCAGGCACGGGCGGCAATATTGCTAAAAATTGCCGATCGCATGGAGCAAAACCTCGAACTGCTGGCGACAGCGGAAACCTGGGACAACGGTAAACCGATCCGCGAAACGCAAGGCGCAGACGTGCCGCTGGCGATCGATCATTTCCGTTATTTCGCGGGCTGCATACGTGCGCAGGAAGGCGGGATCAGTGAACTTGATAACGATACAGTGGCGTACCATTTTCATGAACCGCTCGGGGTAGTCGGGCAGATCATTCCGTGGAATTTTCCGCTGTTGATGGCGTGCTGGAAAATGGCCCCTGCGCTGGCGGCTGGAAACTGTATTGTGCTGAAACCTGCACGTCTGACACCGCTCTCGGTACTGTTGCTGATGGAGATTATCGGCGATCTGCTGCCGCCGGGGGTCATCAATGTGGTAAACGGCGCAGGAGGCGAGATTGGCGAATATCTCGCCACTTCAAAACGCATCGCCAAGGTGGCGTTTACTGGTTCGACAGACGTGGGCCGACAAATTATGCAGTACGCCACACAAAACATTATTCCGGTGACGCTGGAGCTGGGTGGAAAATCACCGAATATTTTCTTCGCCGATGTGATGGATGAAGAAGACGCCTACTTCGATAAGGCCCTGGAAGGGTTTGCCCTGTTCGCCTTCAACCAGGGTGAGGTGTGCACCTGTCCGAGTCGGGCGCTGGTGCAGGAATCCATCTACGAGCGCTTTATGGAACGCGCGATTCGCCGGGTTGAAAGCATTCGTAGCGGTAACCCGTTAGACAACACCACACAAATGGGGGCGCAGGTTTCACAAGGGCAGATGGAGACCATTCTCAATTATATCGCCATAGGCCAGCAGGAGGGAGCGGACATTCTCACTGGCGGGCGGCGTAAAGTGCTGGCGGGGGATCTGCAAACAGGTTACTACCTGGAGCCGACAATCCTGTTTGGTCAGAATGCGATGCGCGTCTTTCAGGAGGAGATTTTCGGCCCGGTGCTGGCAGTCACAACCTTCAAAACGGAGGATGAAGCCCTGGCACTGGCCAACGATACGCTCTATGGCCTCGGCGCAGGCGTCTGGAGCCGTAACGGGTCATTGGCCTACCGAATGGGGCGTGGCATCCAGGCCGGACGCGTATGGACCAACTGCTATCATGCCTATCCTGCACATGCAGCGTTTGGCGGCTACAAGCAGTCGGGGATTGGGCGTGAAACCCACAAGATGATGCTGGAGCACTACCAGCAAACCAAATGCCTGTTAGTGAGTTACTCCGACAAGCCACAAGGGCTGTTCTGACCCGCGCGTTAACACATCGTTAAGGCAAAGCGCCAGACATGTTCATGCAGATGACAAATCTGGCGACTTTCCCTGCCGCGATCAAAGCGCCGCCATGACGTTTTCTGGCACCCTTGTTTTTTTGTGTCAGGCGGAGTGGAGAATGAACCGTTTTATTATCGCCGATCCGGGTAAGTGCATTGGCTGCCGCACCTGTGAAGTGGCCTGTGTGGTGTCGCACGAGGACAACCAGGATTGCTCGGTCGTCAAACCCACCACGTTTTCCGCACGCATTCGCGTGGTAAAGACCGGTACGTTCTCTACGGCAGTGACCTGCCATCACTGCGAAGATGCGCCTTGCGCCAATGTTTGCCCGGTCGGGGCGATAAGCCGTGTTGAGGGGGCGGTGTGCGTGGAACAGTCCCGCTGTATCGGCTGTAAGAGTTGCATGATTGCCTGCCCGTTTGGCGCCATGCAGGTCACCGTGCTCAATAACCGGGCGCAGGCGCTGAAGTGCGATTTGTGCCAGCACCGTGAGAATGGCCCTGCCTGCGTGGAAGCCTGCCCGACCGGTGCGCTAAGCTGCCTCAACCCGTCAACGCTGCGGGAAAATCGCCTGCGTGGTCAGTTAGCCGGGTGTGTTGCCTGATTACGCGCGTAAAAAAGCCCCCGGTAAGGGGGCGTATTATGCGGTTGTCCGGCTTCAGTTTTCCTGCCAGGCTTTTTCAACTTCTTCGGCGAGAATTTTCACACCCTCTTCGATCAGCGAGGGTTCCGGCACATAGTTCATACGCATGCACTGATGAGTATGCGGCCAGGGCTTATCCAACCCCGGGAAGAAATAATCTCCGGGCACCATCAGGACACCGCGTTTTTTTAACCGCTGATACAGCAGCTCCGTGCTGATGGGCAGATCCTTAAACCACAGCCAGAGGAATATCGCCCCCTCCGGCTTGTGGATCAGGCAGCGCTCTTCAGGTAAATAACGGCGCAGCGTGGCGATGGTTTCCTGCACCCGCTGGTAGTAAAAAGGTTTTATCACCTCTTCGGACAGGCGCAGCAGGTCTTTGCGTTTGATCATTTCGCACATCATTGCCGGACCGATACCGCCTGGTGCCAGACTGATGATGCCGTTCATGTTGCGGATTGCCGAGATCACTTTGTCATTGGCGATAATAATGCCGCAGCGGCTGCCTGGCAGGCCCAGCTTCGACAGACTCATGCACAGGATAATATTCGGGTTCCACAGCGGGCGCGCTTCGCTAAAGATGATCCCCGGAAAAGGCACGCCGTAAGCGTTATCGATCACCAGTGGAATGTTGTGCTGATTAGCCAGCACATCCAGTTTCATCAGCTCTTCATCAGTAATGACGTTGCCGGTCGGATTGGTCGGACGCGAGACACAGATCATGCCTGTCTCTTCGCCAATGTGTAGGTGTTCGAAATCGACGTGGTATTTGAACTGGCCTTCGGGTAACAGTTCAATATTGGGCCGTGCGGAGACGAACAGGTCTTCTTCCAGCCCTGAATCCGCGTAACCGATATACTCCGGTGCCAGTGGGAACAACACTTTTCTGGTGCTTCCATCGGCGCGGCGACCGGCAAACAGATTGAATAAGTAGAAAAAAGCGCTCTGACTGCCATTTGTCAGTGCAATATTCTGCGGCTCAATATCCCAACCTAATTCTTCGCGCAGCATGCCTGCCAGCGCGGTCAGCAGCTCGGTTTTGCCCTGCGGACCGTCATAATTGCACAGCGCATCAGTCGCTTTGCCGTTTTCCACCATCTCTGCCAGCAGCTTGTGGAAATAATCGGTCATCGCCGGAATTTGCGCCGGGTTACCGCCGCCAAGCATGATCGCGCCAGGCGTGCGTAAACCGTCGTTGAGATCCTCCATCAGGCGTGTAATGCCTGCATGGCGGGTGAATTTGTCGCCGAAAAGTGAAAATGTCATCGCTACTGTTCTGCCGGACTGCTGTTCAAAGTGGCTAACCATAGCGCTCTGAAAGGCAGGGTGCAAATTGCACCCCGATGCTCTCTGTCGTACTTTATTCCTGTTCGGTCCAATAATTTGGAGTTATATGCTGATATTTGCCTTATGACTCAGCGCTGCGGCAGCCCGGCCCAAATCACCATCACTTTGTCATTGCCCGATTCGCGAACGAATCCGTAACCCTGCGGTAGCGTTAGCGTTGTCTGTTTCCCTGCGCCGAGCGCCGGATGGCGAGCACGGAACTGGCCCAGTGTCTGCCAGTGGCGCAAGCTCTGGGCGGCGCTACCGTTCAAATCCTGCCAGTTCATATCTGAGCGCGTGCCCTGTAACGGGTCCGAACCGGTGGGGCCAAAGGGACGCGCCGATTCATCGCCGTAAAAGATCTGCACCGCGCCCGGGGCAAGCAGCAGAAGTTCTGCCGCCTGCTGTCCCCCCTCGCGGAACAGGCGGGTGTCGTGCGAGGAGAGATAACTCAGCACGTTGAAGTTCTGCAATTTATCGGCCATCTGCTGCCAGATCGCATCCATATTCGCCAGACAGGGCACAGCACTGGCCGCCTGCTCCTGATAATCGAAGTTGATCATCGCATCAAAACCATGCTGGTAATAGTCGCTGCGCATCACGCCGTGGCCCCAGGATTCACCGGTCATCCAGAAGGGGGCATCGTCAATTTTCTTCTGCGGATTGGCCTGTTTCCACTCCGCCAATGCCTGCGTCGCCTGGGTTTTCAGTTGTTGCCAGGCATCCCGTTCAACGTGTTTGGCGGTGTCCACGCGAAAGCCATCAATGCCATAGTCCCGTACCCATTGGCTCAGCCAGTGGGTGAGGTAATCCCGTGGCGTAAAGCCGCTGATTTCCTGCGCATGGGTATCGGGTTTATGCCGGTAAAAGACCGGCAGACCGGAAGGCGTGGTGGATTCGGTTTTCAGGTCGGGCAGAAACGCCAGCGACATGGTGAGATCGTCAACGCCGGGGCTGTCGTAATCGCCAATGTCGGTACGGATCCACGCTTTTCCCCACCAGTTTTGCCAGGCGGTTATATCGCTGAAGTTGATGTAATCGTTAAAGCTGTGCCAGTTCTGTCCGGCCGCGGGACGCCAGTCTGTCCAGTGCTGACCCAGGATTTTCTCGCGTTCACCCTCTCTCAGATAGAGCGCACCAAAGCCGAAGGTTTGCATATCCGCCAGCGTTGCATAGCCGGTGTGGTTCATCACCACATCAAACAGGACGCGGATCCCCCGTTTGTGCGCTTCGTCCACCAGAGTACGGAGATCATTTTCGGTGCCCATGTTGGCGTCGAGACGGGTCCAGTCCTGAGTGTAATAACCGTGATAGGCATAATGAGGGAAGTCCCCTTTGGTTCCACCGCCCACCCAGCCGTGGATCTGTTCCAGCGGTGAACTTATCCACAGTGCGTTGATGCCAAGTTGTTGCAGATAATCCAGTTTGGTCGTCAGTCCTTTCAGGTCACCGCCGTGAAAGGTACCAATGTCCTGCAGACCATCTTTATGCCGACCGTAGCTGTTATCGTTACCCGGATCACCGTTGACGTAGCGGTCGGTGAGCACGAAATAGACAGTCGCGTTGTGCCATTGAAAGGGGGCTGTACCTTGCGTGTCTGCTGACTCCAGCAGTAATAAACCGTCACTGTTTGCGGCTGGCTGTAAGGTGACCTTGCCATCGCGCACGGTAGCCGTGCGCTGACTGTAAAAATCCCGCACCTGGCTGCCTTCTGCGAACGTGTTACCTACCGCAATGGTGAGCGGTTTGTCGTCGCGAACCGGGCATTGACGCTGTGCGGTAGCAGGCGTCGCCGCAACGTCATTTTTCACAGTGAGCATCAGCGTGGGTGTGCCGGAGCGGGTATCTATCTGTAACCGATAATCGCCATCGCGGAAGATCCGCCACGGCGGCGCGTGACCTGTACAGGGTATCAGCGACAGCGTCTGGTTCAGTTTAATGCCATCCGCTGGCTGCCAGCACTGTTGACCATCCTGCAAGGTAAAGGGCTGCGCGCCCTTCTTTAACGCAGCTTCACTGTGCCAGACGCCAGCGCCACTGCTGCTGAAGGGCGGGAAACCGCGGACAGTCCAATCGGCGAGCGCGAGCGTGGGCAAAAAAAGCAGTAACAGCGCGGCGTGTTTCATATGCAGTCCCTGTGAGAGCGATTGTGGCTCAGTTTGCCACGACGGGCGGGCGGGGAACTCCTCCCGCAAGACGTATTGCGGGGGAGGAGGGGAAAGGGGGATCGAACCCGGTTTATTTGCGATAAACACCACATTTACGGGAGATTGTTTGTTTTATGTGCAGTTTCTCCGTGACATGATTTCAGAATTGGATTATTTCTGTACGTGCTCTTGCAGGCTATTTTTGGTATGATTTGAGATTCAGCTCTCAAAATTGTGCAAAAAAGAAGGTGTTGGAATGTTCATATCCGACCAGGAGACTTAATGATATCGATACCCATGCGACGACCTGGGGCGACGATACTCATGTTTTTCACCCTGATGTTTTCAGGGGGAGTGCTGGCAAAGACACACACAGCAGAAACAGCGAGTCACAAAGCCCACGTCACTAAGGCAAGCGTAAAAAAACAGGCAAGCAGTAAACAAGAGTATTCTCGCAATAGTGTAAATAGCAGTTCACTTCCTGATTTGCGAAAATACCCTTCCGGAACCCCAAGGAAAAAAGCGTTTCTCCGGACAGTAATGCCTTATATCACCAGCAAAAACTCAGCGATTGCCGCCGAGCGTAACTGGTTGCTCAGTAAACAATACGACAGTCAGTGGTCGCCTGCCGAACGCACGCGTCTGAAGGAACTGACCAAACGCTACAAAGTGAGCTGGTCCGGGAATACGCGCCGTATTCCGTGGAACGTGCTGCTGGAGCGTGTGGACATCATCCCGGACAGCATGGTGGCGACAATGGCGGCAGCGGAAAGCGGTTGGGGAACCTCGAAGCTGGCGCGGACGAACAACAACCTGTTTGGTATGAAGTGTGCCAAAGGGGCATGTAAAAACGGCCCGGGTAAGGTGAAAGGTTACTCTCACTTTGAGTCCGTGCAGGAGTCTGTTGACGCCTATGTTACCAACCTGAATACACACTCTGCGTACGCCTCTTTCCGTAAGTCACGGGCGCAGTTGCGTAAAGCGGATCAGGAAGTGACAGCGACCAACATGATCCATAAGCTGCAGGGTTATTCGACCCGGGGCGCCAGTTACAATAACTATCTGTTTGCCATGTATCAGGACAATCAGCAGTTAATTGCCTCTCATATGTAATCTGCCAAATGCCTTCCACCCGGAAGGCATTTTTCTTTGGGCGCTAAATCAGAACTTCGCTGTAGCGGTCGCGATAATCTTTCGGCGTGCTGTCGTACTCCTTGCGGAACACGGAATAGAAATACTGCAACGACGGGTAACCGCACATCTGTGAGATTTCGTTGATCGACAACGATGTCGATACCAGCAGACTGCGGGCTTTTTCCAGTTTCTCCGTATGAATCACCGCGTGAATCGTCTCGCCCACCTCTTCTTTAAAGCGCTTTTCCAGATTCGAACGCGAGATCCCTACCGCATCCAGCACCTGATCCACTTTAATGCCCTTACAGGCATGGTTGCGGATATAGTGCATTGCCTGGATCACGGCCGGATCGTTCAGTGAGCGGTAATCCGTGGAACGCCGCTCCACCACGCGCACCGGCGGTACCAGCAGGCGTTGTAGCGGCAGGGTTTCATTATCCAGCAGGCGGTGCAGCAGTTTCGCTGCCTGATACCCCATCTGCCGCGTGCCCTGCGCCACGGAAGAGAGGGCAACCCGGGAGAGATAGCGGGTGAGTTCTTCGTTATCAATACCAATGACGCACAGCTTTTCCGGCACCGGAATATGCAAATGGTCGCACACCTGCAGTACATGGCGTGCGCGCGCATCGGTTACTGCGATGATGCCGGTTTGCGGCGGCAGTGTTTGCAACCAGTCCGCCAGGCGGTTTTGCGCATGCTGCCAGTTTTCCGGTGCCGTGGTCAGCCCCTGGTACACCACGCCGCGGTATTTTTCCTGCGCCACCAGTTGGCAAAACGCGTACTCCCGTTCAGCAGCCCAGCGTTTACCGCTGGAGGCAGGGAGTCCGTAAAAGGCGAAGCGGTGCACGCCTTTTTCTTTCAGATGCAGGAATGCGCTTTCCACCAGCGCAAAGTTGTCGGTGGCGATGTAGTGCACCGGAGGATAATGTTCGGGGATGTGATAGGAGCCGCCGACGCCGACAATGGGGACATCGACATCCGCCAGCAGGCGCTCTATTTCTCGGTCGTCGTAATCGGCGATCACCCCGTCGCCAAGCCACTCTTTGATGTTTTCGATGCGGGCGCGGAAATCTTCTTCGATAAAGATATCCCACTCCGATTGCGACGCCTGCAAATATTCCCCAACGCCTTCAACCACCTGGCGGTCGTAGGCTTTGTTGGCATTGAATAACAGCGTGATGCGATGGCGTTTCTCAAACATGTCGATTCGCTTCCTGAAGATTCGTCAGTTCTGATTACCATATTCAGCACACTGCCGGATAAAAAAGATCCGGCAGTGTGATCGTCCCGGTATTCGTTGTACTCAGGCCCGACGTTTGGTGGCGGAATCCATCCATACCGCCAGCAGTAATATCGCTCCCTTCACGATGTATTGCCAGAAGGTAGGCACGTCCATCATGCTCATGCCGTTATCCAGTGAGGCCATAATAAACGCCCCCATTACCGCACCCGCTACGCTGCCGATCCCGCCCGCCAGGCTGGTGCCGCCAATCACGCAGGCGGCGATGGCGTCCAGTTCGGCGATATTCCCCGCAGAGGGTGAACCCGCGCCGAGGCGCGAGCTCAGGATCAACCCGGCAATCGCCACCATCAAACCGTTAATGGCAAACACCGCCAGTTTGGTGCGTTCCACATTGATACCGGAAAGGCGCGCCGCTTCCAGGTTGCCACCGATGGCGTAAATACGCCGACCAAAGGCGGTGCGGGTAGCCATAAACATCCCGGCCAGCAGCAGGAAAGCCAGCAGCAGAACCGGCGTCGGGACACCACGGTAGTCATTCAACAACCAAATGGCACCAAGCACAATGACCGCAATAATGGCCTGACGGCCAACGGCGGCGGTGGAGGCAGGTGTTGTCAGGCCGAGAGATTGCCGACGAAGGCGCCCACGCCATTGCCACAGCACAAAGACAACCAGCCCCAGTAAGCCGACACCAAAACCGACGCCATCAGGCAAATAGCTCTGACCGATCTGCGACATCGCTGCGCTGGTGGGGGAAACGGTGGTCCCGTTGGTGATGCCGATCAGCACGCCGCGAAATGCCAGCATCCCGGCGAGCGTGACAATGAACGACGGGACTTTGCGGTATGCCACCCACCAACCATTCCATGCTCCCAGCAATAAACCGAGCACCAGGGTGACCGCCACGGTCAACGGCAGCGGCCAGCCGAGCCAGACATCAAAAATCGCTGCGGCGCCCCCCAGTAGGCCCATCATCGAGCCAACGGAAAGGTCGATTTCGGCGGAAATAATCACAAACACCATGCCCACCGCCAGGATGCCGGTAATGGCGGTCTGACGCAGCAGGTTAGAGATATTGCGCGCGCTCAGGTAAGCACCATCGGTCATGCCGGTAAAGAACAGCATGATTACCACAATCGCCGCAATCATTACAAAGACTTGCAAATTCAGGGATTTTAGCCCGGAGAAGACTCCCGGCGATGCGCTGGATAACTTGATTTCAGACGGGTTGCTTTTCGACATGATGTTCGCTCCTCAGCGCCGCTTCCATGACCTGCTCCTGGGTCAGATTACGATTGATAAGATCGGCCTTTAGCTTGCCTTCGTGCATCACCAGCACCCGATCGCTTAGCCCAAGCACTTCGGGCAGCTCAGATGAGATAACGATGACGGCAATCCCCTGCTGCACCAGTTGGTTAATCAGTTTGTAGATCTCGTACTTCGCGCCGATGTCGATGCCGCGCGTTGGCTCATCAAGGATGAGAATGCGTGGGTTGAGCAACAGACAGCGGGCAAGAATGGCTTTTTGCTGGTTCCCCCCACTGAGGCGACCAATCGCCAGCTCTGGTGAGGAGGTTTTGACTTTCAGACGTTGTAAGGACTGCAAAATGCACGCTTGTTCTGCGGCATCATCCAGGCTGCTCAACGCACCGGTGAACTGGTTTAAGGCCGCCAGCGTAATGTTCTTGCCGACCGCCATCACCGGCACAATGCCATCTTTTTTACGATCTTCCGGCACCATGGCGATACCGTGGGCGATAGCCTGCTGGCAGTTAGAAATCTGTACCGGCTGGCCGTCGAGGTAAATGGTGCCTTCCCAGCGACCGGGCCAGACGCCAAATAAGCACTGCACCGCTTCGGTTCGGCCTGCACCAACCAGCCCGGCGATACCGAGAATTTCGCCACGCTTCAGGCTAAAGGAGATGTCGTTGACACGTTTGATATGGCGGTTAACCGGATGCCAGGCGGTGAGATGTTCGACCCGCAGGATCTCATCCCCTGTGGTATGCGGTTCATTGGGATACAGCGCGGTCAGTTCACGACCAACCATCATGGTAATGATATCGTCTTCACTCATCCCGGCTGCGTCGCGCGTGCCGATGTGCAGACCGTCGCGAATGACGGTGATCACATCCGATATCGCTTTTACCTCGTTGAGCTTGTGGGAAATATAGATGCAGGCGATATCGTGATTGCGCAGATCGCGGATGATATCCAGTAGGATGGCGGTTTCCTGCTCAGTGAGCGAAGCGGTGGGCTCGTCGAGGATCAGCAACCGCACCTGCTTGTTCAGCGCCTTCGCGATTTCCACCAGTTGCTGTTGCCCAAGACCCAAATCTCCCACGCGGGTATCAGGCGAAATGGCAAGGCTGACCTGTTTGAGCAGTTTTTCACAGCGTAGCGTCATCTGGTCATAGTCCATTACGCCGTTACGGGTGATTTCTGTACCGAGAAAGATATTCTCCAGTACCGTCAGATGTTTCACCAGCGCCAGTTCCTGATGGATGATGGCAATGCCTTTGCGCTCGGTATCGCGAATATGGGTGGCTTGCAGGGTTTCGCCCGAAAAGACGATCTCCCCTTCGTAGCTTCCCACCGGATAGATCCCGCACAGCACTTTCATGAGTGTGGATTTGCCCGACCCATTTTCGCCGCACAGCGACAGCACCTCGCCCGCATTAAGCCGCAGGCTGACATTATCGATGGCTTTTACCGCGCCAAAGGCTTTGGTGATGTTCTTCATTTCGAGTAAATAAGGCATGGCTGCTCCACGTCATTCGCTGGTATTACAGCGCCCGAAAGAAATGGCGGAGGGCGCGCCTGTCAAAGGAAACGGCGCGCCACCGTGGTCAGAGCTGATTCTTCTGATGGAAACCGTCTTTGATAACGGTCGCGTCGATGTTGTCTTTGGTCACCTCAATGGGTGTCAGCAGGCGAGCCGGAACATCTTTCAGGCCGTTATTCAGCGAAGCATCCGCCTTCGGTTGTTTGCCATTGCCCAGTTCGACGGCGATCTCTGCCGCCGTGTTGGCAAGCTGGGTGATCGGTTTGTAGACGGTCATGGTCTGGCTACCGTTAATCAGGCGTTTCACCCCGGCAAGATCGGCATCCTGGCCAGAGATCGCCACTTTGCCCGCCAGCCCTTGTGCGCTTAATGCCTGAATCGCGCCACCTGCGGTCGCGTCGTTAGACGCCACCACCGCGTCTATTTTGTTGTTATTGGCGGTCAATGCGTTTTCCATTATTTTCAGCGCATTTTCCGGTAGCCATCCATCGACCCACTGATCGCCAACAATTTTAATTTTCCCGCTGTCGATATAGGGTTTTAATACTTTCATCTGCCCGGCGCGGAACAGTTTGGCGTTATTATCCACCGGCGAACCGCCCATCAGGAAGTAATTCCCCTGTGGGACTTTACTGACCAGGCTTTGCGCCTGTAATTCCCCCACTTTTTCATTATCGAAAGAAATATAGAAGTCGATGTCGGCATTATTAATCATGCGATCATAAGCCAGTACTTTAATTCCTTCCTGTTTGGCTTCTTTCACGACATTACTTAATACCTGGCCGTTGTAAGGAATAATGACCAGCACATCAACGCCACGGTTGATCATATTTTCAATTTGCGACATTTGTGTTTCTTCATTACCGTTGGCGGACTGAACAAACACATTGGCGCCGAGCGATTCTGCTTTTTTTACAAAAATATCGCGATCTTTTTGCCAGCGTTCCAGACGGAGATCGTCAATTGCCATGCCGATTTTCACCTCTTTGGCATGACTGGCGACGCTTGCAAGCAGCAGGGAGGCGCAGAGAGTAAGGCAAAGGTTCTTTATCTTCATAATAGTAATACCTTTTGTAGGGTGGTGAGCGAGATAAAAGAAACATGCACTGCTTTGGACGAGCAAATTCTTCACGCATAATCTCAGGCTGGCAATTACAGATTTTTATCCGGGCATTACGTTTTTTGGTTTATTTCTGGATTTATGACCACGATCTTATTTTAAAAAATGCAAAACCGATTTTGCATAAAAAACGGGAATGCGCAGCGCAGCGGTAACACACATTATTTTGCGAGCCAGCGCACGTTTGAGCATTCTCTCAATGGCAGTGTGAAATAACGTAATTGAGCAACGCAGCATGAGGACCCAGTATTAATGCAGACTTGAACACTCGAAGCATATCTGTCAATGGAGCTCATTATGCAAACCTATTTCGACCAGCTGGATCGCGTTCGTTATGAAGGCCCGAAAACAGCTAATCCTTTAGCGTTCCGTCATTACAATCCGGATGAGTTAGTACTTGGCAAGCGTATGGAAGATCACTTGCGCTTTGCTGCCTGCTACTGGCATACCTTCTGCTGGAATGGCGCGGATATGTTTGGTGTTGGCTCTTTTGACCGCCCGTGGCAACAGCCGGGTGAGGCACTGGCGCAGGCGAAGCGCAAAGCAGATGTTGCTTTTGAGTTTTTCCACAAGCTGAATGTGCCTTACTACTGCTTCCATGATGTGGACGTCTCCCCCGAAGGCGCGTCCCTGAAGGAGTACCTGAACAATTTCGCGCAAATGGTGGATGTGCTGGGTGAAAAACAGCAACAAAGCGGCGTAAAACTGCTGTGGGGCACAGCGAACTGCTTCACCAATCCGCGCTATGGTGCAGGGGCGGCGACTAACCCGGATCCTGAAGTGTTTAGCTGGGCGGCGACACAAGTGGTGAGCGCCATGAATGCGACCCATAAGCTCGGTGGCGAAAACTACGTGCTGTGGGGCGGTCGTGAAGGGTATGAAACCCTACTCAATACCGATCTGCGTCAGGAACGCGAACAGATTGGTCGCTTCATGCATATGGTGGTCGAGCATAAACACAAAATCGGCTTCCGCGGTACGCTGCTTATTGAGCCGAAACCGCAGGAACCGACCAAGCATCAGTATGATTATGACGCCGCGACGGTGTATGGCTTCCTGAAACAGTTTGGTCTGGAAAAAGAGATTAAACTCAATATCGAGGCTAACCATGCCACGCTGGCGGGCCATTCCTTCCACCATGAAATCGCTACTGCCATTGCGCTGGGGCTGTTTGGCTCTGTGGATGCTAACCGCGGTGATGCGCAACTGGGCTGGGATACCGACCAGTTCCCGAACAGCGTCGAAGAGAACGCGCTGGTGATGTATGAAATCCTGAAAGCGGGCGGCTTCACCACCGGCGGGTTGAACTTCGATGCCAAAGTACGACGTCAGAGTACCGATAAATACGATCTCTTCTACGGTCATATCGGCGCGATGGATACGATGGCACTGGCGTTGAAAGTGGCGGCGCGGATGGTGGAAGACGGTGAGCTGGATAAACGCGTTGCGAAGCGTTATGCGGGCTGGAATGGTGAACTGGGCCAGCAAATTTTGCAGGGGCAGCTTAGCCTGGCGGAACTGGCGAAGTACGCTGAGCAGCAGAACCTGGCACCGCGCCATCAGAGCGGTCATCAGGAACAGCTGGAAAACCTGGTCAATTACTACCTGTTCGATAAATAACCGGCGCTGCGCCGCAGACAACGCGGCGCAGAACAAAAGGAGTGGTCACTATGTATATCGGGATCGATCTCGGCACCTCTGGCGTGAAGGCGATTCTGTTAAGCGAGCAGGGCGATGTGCTGGCCTCCCATACGGAAAAACTCAGCGTCTCGCGTCCGCATCCTCTTTGGTCGGAGCAGGATCCCGAACAGTGGTGGCAGGCAACGGACCGCGCGATTCAGGCGCTTGGCGCGGCGCACTCGCTGGCGCAGGTGAAAGCCATCGGTCTTGCCGGGCAGATGCACGGCGCAACGCTGCTGGATAGCGAAAACCGTGTACTGCGCCCGGCCATTTTGTGGAACGATGGTCGCTGCGGTGAAGAGTGCGCTTTACTGGAAGCGCAGGTAAAAAATTCCCGCACCATTACCGGCAATCTGATGATGCCGGGTTTTACCGCGCCCAAGCTGCTATGGGTGCAGCGCCATGAACCCGATATCTTTGCCAGGGTGGCGAAGGTCTTACTGCCAAAAGATTACCTGCGCTTGCGTATGGCTGGCGTGTTTGCCAGCGATATGTCCGATGCAGCGGGAACGATGTGGCTGGATGTGGCGAAGCGTGACTGGAGCGATGAGATGCTCGCCGCCTGTCATTTATCTCGCGCGCAAATGCCTGCGTTGTTTGAAGGCTGCGAAATCACCGGTGAACTGTTGCCGGAGGTCGCACGGCGCTGGGCCATGCCGGTTGTGCCGGTTGTGGCGGGCGGTGGCGATAATGCCGCAGGCGCGGTGGGTGTGGGTATGGCGGATGCCGGTCAGGCGATGCTGTCGCTCGGCACCTCCGGCGTCTATTTTGCCGTGAGCGAAGGTTTCCTCAGTAAACCGGAAAGCGCGGTTCACAGTTTTTGTCATGCCCTTCCGGGGCGCTGGCACCTGATGTCGGTGATGCTGAGTGCGGCATCCTGCCTGGATTGGGCGGCGAAGTTAACGGGGTTAGGCTCGGTGCCGGCGCTGATTAGCGCGGCGGAACAGGCTGACGACAATGCTGGCGATTTATGGTTCTTACCGTACCTTTCCGGGGAACGCACCCCGCATAATAACCCGCAGGCGAAAGGCGTATTCTTTGGCCTGACGCACCAGCATGGCCAAGGTGAACTGGCCCGTGCGGTGCTGGAAGGGGTCGGGTATGCGCTGGCGGATGGCATGGATGTGGTGCACTCCTGTGGCGTAACGCCGCAAAGCATTACGCTTATCGGCGGCGGCGCACGTAGCGCCTGGTGGCGGCAAATGTTGGCAGATATCAGTGGGTTGCAGCTTGATTATCGCACCGGGGGGGATGTCGGCCCGGCGCTGGGGGCGGCAAAACTGGCGCAAATCGCCATTCACCCGCACACGCCGCTGGCAACGCTTCTGCCGCAGCTTCCCATTGAACAGCAACACACGCCGGATGCCGCGCGTCATGCCCACTATGCTTCACGACGGGAGACCTTCCGGCGCATCTATCAGCAACTGCTGCCCTTAATGTCATAGCTTCTGAGCCCGCCGTTATGGTGGGCCTGAATCAGCATAACGTTGTCCTTTTTTGGTATTCGCAGACAGGCAACTCCTTGCCAGAATGGTGTTACACCCACTGAGCAAGGAGTCCTGAAATGTCACGCACCGCCCTTATCAACATCGACACTCAGCAATCTTTTTTCCACCGCGACTACTGGCAGGAGAGTGATTACCCTGCTTTTCAGCAAGCCATTCTGGCGCTGATCGATGGCTGCCAGGCGCGGGGTGTCCCGGTAGTGGATATTTTCCATGTGTCCGACAGTGGCCCGTTTTCTCTCGACAGTGGTTTTGTGGCGCCGATGCCATTTTTACAGCACCAGCCAGCAGTCACTTTCTACAAACATGTGCATAATGCGTTCACTGACACCGGCCTGGATCACTGGCTGCGTACGCGCGATATCAATCACTTGATTATCTGCGGGATCCGCACCGAGCAGTGCTGCGAAACCACCGCGCGTGTGGCGTCGGATCTGGGTTATCGCGTGACGTTCGTCAGCGAAGCGACGCTGACCTTCCCGATGACGCATAAAGGCATTACGCTTGACTGTAACGCGCTGCGTCACCGCACGGAAACCGTGCTGGAAGGCCGCTTTGCTGCCATTAAAACTGTTCACGAAATACTGGAACGCTGATGACCACTGATGTCTGGTTTGTCATGTTGCCCGGCGTACTGGCGCTGGATATGAGCGGCCCGGCGGAGACCTTTGCGCTGGCGGACGCGTTTCGCCTGCACTACATCGGGCCGGAAACAGAGGTGCCAACCTCCATTGGACTGACGATGGGCAATATTGCGCCACTGCCGGAGACGCTACCGGAAGGAAGCCTGTTGGTGCTGCCGGGGGTGTTCGACTCCTCGCGTTTCTTCGATACCCCGCAGGCAAACCTGGTTCTCCACTGGTTGATGCGCATACAACCGCTGATCCACAGTCAGAAAATTACCTTGATGTGCGTCTGTTCCGGTTCCGTGTTGGCGGCAAAAGCCGGGCTGTTGAATGGCATTCAGTGCACCACTCACCATGATGTGGTTGCGCGTCTGCGTGCGATTGCTCCCGCCGCCCAGGTCAAAGAAAATCGTATTTTCATTGAAGATCGCAGCATCTGGACCAGCGCGGGCATTACATCGGGTATCGATCTGGCGTTGCATCTGATTAACCGACTCAGCGGGCCGGAAGCGGCGCTGGCGGTGGCGCGGGAAATGGTGGTCTGGTTTCGCCGCTCCGGTGACGATCCGCAGATTTCACCGTGGCTGCGATACCGCAACCACCTGCATCCGGCTATCCACCGGGCGCAGGATGCGTTGACGGCTGAGCCACAGCGGGCGTGGCAACTGGCTGAGATCGCCGAGCGGGCGCATGTCAGTCCACGCCATTTAACGCGCTTGTTTCAGCAGCATCTGGGGATCAGCGTACGCGACTATCTGGAGCAGCTCAGGCTGGTCATTGCCGAACAGTGGCTGTTGCAGGGGCATGGCGCGGAGCAAGCGGCGCAGGCGGCCGGGTTTTCCTCTCCGCGCCAGTTACACCGTGCGCGGGCGCGGGGGCTTAACTAACCAAACGGCGTCTGTCGATACGCTGTACCAGCATTGAGAGTGCGAGACTCGCCAGAAGCGTGGCGGCGAAGATCCAGACAATATCGAGCAGCGGCCAGCGTTGCAGCTCAATACCACGGGTGCGTAGTGCGTGGATAATCAGTGCATGAAAGCCGTAAATCCCCAGCGAATGATGCGAAATGAGCGTTAAACCAGGTAACGTACGGCTGTTCAGCGTATTTTTGACCACTGTAAACAGGGCGACAGCGCACAGAAACACCATCGGGCCACAGTAGAGATACCAGGTGTCGGCGAAATTCCCGCGCCATTTCAGCTCGTGTAGCGTTCCGCGTGAAATCACCCACACCGCCAGGACGAACAGGGCTGCACTGGCCCAGGTGAACACGCGTTGTTGCGTATGCATCATGCCAATCGCTCGCCCCAACATACCGTAGAGGATGTAATAGAAGGTGTCGCCGCCGATGTAAAGATTGATCGGCAACCACTGAAACCCGTCGACTTTCTGCGCCACAGTATTGGGGTTCGCCACAATACCTAGCACTACCACCAGCGCCAGCAACATTCCACCGCTGACGGCTTTCACCTGAATCAGTGGTGAAACGAGATACATCACGATAATCGCGAAGAAAAACCACAGGTGATAAAACACCGGCTTTTGCAGCAGGTACTTCAACGATAACTCACTGTTAATCGACGTGAAAAGCACGATATAGAGCAGCGCGATAGCACTGTAGAACAGCAGGCAGAGTGCGATGCGTAAGAAGTGGCGCGGCTGTGCGCTGCGTTCACCGAAAAAGAGATAGCCGGAGATCATAAAAAACAGCGGTACGCTAACACGAGAAGCCGAGTTCAGGAGGTTGGCGATACCCCAGTCGAAGGGCGTTACACTGCCAGGGTTGGTGATGTACCAGGTGGTGGTATGGATCATCACCACCATCAGACAGGCTATCCCTCGCAGATTATCTATCCAGTAAATTTTCGACTGCATCTGTTCCTCTGGTTCCGTTAAATACTCTCTGACTCGCGGTTGTTTCGCCTGTCCCGTTGGATAATTCTGAGTTTTCCCGTTAGCGCTTGTGCAGTTTTCCACTGATTTGCAAAAATTGTGTTTCCTGACCTTTAAAAATAACAGCCTGCGAACAGAGCGGTGATAAAAATGATGAAGCGTTTTGCCCCGGTACTCATGCTGCTGTTAGTCGGATGCAGCGCATCCCAGGATATTCCCGCTCAAAAAGCGCAAAAAGCGAAGCCAGGTCCATTGCACTCGCTGGAAATGGAACAACTGTGCCGGCAAAATGCCGCGCATCGCTATAACACCGTCGCGCAGCAGATTGATGTGACCGGTTTTGAACAATTTCAGGGCAGCTATGAGATGCGCGGTGTAACGCCCCGTCGTGAAGCGTTTGTCTGCGCTTTTGATTCGGAAGGCCAATTTTTACACCTTTCGATGCGCTAATCAGCCAGGCCACGGCTTTATCCTCCCCGTTTTGCCCAATTTTCCTTAAACAGGTCCGTTTCGTACTGTATATCTTGCAGCCAGCGGGTATACTGGGCGCTTCCTTTAAATCCACACGTATCCAGCACGAAATAATATGCAAAAGTTTGATACCAGGACCTTTCAGGGCCTGATCCTGACCTTACAGGATTACTGGGCTCGCCAGGGCTGCACCATTGTTCAACCTCTGGACATGGAAGTCGGCGCCGGCACCTCCCACCCGATGACCTGTCTGCGCGCATTAGGGCCAGAACCTATGGCTACCGCGTATGTGCAACCTTCCCGCCGTCCGACTGACGGGCGCTACGGCGAAAACCCGAACCGCTTACAGCACTATTACCAGTTCCAGGTAGTGATTAAACCTTCCCCGGACAACATCCAGGAACTGTATCTCGGGTCGTTGAAAGAGCTGGGTATGGACCCGACCATTCACGATATTCGCTTCGTGGAAGATAACTGGGAAAACCCGACGCTGGGCGCCTGGGGACTGGGCTGGGAAGTGTGGCTCAACGGCATGGAAGTGACGCAGTTCACTTACTTCCAGCAGGTTGGCGGTCTTGAGTGCAAACCGGTTACCGGCGAAATTACCTACGGTCTGGAACGTCTGGCGATGTACATTCAGGGTGTCGACAGCGTTTATGACCTCGTCTGGAGCGACGGCCCGCTGGGTAAAACCACCTACGGCGACGTGTTCCATCAGAACGAAGTGGAGCAGTCCACTTACAACTTCGAATATGCGGATGTCGACTTCCTGTTCACCTGCTTTGAGCAATATGAAAAGGAAGCACAGCAACTGCTGGCACTGGAAAACCCGCTGCCTCTGCCTGCTTACGAACGCATTCTGAAAGCCGCCCATAGCTTCAACCTGCTGGATGCGCGTAAAGCCATCTCCGTGACGGAACGTCAGCGCTACATTTTGCGCATCCGCACGCTGACCAAAGCAGTGGCTGAAGCGTATTACGCTTCCCGTGAAGCCCTTGGCTTCCCGATGTGCAACAGAAACAAATAAGAGGCGGCCATGTCTGAAAAAACTTTCCTGGTGGAAATCGGCACCGAAGAGCTGCCACCAAAAGCACTGCGCAGCCTGGCCGAGTCCTTCGCTGCCAACTTTACTGCGGAACTGGATGCAGCGGGCGTTGCGCACGGTGATATCCAGTGGTTTGCTGCGCCGCGCCGTCTGGCGCTGAAAGTGGCGAAACTGGCTGCGTCGCAGCCGGATCGCGAAGTCGAAAAACGCGGCCCGGCGATTGCACAAGCATTTGATGCTGAAGGTAAACCGAGCAAAGCCGCCGAAGGCTGGGCTCGCGGTTGTGGCATTACGGTTGATCAGGCCGAGCGTCTGAGCACCGACAAAGGCGAATGGTTGCTCTATCGCGCGCATGTTAAGGGTGAAAGCGTGGAAACGCTGCTGCCGAACATGGTGGCAACCTCCCTTGGCAAACTGCCGATCCCGAAACTGATGCGCTGGGGCGCGTCTGATGTTCACTTCGTGCGTCCGGTACATACCGTGACTCTGCTGTTGGGCGACACCGTAGTACCGGCGACGATTCTGGGCATTGCCTCCGATCGCGTGATCCGTGGTCATCGCTTTATGGGCGAGCCGGAGTTCACCATCGATAACGCCGATCAGTATCCGCACATTCTGCTGGAGCGTGGCAAAGTCGTTGCTGACTACGCGGCGCGTAAAGCCAAAATCAAAGCGGATGCCGAAGAAGCGGCGCGTAAAATCGGTGGTAATGCCGATCTGAGCGACAGCCTGCTGGAAGAAGTCACTTCGCTGGTGGAGTGGCCGGTGGTGCTGACCGCGAAATTCGAAGAGAAATTCCTCGCCGTTCCGGCGGAAGCGCTGGTTTATACCATGAAGGGCGACCAGAAGTACTTCCCGGTTTATGGTAACGACGGCAAGTTGCTGCCTAACTTTATCTTTGTGGCCAACATTGAGTCGAAAGATCCGCAGCAGATTATCTCCGGTAACGAGAAAGTGGTGCGCCCGCGTCTGGCGGATGCCGAGTTCTTCTTCAATACCGACCGCAAAAAACGTCTTGAAGATCATTTGCCGCGTCTGCAAACCGTGCTGTTCCAGCAGCAACTGGGTACGCTGCGCGACAAGACCGATCGTATTCAGGCGCTGGCGGGCTGGATTGCTGCACAGACGGGCGCTGATGTGAATCATGCCACCCGTGCGGGTCTGCTCTCCAAATGCGACCTGATGACCAACATGGTGTTTGAGTTTACTGACACCCAGGGCGTGATGGGCATGCACTATGCGCGTCATGATGGCGAAGCAGAAGATGTTGCCGTTGCGCTGAACGAGCAGTATCAGCCACGTTTTGCCGGTGATGAACTGCCGTCCAACCCGATTGCCTGTGCGCTGGCGATCGCCGATAAGATGGACACCCTGGCGGGTATTTTCGGTATCGGGCAGCATCCGAAAGGCGACAAAGACCCGTTCGCACTGCGCCGTGCTGCGCTGGGCGTACTGCGTATTATCGTTGAGAAAAACCTGGCGCTGGATCTGCAAACCCTGACCGAAGAAGCGGTGCGTCTGTATGGCGACAAGCTGACCAACGCCAACGTGGTCGATGATGTGATCGACTTTATGCTGGGTCGTTTCCGCGCCTGGTATCAGGACGAAGGCTACAGCGTTGATACCATTCAGGCTGTGCTGGCGCGTCGTCCGACCAAACCGGCGGACTTCGATGCGCGCATGAAAGCGGTGTCCCATTTCCGTACGCTGGAAGAAGCTGCTGCGCTGGCCGCTGCCAACAAGCGTGTGTCCAACATTCTGGCGAAGTCCGATGAAACGCTGAACGATACTGTTCACGCATCGGTACTGAAAGAAGCGGCGGAAATCAAGCTGGCGGGCAACCTGGTCGTTCTGCGCGATAAACTGCAACCGTACTTTGCGCAAGGCTGTTATCAGGAAGCGCTGATCGAACTGGCGGCACTGCGCGAGCCGGTGGATGAGTTCTTTGAGCAGGTGATGGTTAACGCCGAGGATAAAGACGTGCGTATCAACCGCCTGACACTGCTGGCGAAGTTACGCGAATTGTTCCTGCAGGTTGCGGATATTTCTCTGCTGCAGTAACGATAGCTGTCATAAAAAACCCGCTTCTGGCGGGTTTTTTTTTGCTGCCGATTCAGGCATGAGGCGGGATTTCCCCTCCCGTCACGCGGGCGTACGGAGAGAACTTTCTGAAGGTCGTTTTGACGCGCACGGTATTGCGTCCGGCGCGTTTCGCTGCGTACAACGCGTTATCTGCGCTCTGGATCAACTGGCCATATTCCGCGTGATTTTTCTGGCAATGACTGGCAACGCCGATGCTGACGCTGACGATGCCGTCGGGCGCATTAGCATGGGGTAAGTCCAGTTGCTGTACGCTGGTGCGCAGTTTCTCAGCGATCTCCACCGCGTCGGCTGAGCGAGTTTCCGGCAACAGTGCACAGAACTCTTCACCGCCGTAGCGGAACAAGATATCGCACGGGTTTTGCAGCGCACCGCGCATGGCATTCGCGACTTTTTGCAGGCACTCGTCGCCGCGCTGGTGACCATAACAGTCGTTGTACAGTTTGAAGAAGTCGACATCAATCAACAGCAGCGATAACGACTTGTTATTGCGTTTGCTGGCCCGCCATTCTCGCTCAATGCAGAGATCGAAATAGCGCCTGTTACCCACACCGGTCAGGCCATCAGACAGGGATTGCGCCAACAGTTCGTGCGCCTGATCGCGTAGCAGGGATTCACGGCGAACAGCGGCACTGACATCAACAATCTGAATCAGGCAGTAGCGCTCTTCATCGCCCAACGGAACAATGGTGATGGCCTGACTCAGGCGCGCGCCCGGTCGGGCAGGTTCGGCATAGAGCGGGAAAGGTGAACGGTGCAAAGATTGAGAAAGCAGTGAAGATAAATTGTGACTGATCGCCTGACGGATAGCATCACCGACGCGGTGATATTCTAAGTCCGGGAATACACTAAAAAAATCCTCGCCGGTGGTGTCACTGGCTGCATAACCCGTGTGCGCTTCTAACCACGCATTCCACTGGGTAATACGATAGTGTGCATCCACGATGATCACACCGAGGCTGAGGGCTGAAAATGCATCCAACAACAACTTATCTTTCATGATCATTACATTCCGTCTGGAACACTGCCGGATTCTAAACGGCTGATATAAAGCCGGATTTGCTCGCGTAAGTCACGCAACGCAGACATATCAAGAATAAACGCCAGATACCCCTGGATTTGCTGCCGCTCGAGTGAAAAATCGATGCGTAGCATCATGACCAGCGGATCGCTGTCATCCTTATTCGGGTTGAGGATCTGCTTGCTGCTGCCAACCCGCACGACGGGCAGAGATCCTTGCAGCTCTTGCTGGAACATGTTGGCCAGCGTCCCCACACAGGCATTGAGCACGATATTGCCTATCTCGCTCATGGCTTCACGTTCCATCTCCCCCAATTCATGGGCCGGGATCATGTCGCCTACCATCATGCGCACGATTTCAAAACTGGCCTCTTCAGGGAACATCAGAATCGCTTCAGTGGCGTACGCACCCTCATAATGCTGGCTGATGCCAAACAGCGATATTCCTGCACCCAACTCATCTGCGGCTTCAGAGCGAGGAGCGAAGCGGATTGTAGGAACAGACATGCGCACTTCTTCATTGACGATACTGCTCATCGCGGCGGCGGCGTGACCGACACCAATGTTGAAGATCTCCATCAGGCTGTCAGATTCGATTTCGCTGATATCCGGCAATTCGCTCATCACGGGGTCTCCAGGCTATTCAATAACTCATGGAGCTGAGGTTCTTTCAGCGGTTTTGACAGAAAACCGAGGCCGAGTTCTTCCGCAGCGGCTTGTATTGAGTGCTGAACGTTCGCCGTTAACAGAACAATGTGCGTTTCAGGGTGGGTTTTGCGAATGCGCGCTGCGGTTTCAATGCCGCCAATACCGGGCATATTCACATCCAGCAGGATTAACCAGGGATGATCCACCGACGCCAGTTCGATGGCCTCTTCACCGGTGCCAGCTTCATCAATTTTCCAGTCGCTATGCAGGTTCGTTATATATTGTCGGGAAATCATTCGTGACAGACGGCTGTCATCAACAATCAGAACATATCTGGACATCATTCATTCTCTTTAAATGGTCCATTGGCACAACCGCAGCGCAATGCACCGATCCTCTAGGGGGCTCTCTTCCCTGATGAATGACTTTGTTCGATCCAACAGGCTCACGCGTGCGGCATAAATTTTTGTCTGATCGTTTCCTTTCTGAAGCTGAGCATCTGGACAACACGCATGGCCTGCTGCTTTCAGTTAAGTCACCTTACTCATCGGCAAAAAGATGCAAATAATTAGCCCCTTTAAGACGAGTGGTGAAAATTTAATCTTGAAGGGAGGGTGGGGTGTGACTATTCTTAGTCCCGACGAACTTCTCGTCTCACTGGAGCGCACCCGGAAAATGAACAAACACCACTGATGAATCCATATCCTTGCGACATGCGATGGCATGTGCGGGGGCGTTTTTGATTTCATTCAGGAGTGTTTATGGCTCATTGTGCGCAGCCCTCTGCTTTTATTCTGCACCAGCTCACCTGCCAGTTTGCGACAGGCGAGACGCTTTTTGGCCCTTTCAATTTGTCGCTTGAACCTGCATTGTGCGGTCTGGTCGGCCGTAACGGATCCGGTAAAACGCAGCTATTACGTATGCTGGCGGGCCTGGAAACACCGACTTCCGGGCATATCGAGTGCGTGGGTTCACGGGCATACGTTGCTCAACAACATGCGATCTCTGCGACTACCACGCTTGCGGATCTGCTCGGTTATGGCGAGGTTTTTGCCGCCCGTCTGCGGGTGGAACGCGGTGAGTATCGACCTGACGACCTCGAAAGTCTGGATGGCTTTTGGGATCTCCAGGAGCGCCTGACAGCCGCATTTGCTGAAGCCAGCCTGCCTGCGTTTGAACCCGGTCGCTATGCCATCACGCTAAGCGGTGGCGAGCGTATGCGTGCGTTACTCTGCGGTGCGTTGATGGCGGATGCCGATTATCTGCTGCTTGATGAACCGACCAATCATCTCGACAGAGCCGGACGTGAGTGGTTTTACGCCTGTTTATCCCGGCGGCGTGGCGGCGCGTTGGTTGCCACTCATGATCGGGAACTGCTGGCACTGATGTCCCGTATTCTGGAGTTATCGCCAGCGGCAGGGTTGCGCAGCTATGGCGGAAATTATGCGGATTACCAACGCCAGCGGGAGAGCGAGCAGCAAGCTGCCCAGGCCTTGTTGGAACATGCTGTCACTGAGCGTCGGCGTACCCGCAGCCGATTACAACGTGAGCATGATGCCAGCCAACGTCGTTCGGCACAGACCTTACGTACGGTAGACACGCTGAATATTGCGTCGTTTGAGCGGGTAAAATACAAGAACGCAGCGAAAGAGCGTCCCGGCAGTTGGCGTAAACAGCATCGTGAACAAAACGATACGCTCAATATCGCTGTTAACCAGGCGCGCGAGCGGGTGATGGAAGAGGCGCCGGTGCTGTTCACTCTACCTGGCAATCGTCTCGCGGAGGGGAAACAGGTGTTGGTGATGGAAGATCTGGTATTGCCATATGCTGAACTTCCCCCGCTGAACTGGCGTATGGATGGGCCGATGCGTGTTGCCGTCCGCGGGCCAAATGGTTGTGGCAAATCAACCCTGTTAAAACTGATTCTGGGCGAACTGGCCCCGCTGTCTGGCAAATGTCATCTTTCGGTCGTTCCCGCTTACCTTGACCAACATTTGTCGCAGTTGGATCTCACACTGTCGGTCATAGCTCACTTGCGTCTTGATGACACCCCGCTGGATGAGGGGGCGTTGCGTACCCGTCTGGCGCAGCTTCAGCTTGGTGCGGATAAAGTGACGCTGCCTCTGGCGGCGCTCAGTGGTGGGGAGCGTTTGAAAGCGGCGCTGGCCTGCGTGTTGTGGCGCCGTGAAGCAACGCAGCTATTACTGCTGGATGAACCGACAAACCATCTCGATTTGACCTCCACGCAGGCGATTGAAGCTGCACTGGCGGCCTTTCCCGGCGCGATGCTGGTGGTATCGCATGATGAGGCGTTTCTTCAGGGATTAAAGCTTACGCATTCATTAACGTGGCGAGAAAGAGGGTGGTATTGCGAAGGCGATTGAGGTGGACGTAAACCCCCGACCTGGCGGGGGTTATATCTTCCTGAAATCATTCAATTAATTGTTTGCTTAGTGTTGGATTTGCATGAATCAGACGCATCAATTTCATTTCGGTGGCGGTGGGTTTTACACGTCGTGATTCCCACTCCTGAACCATGGCCACACTGACTCCCATTGCACGTGCGAAATCATCAATTTTCAACCCGGTTCCCCGGCGTAATTGTTCAAACTCGTTAAAGGAATTCGGCTTTTGGCTCAGGATAACCGCCTGCGTTATCTCTTTTTTGAAAACAATCTGTTCCAGACTACTTAGCAGTTCAACCATAGGATCTTTATATTCCATTGAGAACTCCTCTTAAAATCACACAGCGGGATCGTGATACATCTCACTAAGGATAGTCGGGAAAAGTCCTGGTGTGTGGTGGTCGCAGTGATTTATCGTGCGGTAAACGCGTTTTAATGCGCATGAAATGCATCTTCAGGCGCTTTCTTCCGCTTAATTGCTTGATTCCTCAAATGCTGAATGCAGATAGACTTTTTTTGTAAATCGTCAGCGAAAAGTGGCATGAAGACGATTGCGTGACAAAGCGCAGGTAAACCTCCTGCCGGTGGCTTTTTTCCGCCCAGGAATGTAAGGAAGGGGTATCTTGCAACGCTGACCTGGACTATCCTTGTAAGCCACTGGCACACGGGTGCCGATGTGCGCTTTTTTGGGTGAAAGGAGTAATGAAATGGCGACAGGAAAGTCCTGCTCTCGCTGGTTTGCGCCTCTTGCGGCGTTATTAATGGTAGTTAGCCTGAGTGGGTGTTTCGACAAAGAAGGCGATCAGCGCAAGGCGTTTATCGATTTCCTGCAAAATACCGCGATGCGGAGCAGCGAACGTCTGCCAGCCCTGACGGCGGATCAGAAAAAACAGTTTGGCCCGTTTGTGTCCGATTATGCGGTCATTTACGGTTATTCCCAGCAGGTCAATCAGGCGATGGATTCAGGTCTGCGCCCGGTAGTGGACAGCGTTAACGCGATTCGCGTACCGCAGGATTATATGACGCAGCGCGAGCCGCTCCGTCAGGCCAATGGTTCTCTCGGCGTGCTGAGCCAGCAACTGCAAAACGCAAAAATGCAGGCGGATGCGTCACATGCGGCGTTGAAACAGGCCGACGATCTGAAGCCGGTTTACGATCAGGTGTTTACCAAGGTGGTCACCAACCCCGCTAACGCGCTGCAACCGCTGATCCCGGCGGCGCAAATCTTCACGCAGCAACTGGTGCAGGTGGGGGATTTTATTGCCCAGCAGAATAACCAGGTGAGCTTTGTCGCCAATGGTATTCAGTTCCCGACCTCTCAGCAGGCCAGCCAGTACAATGCGCTGATTGGCCCTCTGGCGGCGCAGCATCAGGCCTTTACTCAGGCCTGGACCGCGGCCGTAAATGCCACCCAGCAGTAAGCCGGGCGGGCAAAAAAAAGAGGCGCTATGGCGCCTCTTTTTTATGGTGCATCCGGCAGGGGGTTAGCGTGCCGCCTGTGGGTTAACGCAGTTTTTTTCTACCTTGCCATTCAGCGCATCAATCAGGTTATCCACCGCGCAGGCCGCCATATTGTAGCGTGTCTCATGGGTTGCCGAACCAATGTGCGGCAGTGCCACCACATTTGGCAGCGACAGTAACGGCGAGTCTATTGGCAACGGCTCTTTTTCGAAAACGTCCAGACCAGCGGCCAGGATCTCGCCGTTACGCAATGCTTCCACCAGTGCCGTTTCATCAACGACCGGCCCACGGCCTGCGTTAATGAAAATGGCGGATTTTTTCATTATCGCGAACTGCTTCTCGCCAATCAGGTGATGTGTTTCTTCTGTGAGCGGCAGCACCACGCAGACAAAGTCGGACTCTTTCAGCACGGTTTCCAGGTCGCCATAGCGCGCCTGAAAGCGTTCTTCCGCTTCCGTATGATGGCGGCGGGCATTATAGAGAATCGGCATACCGAAGCCGAAATGTGCGCGCTGCGCCAACGCCAGGCCAATACGGCCCATCCCGATAATCCCCAGGGTTTTGTGGTGCACATCCACGCCAAACCAGTCAGGACCAATGCTGGAGGTCCACTCGCCCACTTTCACGCGTTCAGCGACTTCCACCACCCGACGGGCGCTGCTCAGTACCAGCGCCATCAGGGTGTCGGCAACGGTTTCCGTCAGTACGGTGGGTGTGTGCATTAGCACGATATTACGTGCGTTCAGCGCATCCACATCAAAGTTGTCATAGCCCACGGAAATGGTCGATGTTGCCCGCAGTTGCGGCATCTTCTCCAGCAGCGCCTGGTCCACTTTTTCACTGGAACCCAGCAGGCCTTGCGCACTGGCGAACGCGTCGGCGAACTGCGCGACAGTTTCTGGCTTCAGATCCGGCACACGCGTGACGGAAAAGTGCGTTTCCAGGCGTTGTTGCAGAACATCGGGCAAGGCTTTGTACAGGATGATGGACGGCTTCATGCGGTTCTCCCTTGTGATGATGCGCCTGCCTGAATCACGGTATTGTTAGCAGGCTTAACAATTAAAGTAAGCCACACAGAGGCAAAAAGCGCTACCCCCATGAAAATGTACGAAGCAGCCGGACTGCCTGTGGCTCCATTCAGATAACCCACGAACCACGAGCCGCAGAAGGAGCCCAGCGCCCCCATGCTGTTGATGAGCGCCATCGCTCCACCGGCGACATTGCGCGGCAGCATCTCCGGAATAATGGCGAAGAAGGGCCCGTAAGGGGCATACATTGCCGCCCCGGCGACAACCAACAGGGTGTAGGAGATCCAGAAATGGTTGGCTCCGACCGCCCAGGAGCCAATAAAGGCAAACGCGGCAATCAGCAGCAATGGCCAGACGAACAGTTTACGGTTTTGCAGCTTGTCTGATGCCCATGATGCAAGGATCATCGCCAGCGTCGCCGCCAGATAAGGCACCGCAGAGAGCCAGCCCACTTCGACCATGCCAAGGTTTTCACCGCCGCTACGAATAATCGAGGGCAGCCACAGCACAAAACCGTATACGCCGATGCTCCAGGCAAAATATTGCAGGCACAGCAGCACTACATTGCGGGAACGGAATGCTTCACCGTAGTTGCGAACGGCTTTAATACCTTGCTGTTCTTTATCAAGCTGTGCCTGAAGCGCGGCTTTTTCATCCCCGGAAAGCCAGGTGGCCTGCGCAGGTTTATCTTTCACCAGCACCCACCAGCAAAAGGCCCAGATCACCGCCGGAATGCCTTCAATAATAAACATTTCGCGCCAGCCAAAAGACTGGATCAGATAGCCGGAAACCACCGACATCCACAGTACAGTCACCGGGTTACCGAGGATCAGGAACGTATTGGCGCGTGAGCGCTCCGATTTGGTAAACCAGTTGCTGATATAAATCAGCATCGCCGGCATCACCGCCGCTTCTACCACGCCAAGAATAAAGCGGATGGCGGCCAGCATCGGGATATTGCTTACCATCCCGGTGAGCGAGGCGCAGCCCCCCCATAAAATCAGGCAGATAAAAATCAATTTGCGTACGCTGCGGCGTTCTGCGTAAACCGCACCGGGGATCTGGAAAAAGAAATAGCCAAGGAAAAAGAGGGCGCCGAGTAGTGAAGAGACGCCTTTGGTGATACCCAAATCGTCATTGATCCCGGCGGCAGAGGCGAAGCTGAAGTTCGCCCGATCGAGATAGGCCAGACTGTAGGTAATAAACACAATCGGCATGATGTACAGCCAGCGTTTTGAAGCATTAGTCGCATTATTCATAATATTGCCTCTGGAGTGGAGGTTGTTTGCCGTCTGTATGTAGGGTACAGCGCGGTAGTGAGTTGCGATAAAACGGGCGCTAACGTTATAACGCCCCGAGTTGTTCACGCGTTGGCAATCCCTCGCTGTCTCCCGGCACCTGTATTGCTAGTGCGCCAATAGCATTACCCCGACGCACGGCGTCAGGCAGGGATTTGCCTTCCAGCAGGGCGCTGATCACGCCCACGGCGAAGCCATCTCCGGCACCGACGGTGTCCACCACGTTTTCCACTTTTACCGGCGCGACCGCTCCCTGTTCGCCGCTGGCCGTTTTAAACCACGCGCCATCCGCCCCGGTCTTGATCACCACTGCCTTCACGCCGTGTTGCAGGTAGAAATCAGCGATACCTTCAGGGGTACGCTGGCCGGTGAGAACGATGCCCTCTTTGAGCCCCGGCAGCACCCAGTCGGCCTGAAAAGCGAGATGGTTCAGCTTCGTTACCATTTCCGCCTCGCTACGCCATAACACCGGGCGCAGATTAGGATCAAACGAGATGCTCTTACCCTGCGCTTTCATGCTCCGCGCGGCATGGTCCAGTAATGCATAAGAGGTGGTCGACAATGCCGCCGCTACCCCGCTCAGATGCAGATGACGTGCCTGGTGAAAGGCAGCGGCATTAAAATCTTCTGGCGACAGGTAACTGGCGGCGGAACCTTTACGGAAATACTCTACGATGGGATCGGTTCCATCTTCAGCTTTCGATTTCAACTGGAAACCCGTTGCGTAGCGCCCGTCGAGGGTCACACCGGTACTATCGATTCCCTCTTTACGCAATGTGTTGAGAATAAAATGGCCAAAGCTGTCATCGCCAACACGGCTGACCCAACTCACTTTTAACCCAAGCCGTGCCAGCCCGGTTGCGACATTCAGTTCCGCGCCGGCCGCGCGTTTAATAAACTGCGTCGCATCAGCAAGCGTGCCGGTTTCGGTGGCGACAAACATCGCCATCGCTTCACCGACAGTGATCACATCCAACGGGTTATGCATGGCGTGGCTCCTCACGTAATAAGTTGACGTAATAACGGGTGACCTCGATCGGGGAATCCCCGATAAGCGGGAATTCAATACCGCGTGGCGCATCGGCGGGTAAGGCATTAAGCAGGGCTAACCAGCGAGGGTCGGCCTGGTCCGGCGGCACCGCGCGAAAACGTTCGCCATCGGCGACGGCGGCTTTGACATGGATATAGCTGACGGCGGGAGCAAGCTGGCGGGCGGCCTGTTCAGGCGCATCTCCTGCCCATAACCAGTTGCCGGTATCAAAGGTCAGCGTGACCGGCAAAGCTTGGGCCTGGCAGGCTGCCTGAAAACGTTGCATCGCCGCCAGTGTGCCGCATGCTGTTTGATCGTTTTCCACCACCAGCGCAACCCCACTGCTCGCCAGCCAGTCGCCCAACGTTGCCAGCACGGCACTGTCCTGAAAATGACCAAGCGAGACTTTCAGCCACAGCGCGTTGAGCAAGCGTGTTTCTTCCAGCAGCGCGGGTAAACAGGGATTGAGCGCCCCATCTGCCAGGCACAGCGGCTCGGGAGCAGAATAACAGGCCAGCAGATTGTTGACTTCGACGGCGAACGCCAGCGAAGGCAGATGCGCCAGTTCCTCGTCGCTCAGCAGTTCACGGCGGATTTCCACGCCGTCGGCACCCGCATTGGCAATGATCGGCAGGACGGCAATCTGCCCACCCTGCGCGTGAAGGTAGTCATGGCCGTAGGCGGTGGTGACGACGATAATTTTTCTTGGCATAGTCCGGCTCCAGGCATCGACATTGCGTTCATCTGCCTTTAACGCTAGATGGAACCGGTTCCAAAGAAAAGATCACAATGGTGAAATTATGATCGCCATCACGAAGGTTATTAGCGGGATGTGGAGCCGCGAACGATCAGTTCACCGGAGAAAACCTGTTCGCGCACCGTGTCGCTGTGGCCTTCAATACGGCGAACCACCTGCTCTACGGCAGCATAACCGATTTGCCAGGTTGGCTGTTTGAGAGTGGTGATACCCACTCCTGCCAGCTCGGCCCACTCCAGTTCATCAAAACCGAGCAAACCGATATCGCTGCCCCAGTTCAGACCAATGCGCTTCAACGAGCGGGCAACCTGCAGGGTAAGCGCGCCGTTGGCGGAGATGATCGCTTTACGCATTCCCCGGTGGCTGGCATGAAACTGGCGCAGAGTATTGTCCATTTGCGCGGCTTCATGCAGCGGTGTTTCGGCGTTTTCCGCCACCATACCTGGGTAGCGGGCGAGGGTGGTGTGAAAGGCGCTCAGCCGCTCGCGGCGGGTATTCACCGTGCCCAGCGGTTCGCTCAGAAACAGCAACGCTTCAAAACCCTGTTCAATGAGATGTTCGGTCGCGGTGGTGGCGGCTTGCGTGTTATCCAGCCCGACAACATCGCAGGCAAAGTCAGGGATTTTGCGATCGATTAACACCATTGGCAGCGACGATTGTTGCAGGCGATTCAGCCCCTCTTCACGCATCCCCACCGCGTTGACCACAATACCTTCCACCTGGTAACTGCGCAGAAGATCGAGATAGTGCAGTTCCTGATCCACTTCGTTGTTGGTGTTACACACCAGCGGGGTGAACCCCTTTTCACGGCACGCCGCTTCGATGCCGCTTAACACATGCACGGAATAGGGATTGGTGATATCGGCGATGATCAGACCGATAAGGCGCGTGCGCCCGCGTTTCAGTCCGCGCGCCATCAGGCTTGGGCGGTAATCCAATTCGGCGATCGCCTGTTCAATTCGCGCCAGCAGATTGTCGGAAAGCAGGTGTTTTTCACCGTTCAAATAGCGGGAAATACTGGTTTTGCCCGTTTTCGCTGCTTTTGCGACATCGCTGATGGTGGCGCGCGTCGTTTTCGCCATGATTGCTTCCTTCGTCATGAACGTGAATATGTGCCCACACCTTAGCGCGAAATGGCGGGCAATCAAGCACTAAGATAAGCTCTGCACGTTGCTTATCACCCGCAGTGAGGGCGTCATGACGTTTAATTCTTTGCTATCTCGCCGCCGCCGTGGATGATAGAACGCAAAGAAGGATACATTCAAAGCGGCGAACAACCGCCGCCACCTGCAAGCTATTCAGGAGCGCGCTTTGGCAAACCCTGCTATCAAAACGATTCTAACGGCAGCCCACTGGGGGCCTATGCTGGTCGACACTGACGGCGAAAAGGTCCTCGCGTCCCGTGGCGCACTGCCAACCCGTCACCCCAACTCACTGCAAACCGTGGTGCAGGATCAGGTACATAGCGAAACGCGTGTGCGCTATCCAATGGTGCGGAAAGGTTTTCTGGCCTCGCCCTCAAACCCGCAGGGTGTCCGTGGGCAGGATGAGTTTGTACGCGTGAGTTGGGATGAGGCGCTGGAGCTGATTCACCGACAGCATAAACGTATTCGCGACACGTACGGGCCGGCGTCCATCTTTGCCGGTTCCTACGGCTGGCGCTCGAACGGTGTGCTGCACAAAGCGGCGACGTTGTTACAGCGGTATATGAGTCTGGCAGGTGGCTACACCGGGCATCTTGGGGATTATTCCACCGGGGCCGCGCAGGCGATTATGCCGTACGTCGTCGGCAGCAACGAAGTGTACCAGCAGCAGACCAGCTGGCCGTTGATCCTTGAACACAGCGATGTGGTGGTGCTGTGGAGCGCTAACCCGCTCAATACGTTGAAGATTGCCTGGAACGCCACCGATGAGCAGGGCATCCCTTACTTTGACGCGCTGCGCAAAAGCGGCAAGCGGGTCATCTGCATCGATCCGATGCGCTCGGAAACCGTCGACTTCTTCGGTGAGAGTATTGAGTGGATTGCCCCGCACATGGGCACGGACGTGGCCTTAATGCTCGGTATCGCCCATACGCTGGTGGAGAATGGCTGGCAGGATGACGACTTTCTCTCCCGTTGTACCGTCGGTTACGACACGTTCGCCACTTACCTGACCGGTGAGCGCGATGGCGTGGCAAAAACTGCTGAATGGGCAGCAAGTATTTGCGGCATAGAGGCGGCTAAAATCCGCGAACTGGCCACTATTTTCCACGAAAATACCACGATGCTGATGTCGGGGTGGGGGATGCAGCGCCAGCAGTTTGGCGAGCAAAAACACTGGATGCTGGTCACCCTCGCTGCCATGCTCGGGCAGATTGGCACCCCTGGCGGGGGTTTTGGTCTCTCTTACCATTTCGCGAATGGCGGTAACCCGACGCGACGTGCAGCGGTGCTGGCATCCATGCAGGGTACGGTGAGAGACGGTGTCGATGCGGTGGATAAAATTCCCGTTGCCCGCATTATTGAGGCGCTGGAAAACCCCGGTGCGCCGTACCAGCACAACGGGATGGATCGCCACTTTCCGGATATCCGCTTTGTCTGGTGGGCAGGCGGCGCTAACTTTACCCACCATCAGGATACCAACCGGCTCATCCGCGCCTGGCAGAAGCCAGAGTTGGTGGTCATTTCCGAATGCTTCTGGACGGCGGCGGCGAAGCACGCCGATATCGTGTTGCCCGCTACCACCTCGTTTGAACGCAACGATCTGACCATGACCGGCGATTACAGCAACCAGCACCTGGTGCCGATGAAACAGGTCGTCGCGCCGCAGTATGAAGCGCGGGATGATTGGTCGGTGTTTGCTGAGTTGAGCGAGCGTTGGGAAGCCGGCGGCCGCGAGCGTTTTACGGAAGGGAAAAGCGAACTGCAATGGCTGGAGACGTTTTATAACATCGCTGCACAGCGCGGAGCCAGCCAGCACGTGACGCTGCCGCCATTTGATGCATTCTGGCAAGCCAATCAGTTGATTGAGATGCCGGAGAGTGAGCAGAACGCGCGCTTCGTGCGCTTTGGCGATTTCCGCCGCGACCCGCAAGCGAATCCGCTGAAAACGCCGAGTGGGAAAATCGAAATCTTCTCGCAACGTATCCAAAGCTTTGGTTATGCGGATTGCCCGCCGCATCCGATGTGGCTGGAGCCGGACGAATGGCACGGTAACGCCAAACCGCAGCAGTTGCAGGTGTTATCTGCGCATCCGGCGCATCGCCTGCACAGTCAGCTCAACTTTAGCCGCTTGCGTGAGGAATATGCCGTCGCAGGCCGCGAACCGGTGACCATGCATCCACAGGATGCCCGGGCGCGGGGCATTGCGGCGGGCGATGTGGTGCGTGTGTGGAATGGGCGCGGCCAGGTGTTGGCCGGTGCCGTGGTGACTGAAGGCATTAAGCCTGGCGTTATCTGCATTCATGAAGGTGCATGGCCGGATCTCGATCCGGCGGCGGGGGGCATCTGTAAAAACGGTGCGGTGAACGTGCTGACCAAAGATTTGCCCAGCTCGCGTCTGGGCAACGGTTGCGCGGGTAATACGGCGCTGGCATGGGTAGAGAAATACCAGGGCCCGCCGCTTACGCTGACGGCGTTTGATCCGCCTGCCAGTTCATGATCCACGTCGGGTGGTGTGTTTCTTCCTGCCATGCGCTGTCTTCAATACGAAAACCCTGCGCATGGTAGAAGTTCACCGCCCGTTCGTTTTTCTGATACACCTCAAGGCTTAGCCAGGGAAAGCGCTGTTTGGCATGATCCATCAGCGCCTTACCAATTCCCTGGCCTATGGCGGTAGGGCGCACGAACAGCGCGCCAATAAACTGCGCATCCATAACGCTGATAAACCCTTCCAGTGTCCCGTTTTTTTCCCATACCCAGGTTTTCGCCGACGGAAGGTAAGCGTCGCGCACCAGCGCTTCGCTCTCGTACCAGTAGCGCACCTCAATAAACGGATGCGCATAGATAGTGCTTTCCAGCCATAAGTTCAGCAGCGGTGACAGATCCTGACTACGCCACGCGCGGATCATGCTGTCCCCCGGGGTGGCAGAGGCAGCCGGTAATATGATCGTTAACCAGACCGCAGGCTTGCATAAAGGAGTAACAGATGGTGGTGCCGACGAATTTGAAGCCGCGTTTTTTTAGCGCCTTTGATAATGCATCTGACGCAGGTGTTGACGTTGGGATTTCACTCAGTGCGGCAGCGCTTGTGATTTGCGGTGTGTGGTCGACGAAGCCCCAGACAAAATCTGAAAATGATTCGCCGTTTTGCGCCATCGACAGGTAGGCGCGGGCGTTGCCAATGATCGCTTCAATCTTGCCGCGATGGCGAATAATTCCGGCATTTTGCAGCAGATGTTCCACATCCTCAGCCGTCATTGCTGCCACACGTTCAGGGTCGAACTGATGGAACGCGTTGCGGTAATTTTCGCGTTTTTTCAATACGGTGATCCACGACAACCCGGCCTGTTGCCCTTCCAGGCAGATCATTTCAAACAATTTTTTGCCGTCCTTTTCCGCAACTCCCCACTCCGTATCGTGGTAAGCAAGATAGAGCGGATCCTGAGTGACCCAACCACAACGTTGCATAGTGTTACTCCGTTCGCGATATATTCAAATAATCGTCAGCCTGTCTTGACGAGTGTGTTAAAAAGGCAATAGTTAAATAAGGGTTATAGACCCGCCAAAAACGATAACTATTACGCCGGATCCGGCTCTTTTTCTGGAGTCGCATATTGATGAGAATAACCAATAGTGGCCTCTCGCTTGCACTGGTGCCTGTCTGTCTCTTTTTTTGCCAGGCGGCAATAGCCTGGCAGCAAGAATATTCTGTTACCGGGCATCAGAGTACGCCGCCTGAACGCTATATCTGGGATAGCGAACGCCAGCCGCGCTACAACGACATTCTGGAAGAGCGTATCCGCTCCACGCAGAATTCGCCGGGCATTGCTTTTAACCTGCCAGATGACACACCGCTGGATGCCACTAATACCATGAGTGTGGGGCTGAATTTCCCGCTGGCGCGTGATGTGACAACGGGGCCGGTAGCGGTGTGGCATTACGATGGTTCAATGACTTCAATGTATAACGAATTCGGCGACAGCGCGACCACCATGCAGTACAGCGATCCGCTGTGGCATGCCAGCGTCAGCTCTCTGGGATGGCGCCTGGATAGCCGCTTCGGCGATCTGCGCCCCTGGGCGCAAGTTAGCTATAACCAGCAAGTTGGCGAAAACGTCTGGAAGAGTCAGTCCGGCGTTTCCCGTCTCACTCCCGCTAATCAGTACGGCAACTGGCTGGATGTCTCCCTCGGGGCAGATATGCTGCTGAGCAGACACCTGGCTGCCTATGCGTCGATGTCGCAGTCAGAAAATGAGACCCTCGGGCTGAATTACCTTTATAGCATGGGTGTAAGTGCGCGTTTTTAAGTGTATTTAAAACAAATATTTTACACTTGAGAAACAATAACGGCGCGTGTTCTGTCGATAGTATGCACTAACTCACATAAGCAAATGGCGACGGTGAATTTTCACTGTGCCGTTCATTCCCGTACAGATGCATTTCATTCCCTCCTTACTGCATTTCATGCCTTTTTCACCCTGGCATGAAATGCGCTTCGTTATGGTTGTCTGCAGTGAATTCTTTTTTACTTTCTGCAGGACGACTGCCATGAATACTTCAACTGTTAATCGCACGCGCTGGCTGACGCTGGTCGGCACTATCATTACGCAATTTGCGTTAGGGTCTGTTTATACCTGGAGTCTGTTCAATAGTTCGCTGGCGGAAAAGCTGGATCAGCCGGTAAGCCAGGTGGCTTTCTCCTTTGGTTTGCTGAGCCTGGGTCTGGCGCTCTCGTCGTCTGTGGCCGGTAAATTACAGGAACGTTTTGGTGTAAAACGCGTCACGATGGCCTCCGGGATCCTGCTTGGTATGGGTTTCTTTCTGACAGCACACTCCCATAGCCTGCTGATGTTGTGGCTCAGCGCAGGCGTGCTGGTCGGGTTGGCGGACGGCGCAGGTTATCTGTTAACCCTCTCCAACTGTGTTAAATGGTTCCCGGAACGCAAAGGGCTGATTTCGGCCTTTTCCATTGGCTCTTATGGTCTTGGCAGTCTGGGATTCAAATTTATCGACAGCCACCTGCTTGCCACCGTTGGTCTGGAAAACACCTTTATGATCTGGGGGGCGATGGTGCTGGTAATGATTGTGTTCGGTGCCACCTTGATGACCGATGCTCCACTGCAGAAAACCGCCTCCGTCAACGGTGTTGTGGAAAATGACTTCACGCTGGCGCAGTCAATGCGTAAACCGCAGTACTGGATGCTGGCGGTGATGTTCCTGACCGCCTGCATGAGCGGCCTGTATGTGATTGGTGTGGCGAAAGATATTGCGCAGGGCATGGTGCATCTGGATGTGGCGACAGCTGCTAATGCGGTGACGGTGATTGCCATTGCCAACCTGAGCGGCCGCCTGGTACTGGGGATCCTGTCTGACAAGATGGCACGTATCCGCGTGATCACCCTCGGCCAGGTGATTTCGCTGGTGGGAATGGCGGCACTGCTGTTCGCACCGTTGAATGCCACAACGTTCTTCGCCGCTATTGCCTGTGTTGCGTTTAACTTTGGCGGCACCATCACCGTATTCCCGTCACTGGTGAGCGAGTTCTTCGGCCTGAACAACCTGGCGAAAAACTACGGGGTGATTTATCTGGGCTTTGGTATTGGCAGTATTTGCGGTTCGATTATCGCCTCGCTGTTTGGCGGCTTTTATGTCACTTTTTGCGTTATCTTTGCCCTGCTGATTGTGTCGTTGGCGCTGTCGAGCACCATTCGTCAACCGCAACGCCGCCTCTATAAAGAAGCCCATGCCTGAATCGTCTTCGCTGTCTGAAAACCGCCGCTGCAACGGCGGTTTTTTTGTCCCTACCGCAAATTTCCGCCAGAGCGACTATCCTTACTTGTCAGGTTCTTCCAACAGAAGGAGTCTTACATGTCTTTAGAAAAAGTAGTTTACCGTGCGAAAGCCAAAGCAACCGGAGGCCGTGATGGTCGCGCGGTCTCTTCTGATGGTGTGCTGGATGTGAAACTGGGTGTGCCGAAGGAGATGGGCGGGGCAGGCGGCGAAGTCACCAATCCGGAGCAACTCTTTGCTGCGGGCTACTCTGCCTGTTTTCTTGGCGCACTGAAACACGTTGCCTCGGTAGAGAAAAAGAAAGTACCGCAGGAGGCATACATTGAGGGACAGGTAGGCATTGGCCCGTTGCCGACCGGCTTTGGTATCGAAGCGCAACTCGACATTCACCTGCCAGGCATGGATCATCAGGAAGCCGAAGCGCTGGTGCAAAAAGCGCACATTGTTTGCCCCTACTCCAATGCAACACGCGGTAACATTGACGTTAAGCTTAACGTTATCACCTCCTGATAACCGCTTTCAGTGACATTTTTCTGACGCCGACCTGATATTTTTGTAAATATGTGGTCGGCGAGCACTCCCGGTTGACACTTTTCCGCCCCGCTATGGTCTACTTACCGCGCTTTAGAAGTTTCCTGTGTTAACTTCCACCGCGACATATTAGCCTGCATCCGTTACTGGTCGACGTTTGTCAGGAGCGTATTCTTCCCCTTTACCAGGGTTGTTTGCATGAGTTACATCAAAACGATGACCCAGCAGAAGCTGAGCTTCTTTCTGGCGTTGTATATCGGTCTGTTTATGAATAGCGCAGTTTTTTACCGTCGGTTTGACGGTTATGCGCAAGCGTTCACCGTTTTGAAAGGACTCTCTGCGGTAGTCGAACTTGTTGGTACGGTACTGGTCACGTTTTTCTTACTGCGTGTGTTGTCGTTATTCGGCCGTCGCGCCTGGCGTGTACTGGCCTCGCTGGTCGTGTTGTTCTCCGCCAGCGCCAGCTTCTATATGACCTTCCTCAACGTGGTGATTGGCTATGGCATTATTGCCTCAGTGATGACCACCGATATCGATTTATCGAAGGAAGTGGTGGGTTGGCGGCTTATTGTCTGGGTGGTGATGGTCAGCGCGCTTCCGCTGCTGTTTATCTGGAGCAACCGCTGCCGTTATACCTTACTGCGCCAGTTGCACACTCCGGGGCAGCGCCTTCGCAGCGTCACGGTGGTGGTGCTGGCGGGGTTAATGGTCTGGGGACCGATTCGCCTGCTCGATATGCAGCAAAAAGATGACGAGAAAATCTCTGGCGTCGATATGCCAAGCTATGGCGGCGTGGTGGCGAACTCCTATTTACCGTCGAACTGGCTCTCTGCACTGGGGCTCTATGCCTGGGCGCAGGTGGATGAATCCTCGGACAATAAATCGCTGATAAACCCGGCGACAAAATTTACCTACGTGGCGCCGAAGGGGATCGACGATACCTGGGTGGTGTTTATTATCGGTGAGACCACGCGCTGGGATCATATGGGCATGCTGGGCTACTCCCGTAATACCACGCCGAAACTGGCGCAGGAGAAAAATCTTGTCGCGTTTCGCGGTGAGTCTTGCGATACGGCGACAAAACTCTCGTTGCGCTGCATGTTTGTCCGTGAAGGCGGTGCGGATGATAACCCGCAACGCACGTTGAAAGAGCAAAATGTTTTTTCTGTACTCAAGCAGTTGGGATTCACCACTGATTTATATGCAATGCAAAGCGAGATGTGGTTCTACAGCAACACAATGGCAGATAACATTGCCTACCGTGAACAGATTGGCGCGGAGCCGCGCAACCGCGGCAAAAGCGTGGATGACATGTTGCTTATCGATGAGATGCAACGCTCGCTGGACAATAAGAAAAATGGTAAGCACATGATTATCTTGCATACCAAAGGGTCGCACTTTAACTACACCCAGCGTTATCCGCGCAGTTTCGCGCAGTGGACACCGGAGTGTCAGGCCTCGGGTAAATGCAGCAAAGAGGAGTTGATTAACTCGTATGATAACTCGGTGACCTATGTAGATTCGTTTATCGATACGGTGATCGATAAGCTGCGTGACCGTAAAGCGATTATCTTCTATGCCGCTGACCATGGTGAGTCTATTAACGATAAAGAGCACCTGCACGGTACGCCGCGTAAAATGGCACCACCAGAGCAGTTCCGCGTGCCGATGATGGTGTGGATGTCGGATAAGTACTTACAGGATCCGGACAAGGCGAAGATGTTTGCTCAACTGAAGCAACAGGCGGAGTACAAGACTGCGCGCCGCCACGTTGAACTGTATGACACCATTATGGGATGCCTCGGTTACACCTCGCCGAATGGCGGGATAAACGAGAACAACAACTGGTGCCATCTCCCGGCTCAGCCCGCGAAGTAAGTGCTCTGCTGGCTTTATCATCAGTCAGTACGCTTTTTTACATTAAGGGATTGACGGAGCATGTTGGGGGCAGTAAGATGCGCCCCGCATTCGGTGATTGGCGCAGCCTGGTAGCGCACTTCGTTCGGGACGAAGGGGTCGGAGGTTCGAATCCTCTATCACCGACCAAATTCAGAAAAACCCAACCGGAAGGTTGGGTTTTTTGCTTTCTGCCTCTGAAAAGAGGATGAGAACCTCCGGGGGTGGAGGTTCGACCCGAGCGTAGCGAGAGAACGTTGCTTCAGCAACGGCCCGCAGGGCGAGCCACACAGTGGCGAGTCATCCTCTATCACCGACCAAATTCAGAAAAACCCAACCGCGAGGTTGGGTTTTTTGCTTTCTGCCTTTGAAAAATTTGCCTGAGTACGGCTTCATCTTCTCTTTCCGCGCTGAACGATCCTGTCGGCAGGGTAATCTGACCTACCGATACAAACGAAACCGGACAAGGGCGTCTGAAATCGCCCTTATCCTCACTTCTCACTGCCAGCTCCCTGTTTTGTGAGATATTCCATTGTATTTTTTTATATATAGATGAATCTTTTTTCGCGTTGCTTATAGATAGAGTCAGCATATTACGCTGTGCGTTTTAACGTTCTCGGTATTAATCGCTCATATATTCAGCATTCCGTAAGAATTTTTTCATAATCTGGATGAATGTTAATCACTGGATACTTTCTGATAGCAAGGTGATTATTCTGCCATCATGGCGGTAGCACAATTTTCTCTGCTGAAAATAGAGGCTTGAAGTTTTTTTAAACTTTGTCTGCGGATTCTCACCGCCGGTGTAAATCCCGGTTACCTGTATTGACGTTTTGACATTCTGTTGACAGATTGTAGGGCATGAGGGGCATTTCAAGGAGAATCTGTACTGCAACTCAGTCAACCTTGTGAAAGGAATCCCCATCTCTCATAACGCCCTCGGGCACTACCGACCAGACCGGGTAAAAAACTAATAAAGGCCTGTCGGATATACCCATGCATGGGTAACAACACATATCACATTGGAGCAGAATCAATGAGTATTTCCTTGAAGAAGTCAGGGATGCTGAAGCTCGGTCTTAGCCTGGTGGCAATGACCGTCGCGGCCAGCGTGCAAGCAAAAACCCTGGTTTATTGTTCTGAAGGTTCGCCTGAAGGCTTCAACCCACAGCTTTTCACTTCTGGTACTACTTACGATGCCAGCTCAGTGCCGATCTATAACCGTCTGGTAGAATTTAAAACCGGCACCACTGAAGTCATTCCGGGTCTGGCTGAAAAGTGGGACGTCAGCGCCGATGGCAAAACCTACACTTTCCACCTGCGTAAAGGCGTGAAGTGGCAGAACAACAAAGATTTCAAACCGACGCGTGAATTCAACGCTGACGACGTCGTGTTCTCTTTTGATCGTCAGAAAAACGCGCAAAACCCGTACCACAAAGTCTCTGGTGGCAGCTACGAATACTTTGAAGGCATGGGGCTGCCAGACCTGATTAGCGAAGTGAAGAAAGTCGACGATCACACGGTGCAGTTCGTGCTGACGCGTCCTGAGTCGCCGTTCCTGGCTGACCTGGCAATGGACTTTGCTTCCATCCTGTCCAAAGAATACGCAGACAACATGCTGAAAGCAGGCACCCCGGAGAAAGTTGACCTCGATCCGATCGGTACCGGTCCGTTCCAACTGCTGCAGTACCAGAAAGACTCCCGCATTCTGTACAAAGCGTTTGAAGGCTTCTGGGGTACCAAGCCGAAAATTGACCGTCTGGTCTTCTCCATCACGCCTGATGCCTCTGTACGTTATGCAAAACTGCAGAAAAATGAATGCCAGGTTATGCCGTACCCGAACCCGGCTGACATTGCGCGCATGAAGGAAGACAAAAGTATCAACCTGATGGAGCAGGCGGGTCTGAACGTCGGCTACATGTCTTTCAACACCGAGAAAAAACCGTTTGATGACGTGAAAGTGCGTCAGGCGCTGACTTACGCGGTGAATAAAGAAGCGATCATCAAAGCGGTGTACCAAGGCGCGGGCGTTGCGGCGAAAAACCTGATCCCGCCGACCATGTGGGGCTATAACGACGACGTTAAAGATTACACCTACGATCCTGAGAAGGCGAAACAACTGCTGAAAGAAGCCGGTCAGGATAAAGGCTTTACCGTTGAGCTGTGGGCGATGCCGGTACAGCGTCCGTACAACCCGAACGCTCGCCGTATGGCAGAGATGATTCAGGCTGACTGGGCGAAAGTCGGCGTGCAGGCCAAGATCGTCACTTACGAGTGGGGTGAATACCTGAAGCGTGCGAAAGCAGGCGAACACCAGGCGGTGATGATGGGCTGGACCGGCGACAACGGGGATCCGGATAACTTCTTCGCCACCCTGTTTAGCTGCGCTGCGGCAAAAGATGGCTCCAACTACTCCCGCTGGTGCTATAAACCGTTTGAAGATCTGATTCAACCGGCGCGTGCCACCGACGACCACAACAAGCGTATTGAACTTTACAAACAGGCGCAGGTAGTGATGCATGACCAGGCTCCGGCGCTGATCGTGGCACACTCCACCGTTTACGAGCCAGTGCGTAAAGAAGTCAAAGGCTACGTGGTTGACCCATTAGGCAAACACCACTTCGAAAACGTGTCTGTCGAATAAAAAGCACGAAGCTTTACCCCCTCTTCCCTCCGGGGAGAGGGGGTAAGCGTATTTCCTGCTTGCAGGGAATTTACATTTGTGAGCAATACAGATGCATCGTCGCCAGGCGCTGCGTCACTACTGAGAATCCGGGTTATGTTGCAGTTCATTCTCCGACGTTTGGGGCTGGTTATCCCCACGTTTATCGGTATCACCCTTCTCACCTTTGCCTTTGTCCATATGATCCCCGGCGATCCGGTGATGATCATGGCAGGTGAGCGTGGTATCTCTCCTGAGCGTCACGCCCAGTTGCTGGCCGAGCTTGGGCTCGACAAGCCGCTCTGGGAACAGTACGTCCATTATGTATGGGGCGTACTGCATGGTGATTTAGGTCTCTCTCTCAAGAGCCGTCTTCCGGTGTGGGACGAGTTCGTGCCGCGTTTTAAAGCGACGCTTGAACTCGGTATCTGCGCCATGATTTTTGCCGTTGCCGTAGGTATTCCGGTCGGCGTTATGGCTGCCGTGAAGCGCGGTTCCATTTTCGATCACACCGCAGTGAGCCTCGCGCTGACCGGTTATTCGATGCCAATCTTCTGGTGGGGCATGATGCTTATCATGCTGGTATCCGTGCAACTCAACCTGACGCCGGTCTCCGGGCGTGTCAGCGATATGGTGTTCCTCGACGACAGTAACCCTCTCACCGGGTTTATGCTGATCGATACCGCCATCTGGGGGGAAGAGGGGAACTTTATTGACGCCCTCGCGCATATGATCCTGCCGGCCATTGTGCTCGGTACGATTCCACTGGCGGTGATTGTGCGTATGACGCGCTCCTCAATGCTGGAAGTGCTGGGTGAAGATTATATTCGTACCGCGCGTGCAAAAGGGCTGACCCGTATGCGCGTGATTATTGTTCATGCCCTGCGTAATGCGATGTTGCCGGTGGTGACGGTTATTGGTCTGCAAGTCGGCACGTTGCTGGCGGGCGCTATTCTGACCGAAACCATCTTTTCCTGGCCGGGCCTTGGCCGCTGGCTGATTGATGCGCTGCAACGCCGCGACTATCCGGTTGTTCAGGGTGGGGTATTACTGGTCGCGACGATGATCATCCTCGTCAACCTGCTGGTCGACCTGCTCTACGGCGTGGTGAACCCGCGTATCCGGCATAAGAAGTAAGGGGCCATCATGTCACAAGTCACTGAAAATAAAATTGTAACCGCACCGGTACCGATGACCCCGTTGCAGGAGTTCTGGCACTATTTCAAACGTAACAAAGGCGCCGTTGTAGGGCTGGTTTACGTTCTTATCATGCTGATTATCGCCGTGTTCGCCAATTACTTGGCACCGCATAACCCGGCGGATCAATTCCGTGATGCGCTGCTCGCGCCACCGGTCTGGCAGGATGGCGGCACCTGGTCGCACATTCTGGGGACGGATGATGTGGGCCGCGATACGTTGTCGCGTTTGATGTTCGGCGCGCGCCTGTCGCTGCTGGTCGGTTGTCTGGTGGTGGTGCTGTCGTTGATTGCCGGTATCATCCTTGGCCTGGTCGCAGGTTACTTTGGCGGTGTTATCGACAACGTTATCATGCGCATTGTCGACATTATGCTGGCCCTGCCGAGCTTGTTGCTGGCGCTGGTTCTGGTGGCCATTTTTGGTCCGTCGATAGTCAATGCCTCGCTGGCGCTTACTTTTGTGGCGTTGCCACATTATGTCCGACTCACCCGCGCCGCCGTGCTGGTGGAGGTGAATCGCGACTATGTGACTGCCTCCCGCGTCGCCGGTGCGGGGGCGATGCGCCAGATGTTCATTAACATTTTCCCGAACTGCCTTGCGCCGCTGATTGTTCAGGCGTCGCTCGGTTTCTCTAACGCCATTCTCGATATGGCCGCCCTTGGCTTCCTTGGCATGGGTGCGCAGCCGCCAACACCGGAGTGGGGCACCATGCTCTCCGACGTGTTGCAGTTCGCACAAAGTGCCTGGTGGGTCGTGACCTTCCCGGGCGTCGCGATCTTGCTGACGGTGCTGGCATTTAACCTGATGGGTGACGGCCTGCGCGATGCGCTCGATCCCAAACTGAAGCAGTAAGAGGTTCGAGATGGCGTTATTAAATGTAGATAAATTATCGGTGCACTTCGGCGACGTGGGCTCCGAGTTCCGCGCCGTAGACCGCGTTAGCTATAGCGTAAACCAGGGCGAAGTGGTCGGCATCGTCGGCGAGTCCGGCTCCGGAAAATCCGTCAGCTCGTTGGCAATCATGGGACTGATTGACTTCCCCGGTCGCGTGATGGCCGACAAGCTGGAGTTCAACGGCCAGGATCTGAAACGCATTTCGGAAAAAGAACGCCGCAGTTTAGTGGGCTCTGAAGTGGCGATGATTTTTCAGGATCCTATGACCAGCCTGAACCCGTGCTATACGGTCGGCTTCCAGATCATGGAAGCCATCAAAGTGCACCAGGGCGGGAATAAAAAAACCCGACGTCAGCGCGCGATTGACCTGCTGACGCAGGTGGGTATTCCCGATCCAGCCTCGCGTCTGGACGTTTACCCGCACCAGCTTTCTGGAGGGATGAGTCAGCGTGTCATGATCGCGATGGCGATAGCCTGCCAGCCAAAACTGCTGATTGCCGATGAACCGACCACCGCACTGGATGTAACGATTCAGGCGCAGATCATCGAACTTTTGCTGGAGCTTCAGCAAAAAGAGAATATGGCGCTGATCCTGATTACCCACGATCTGGCGCTGGTGGCGGAAGCGGCGCACAAAATCATTGTGATGTATGCAGGCCAGGTAGTGGAAACCGGCGAAGCGCGCGATATCTTCCGTGCGCCGCGTCACCCCTATACGCAGGCGCTACTGCGCGCGCTGCCGGAGTTCGCGCAGGACAAAGCCCGTCTGGCGTCATTGCCGGGTGTGGTGCCGGGCAAATATGACCGCCCGACCGGTTGCCTGCTCAACCCGCGCTGCCCCTATGCAACGGACAAATGCCGTGAGCAAGAGCCTGAGCTGAACACCGTCGACGGCGGCCGTCAGTCTAAATGCCACTACCCACTCGATGACGCCGGGAGGCCGACACTATGAGTACGCACGAGGCCACCTCGCAACAGCCGCTGTTGCAGGCTATCGACCTGAAGAAACACTACCCGGTGAAGAAAGGGCTGTTTGCCCCGGAGCGCCTGGTCAAAGCGTTGGATGGCGTTTCATTTACGCTGGAGCGCGGTAAAACCCTCGCGGTGGTGGGCGAGTCTGGCTGTGGTAAATCCACGCTTGGTCGTCTGCTGACGATGATCGAAACCCCAACCGGGGGGGAACTCTATTATCAAGGTCAGGATCTGCTTAAGCACGATCCGCATGCGCAAAAGCTGCGCCGCCAGAAAATTCAGATCGTTTTCCAGAACCCGTATGGTTCGCTGAACCCACGTAAAAAAGTGGGGCAAATCCTCGAAGAGCCGTTGCTGATTAACACGGCTCTGAGCAAAGAAGCGCGCCGGGAAAAAGCGTTGGCGATGATGGCAAAAGTCGGCCTGAAAACCGAGCATTACGATCGCTACCCACATATGTTCTCGGGTGGGCAGCGCCAGCGTATTGCCATTGCCCGCGGCCTGATGCTCGACCCGGACGTGGTGATTGCCGATGAACCGGTCTCCGCGCTGGACGTTTCCGTGCGTGCGCAGGTACTGAACCTGATGATGGATTTGCAGCAGGACCTGGGGCTGTCTTATGTGTTTATTTCTCACGATCTGTCGGTCGTTGAGCACATTGCCGATGAAGTGATGGTGATGTACCTCGGCCGCTGCGTGGAGAAGGGCACCAAAGATCAGATATTCTCCAATCCACGCCATCCGTACACGCAGGCGCTGCTGTCGGCAACACCACGTCTGAACCCGGATGAGCGTCGCGAGCGTATTAAACTGACCGGTGAGCTGCCAAGCCCGCTGAATCCACCGCCGGGGTGCGCATTTAACGCCCGCTGCCGTCGCCGTTTTGGACCCTGCACCCAGTTGCAGCCGCAACTGAAGGACTACGGCGGTCAGCTGGTTGCCTGTTTTGCGGTTGACCAGGACGAGAACGGCGAGAAACCGCTGGCATAAACATCGCTGTAACGTACTGCCCGGTAACGTCTATTTACCGGGCTTTTTTTATCCTTTCCCCACTCTGGCGATAATCTTAAAAACTGAGTAAAATTCCGGTTTATTTTAAATATTTCCAAAAAACTGCCAAAAAAGGTAGTTTCGGAATAAGTCCAGCAGTAAGAACGAGTTAGATTAATTACGGCTTTTTTAACTGCAAATTTTTATTTCAAAATATTTCGGTAAGTAATAAAAAATTAAACCAATAGTTATTTATCGCAGTTTATTATTCTATTGATTTAATTAAAATTAATTCAGAAATATATAAATTTTATTTAAGTTGATTTATTCATCTATTGATGACGCTTTTTTATAGTCGTAAATGCTGTAATGGTAATTGTGAAAAAAAAAGATAGCACATGTATAGAGAATATTTATATATTTGCTGGAAATTAACAGTGTGTTAGCGGCGCTACAATTTCAACCGCAAAAACAGGCTGTGGATAATAGAAAACGCGTTATCACGTACCCGCGCACGACAGCACCGCGAAAATAAAAAATCATACGACTACCTATACCAGGTCACTAAGATCATGGCGGTGGTGGGTACAATATTTTTTTGTAAATCATGAGAATAACTATGAATCATTACGATGATTTGCAGAGGTTCAAGGACAAGACTCGTAACCAGAAACACGATTTCAAGGATCTCTCTGCACAGCACTTAGCACACGACCAGGGCAGTTGGACCATTATTAATCAGCTTTCTCCTGCAACCGAAACCTCCACGCTGGCAATGGGCGGTCATGTGTCCGTTCCGGTTCCTCATGCCGTTGAGCCCGATCTCTTCGCCATCAACGCCGAAGAAGAGGCTCCGCTTGCCGTTCCGGTTCTCCGTGACGTGACGCCTGTGCCGTCGGCCTCCATTTTTAAAGATGTCGCCAGCCAGCTTGATGCCGTCGCGCCCGCGTTTAACGCTGCGGCGAATCTGCCGGAGCCAGACAGATATGCGCCGGTGATGCAAATGCCAGCACCGCGAACGGTCTCTGGTGGATCGTCTTCAGAGCCCGCAAATTTTGCCCGACTCTTTGCGCCAAAAGCACCGGAAGCGGAACCGGCCATTGAAAAAAATCAGCCCTTACAATCGTTGTTAGAAAGGATCGCGTCATGCCGTTAATTTGTGTTTGTTCGCCGAAAGGCGGCGTCGGAAAAACGACGCTGACGGCTAACCTGGCGTATGCTCTTGCCCGTTCTGGCAGCAAAGTTCTGGCGCTGGACTTCGATGTGCAAAATGCGCTGCGTCTGCATTTCGGCGTGCCACTCTCTGACGGGCGCGGTTTCGTGGCGAAGGCAGCGGAATCCTCCGACTGGAGCCAGTTTGTCCTCACGGCGGGCGGCAATATTTTTGTTCTGCCGTATGGTGATGCCACTGAGGAAGAGCGTGTTGCGTTTGAAGAGCGTCTGACTCACGACGAACACTTCCTGACGCGCGGGCTGAATACGCTGCTTAATTATCCCGGTCTGATTATTGTTGCCGACTTCCCTCCCGGGCCGTCGGCGGCATTAAAAGCCATGTCGCGGCTTGCCGATGTGCATCTGGTTACGCTGCTGGCGGATACCGCATCGCTCTCCCTGCTGCCACACATTGATAATAACCGCCTGACGGGTGAAGTCCTCAACCGTAGAGCCGGTCACTATTTTGTGGTGAATCAGAGCGACAGCCGCCGCCAGATCAGCCGCGATGTGACGGCATTTATGGAGCAGCGCCTGGGCAATAAGCTGCTGGGTGTCCTGCACCGGGATGAGAGCGTTGCGGAAGCGAATGCATCGCAACAGTCCATCTTTGACTTCAGTCCGGCCTCCGCAGCGGCATTTGATATTGAACTCATTGCCAAACGCGTCGCCGGTATTTTAGGCGTCAAGATCGGCGACGGTACCGTTCACAGTAAACCTAAGATGTCTGGCTTCTAACGCTCACGGGCACCCCCATGAAAAAGTTTCTTTATATATTGCTGGCGCTGGCAATGGTTCCGGTTGCCCTTTTAGTGGTCATTACGCCGATGGACAGCCAAAAACAGTACATTTTTGGCCTGATCAGTATCGGTATTTTATTTCTGCTCGGCTTCAGCAAAAAGCGCAGCATCTCACTGATTATGGTAGTGATGTCGATATTGCTGTCGACGCGTTATATGTATTTCCGCCTGACGCAAACCCTGCATTTTAATTCCGAAGTCGAAACGATCCTCGGTATGGGGTTATTTCTGGCGGAAGTCTACGTCTGGGTGATGCTGCTGCTCAGCTATTTGCAGACCGCATGGCCGCTGAAGCGTGAAATCGTCCAGTTGCCGGACGATATGAACCAGTGGCCGACCGTCGATATTTACATTCCGACCTATAACGAACCGCTGGACGTGGTGCGCGACACAGTGCTGGCGGCGCAGTGTATTGATTACCCGCGCAACAAGATGCAAATCTATCTGCTCGACGACGGTAAACGTCGCGAGTTTGCGGTATTCGCCGCCGATGTGGGCGTAGGCTATATCACCCGTAATGATAATGCGCACGCCAAAGCCGGTAACCTGAACCACGCCATGAAACTCACCAACGGCGAGCTGATTTGCGTGTTCGACTGTGACCATGTGGCCACCCGTATTTTCCTGCAGGCTACAGTGGGTGGGTTCCTGAAAGATCCGAAACTGGCGCTGGTGCAGACGCCGCATTACTTTTACTCTCCCGATCCGTTCGAACGTAACCTCTCGCTGGGGCGAGATATCCCCAACGAAGGCTCGCTGTTTTATGGTCCAATCCAGCGGGGGAATGATAACTGGAACGCCACATTCTTCTGTGGATCCTGTGCGGTTATTCGCCGCAGCGCGCTGGAAGAGATTGGTGGTTTCGCCGTCGAAACCGTGACGGAAGATGCCCACACTGCGCTGAAAATGCAGCGTCTGGGCTGGGGCTCGGCATTTCTTGATATTCCACTGGCGGCAGGCCTGGCCACTGAACGCCTGGTGCTGCATGTGATTCAACGTACCCGTTGGGCTCGTGGTATGACGCAGATTTTCCGCCTCGACAACCCGCTGTTTGGCCGCGGGCTAACCATCCAGCAGCGGTTGTGCTACCTGAGCGCCATGCTCTATTACCAGTTCGCGCTGCCGCGCATCGCGTTTTTAACCGCGCCGCTGGCCTATCTGCTGTTTAACCTGAACATTATTCACTCGTCGGCGAGCCTGGTATTTGCGTATGCGCTGCCGCATCTGTTCTTGTCGGTCTACGTCAACTCGCGGCTAAACGGGCGTTACCGTTATAGCTTCTGGGGGGAGATCTACGACATCGTGCTGGCGTTCCACATTGTGCTGCCGACGGTCGTCACCATGTTCTTCCCGAAACGCGGGAAATTTAACGTGACCGATAAAGGCGGCCTGTTAAACGTTGGCTACTTCGACTTTAGCGTAGTGCGTCTGCATTTGATTATCGCGGTGTTACTCGGCGCGGGTGTGATAGCCGGTCTCGCGCGCGCCTTTGCCCATGACTATTTTGGCGTGGATCCGCGCGTTATCGCCCTGAACGTCGGTTGGGGATTGTACAGTCTGATCTTCCTGCTGGCGGCCATCGCCGTGGCGCGTGAAACGCGACAGACACGCAAAACGATCCGTATCGATGTGGATATTCCGGTGTTGCTGCATTATGCCAGCGGCATCACCTCGCGCAGCAAAACAGCAGACTTGTCGATGGGTGGCTGTCGCGTTATCGCGCCGGATGACCGCCATCTGAACGATGAAATCGAAGAAGTGGAGCTGCTGTTGCAATCGGGGGCGATCAGCATCCCGGTCAACACGGTGGCCAGTGACGAAGAGTATATCCGCCTGATGTTTGATGATATTCCGCTGTCGCGCCGCCGCGAGCTGGTGCGGGTGGTGCTTTCCCGCGCCGATGCATGGATTCACCCGCCGAAACCGCAGGACAATCCGTTCCGTTCGATGGCCACCATTGTGCGCTGCGTGTTTGATCTGTTCTGGATGACCTGGACATCGCGCCGCGAAAACCGACGTCTGCGCGCTGAACAAGCGGCCAGTACGGCGTCTGAAGAGGGGCGAGTATGAAACGTCTGACCACGCTGGCGGTGTTGGTGAGCGCGCTGTTTATCGCCCCGTTGCACAGTGAAGAAACCCCGGTTGAGTCGCTGTTGCCACTCAATCTGCCCGCGCCGACACAGGCGCAAACGCCGCCGACTTTTGTCCCCTCGGTGGTGAACAGTATCAGCATTGCGCAAATGGGCCTGCCACAGGGCATCACCCTGAGCGGTGGGCAATTCCAGGGCGGAGTGGATTTTACCCTGCCGCTGGACCAGGTGATGACCAATGCCCGACTGGCGCTGAATTTAAAAATTTCCCCGGCAATGGCGGCGCGTAACGCCACGCTGCAACTGATGCTTAACGGTCAGCCATTGGGCACCGTACCGCTGAGCGCCGCCGAAGGGGATATCGCTCGTTATCAACTGGATGTTCCGGCTGCGTTGATGGTCTCCAGCAACAGCCTGAGCGTGAAAATTAATGACGGTGACGCGATGCAGTGTCAGCGCGACCTGAGCGACAAATACCGTGTCACTGTGCTACCGGATTCGCATTTTGAACTGGAAGGGCAACAGCTGGATATCGGTGCGGATCTGAGCCACTTCCCGCGTCCGTTCTTTGACAGCATGCAGATGACGCCTGCGGCTATCGCTGTGGCGTTTGGGCCAAAACTTAGCGCAGATACCATTAGCGCGGCGGCATTGATCGCCTCATGGCTGGGGATCCAAGTGGATTATCGCGGCGTCTCTTTTGCGACGTATCACGATCGTCTGCCGGAGAAAAACGGCATCCTGATCGGTCATCCCGGCGAGCAGATCGGCGGCCTGACGCTGCCGCAAACCACGCAACCACTACTGAAAATTGTCGATAACCCGGCGAACCCGGTTTACAAACTGCTGCTGGTGGTCGGGAAAGACGATACCGAATTGCGTGCTGCGGCCTGGCGTTTAACGCGCGGTAACTTTGCCGCACAAACGCCGTCCGTGGAGGTGGAGGCGCAAACTATTCCGTTGAGCAAACCGTATGATGCACCACGCTGGATCCCGACGGATCGCCCAGTGAAATTGACGGAGTTGATCCGCAAAGATCAAAGCCTGACTACGACCGGGATCTGGCATTCGCCGTTGCAGGTGGCGTTTCGCGCAGCGCCGGATCTCTTCCTGTGGGACGGAGAAACCATTCCGCTGCATGTCGGCTACCGCTTCCCGACGGAAAACTGGATTGATGAGCAGCGCTCATGGCTGAGTATGACCCTGAACGACGCCTTCCTGCATAACCTGCCGGTTAACAAGCAGGGCGCGCTGGAGACGTTGTGGCACAAACTGGGTGGCGATGCGCGGCAGGAGTCGTTTGATATGCCGCTGGAGCCATACATGATTTACGGCGACAACCAACTTTCGCTCTATTTCAACATCGTGCCGAAAGAGAACGCGCCGTGCAGCACGTTGCTGAATAACAACATCAAGAGCCGCATTGATGACGACTCGTGGATTGATTTGAGCCACACCCGCCACTTTGCCCTGTTGCCGAACCTCTCTTACTTTGTCGGTGCCTCTTTTCCGTTTACCCGACAGGCAGACTATTCAGAAACGTTGCTGATGCTGCCCGCACAACCGACAGAGACGCAAGTCGCGACCCTGCTGGATATGACAGCGCGCGCCGGGAATGCTACCGGCACTGCGCTTGGGCATAACCGTGTGGTACTGGGTCTACCGACCGATAGCGAGCTGATGCGCGACCGCGATGTGCTGGCGGTTACCGGTATGGACCAGCACGCGTTTAACCGCGCACTGTTGGCGAACTCACCGTTTACTCTGCACGACAGCACGCTGGGCGTCCGCGCGCCGGGGAGCTGGCAGAAAATCCGCCGTTGGATCAGCGGCGACTGGGCGTCGCAGGGCATTGAAGCCGACCGCTACTTCTCTTCTAACGAAGCGTGGCGCGGTTTTGTCAGTTTCCGCTCACCGTGGAATGACGAACGGCTGGTGGTGCTGGCATTAGGGAGCAACGACGAGCAACTCTCCCAGTTGCACGCTGACCTCAGTTCCGCGCGCATTAATGCCGGGATACGCGGCGATGCGGCCATCATTACCAACGAAACCGGCGTGCGCAGTTTCCGCGTGGGCGAGCAATTCCCGAGCGGTGAAATGCCGGTGCATATGATGGTGATTTGGTATGCCAACCAGCACTCAGCGTTGCTGGCGATCCTCGGGTTGCTGTTTGGCTCGCTGGTCGGCGGGGTGCTGTATATCACGCTGAAAAAACGCGAGCGTAAACGTCTTGATCCGGAGAGCGACAAGTGAAAAAGGTCACCACCATGAGCGTAAAAACCGCCCGTCGGTTATCCACATTCTGCCTCTCCGGCGCTCTGATCCTCAGCACTCCGGGGCTGGTGCACGCCGCAGCAAATGATGCTGCGCTGAAGGCGCTGTTCGATCAGGCCAATTACTGGCATGAAAAGTCCCACGACGATCTGGCCATGGAGTCACTGAAAAAGATCTTAATGGTCGATGCCAACAACGCCCAGGCGATGTATCTGATGGCGCTGTGGGCGCAGCAAAATGGCGATCTGCAAACTGCGGCACAGTGGCGCGCGCGACTGGCGAAAGCTGCGCCGGGAGACAGCAGTTTGCAGGCGCTGGATAACGCAAAACAGCTCGCGCAGGTGCCGCAGGGGCAGCTTACGCTCGCCCGCCAGCAAGCGCGTAGCGGCAACGTCCCGGCTGCGCTGGAGACGTGGCGCAGCATGTTTAACGGCGACACGCCGCCGCCAAGCCTGGCGCCGGAATATTACCAGACCATGGCGAGCGACAAAGCGCTCTATCCGCAGGCGTTGTCGCAGATGCGCCGTTTTGTGGCGCAGTATCCACAGGACACGGCCGCCCGTATCGCATTGGGTAAAATGTTGACCTGGCGTGAAGAGACGCGTCGCGACGGGATTTTATTGCTGGAACCGATGTCCAGCGGCAGCCGTGAGGCTGATGACGGTTTGCGACAGGCGCTGTTATGGCTGGGGCCGCAACCCGGCGATGAGCGTTTTTACGACACCTGGTTGCAGCGCCATCCACAGGACAGCGAAGTGCAGACGTACTATCGCAAAAATGTTGGCGGCGCGGCGAAAGGGGCCGGCTTTAACGCTCTCAACAGCGGAGACAGCAGCCTGGCGAAACAGAAGTTCGCCCAGGTATTACAAGCGAACCCGGACGATGCTGACGCGTTAGCAGGCCTGGGCTATATTGCCCAGCGCAATGGCGACTATCAGGCTGCTGCTCAGTACCTTAACCGCGCGGCGAGCCAGGGCGGCGACGCCTCCGGCGAACGCCGTGCGCAAGCAGAGGACGCGGCATTTTACGGTCAGCTGGCGCAGGCCCAACACGCCTTAAAACAGGGCAACGTTAGCGAAGCGCTGGCGCTCTCTGCGCCGCTGGCGCAACAGAGTGGCGAACGCGGAACGGCGGCGAAACTGTTCCGTGCGGATGTGTTGCGGCAGAACAAAGATTACAGCCAGGCCGAACAGACGCTGCGCGGCATTCTGAACGAACAACCGCAGAATGCCCCGGCACGAGAAAATCTCTACTACGTGCTGCGTGACCAGAACAAGGCCGCGGAAGCGCAGGCCATGCTGAATACGTTACCAGCGGGCTTGCAGGCGAAGTTGCAACCACGTGTGGTCACCGGAACCCCTGGCGACCCGCTGCGCCGCCAGGCACAGCAACTGGTCGCTGCGGGGAACACGGAGCAGGCGATCAACGTATTACGCCAGGGTGTGGCGCGACTACCGGACGATCCGTGGCTGCGTCTTGACCTGGCGCGCTTGCTTCAGCAAACCGGGCGCGAGAGCGAAGGCGCAACCGTCATGATGCCCACCGGGCGCGACGGCGCAGGCGCCAGCTCGCTGTATGCCGGGGCGCTGTTTGCCAGTGAGAATGGCGGCTGGCAGCAGGCCAGTTCGTTGCTGGCGCGTATCTCTCCGTCCAGTCAAAACAGCCAGATGCGCGATCTTGCGCAGCGGGTGAATTACAACCTGCAAATGGCGACCGCAGAACGTTACCTCGCCCAGGGCAATATGACCGCAGCGTCTAACACGCTAAAAGCGCTGTCGGCGACGCCGCCGAAAAACCCGGTCGATGCCGGGAAACTGGCGCGCATGCTGGCCCGAACCGGTGATTTGACTACCGCGGTGTCGCTGGTGCGTGACAACATGAAACAGGGTGTGCAGGGTAACGCCGGTGATTATGCCGATCAGGTTGCCGTGCTCAACCAGGCCGGTCTGAACCAGGAAGCGCAGAGTTTTGTCGCCAGCCCGGAACTGCAATCGCGCAGCACCCCTGCGCAATTGGCGGGCGTGCGTAATGGTTATGTGATTAATGAAGCCGATCGGCTGCGTGAGCAGGGCAACTATGCCGCTGCATACGACAAGCTCATTCGCGCATTGCAAAACGATCCGCAGAATACGGATTTAATGTTCGCGATGGGCCGTCTGTATCAAACGGGCAAAATGAACAAAGAAGCGGGCGTGCTGTATGACTACCTGATGACGCGGGACAGCGAAGATCAGGCCGCACGTGTGGGCGCTATCGATGTGGCGCTGGCGGAAAACAATGTGGAGAAAGCGCAAAGCCTGGCCAATGGTCTGCGCAGCAACGCATCGCCAGAGCGTTTACTGTTGCTGGCGCGTCTGGAAGAGGCGAAAGGCAACCACCAGCAGGCGATGACCTACCTGCGCAGCGCGCGCGGCAAACTGGTGGGTCTGGACTCTTCCAACAGTGCGGCAACGCCAACCATCGGCGGTGTACTGCTGGCGGATAACCCGTTTATGACCACCAGTAAAACCACCGCTCCGCAATCGCTGTACGGGCAGACCCTGCCGTGGCAAGTAGCGCAGGTGGCTCGTGAACCGGGCAGTACGTTGCCAGGCACCACCCGCACCGATTTACCGGTTGAAACCGCACAGTCCCGTACGCTGCGTCAGGTCGATGACATGATGCAGCAAATGGACGAGAAAACCGGTATGTGGCTGCAGGGCAACGTGGAGATCCGCGGGCGCGATGGCGAAACCGGCACCAGTAAACTGACGGAAGCAAAAGCACCGCTCACCTGGTCCAGTTCGCCGTTTGGCGAGTCGCGTTTTGAGTTTACCGCCACTCCGGTTTCCCTGAGCTCGGGCAGCGCTTCGGGCGATGCCTGGCGCCGCTATGGCTCCAACCCGCTGGCAGATGCGGTGAGCAACATCAGCACCTCAATCAAAACGGCCAACAGTTCCACGGCAACGGATGGTAGCGATAAGTTCACCGATCTCGCCAGCTATGCGAATGCCAGCAAACTGTCGCCTTTTACGGCAGAAGGGTATAGCAATCTGACCTCGCTGCTGAATTCGAGCCGCTTACAAAGCCTGAGCGAATCGAATTATAAGAAGAATTATAACGATGCGATTAACGCCTCGACCGATTCACAAAACGCCAGCGGCGTTGAGCTGAATATGGCGTTGAGCGGCGACAGCTATAAGCTGGATATCGGAACAACGCCGCTGGGTCAGGATCTCAGTACGCTCGTGGGCGGCGTGAAATGGTCGCCGAAACTGACCAACTACCTCACGTTGATCCTGACGGGTGAGCGCCGCGCCGTAACCGACAGTCTGCTCTCCTATGTGGGCCTGTATGATAAATATTCCGGTGAGCGCTGGGGGCGTGTCACCAAAAACGGCGGTAGCGCGCAGTTGAGCTACGATGATGGCGACGCCGGTTTCTACGTGGGTGGCGGCGGTTATAGCTATCTTGGTGAGAACGTGGCGAGCAACACCAGTATGAACGCCAGCGCCGGGGTCTATCTGCGCCCGTTGCATGACAGTTTCCGCCAGTTGCAGACCGGCCTTAGCGTGAGCTGGATGGATTTCTCGAAGAACCTCAGCTACTTCACCTATGGGCAGGGGGGCTACTTCAGCCCGCAGAACTACGTCAGCGTGGCGTTGCCGGTAGATTTCTCGCAGAAAATCGACAACTGGAAACTGCGGCTTGGGGGTTCGGTGGGCTATCAATCCTACAGCCAGGATAAGAGCGACTATTTCCCGACCGCGCCGGAAGCGCAGCAGATGATGCAACAACTGGCTGATATGGGCTTTGTCAAAGAAGCGCAGTATGGCGGCCGTTCGCAAAACGGCATCGGCTATAACGTCCATGCGGGTCTGGATTACAACGTGAATAACAAAATGACGGTGGGCGGTAACGTCAGTTACGACACCTTCGGTAGCTATAACGAAAGCACCGCCGGACTTTATCTCCGGTATATGCTGGGAGACAAATAATGAAAACGGATAATGCCAACGCCGCATTGCTGGCCTATTTTCAGCAGCAACAGACTCCGCCGGGCTGGTTTGATCTGCTTGGCGTGATGATTGATGGCATGGTGCGTAATGTCGGCGAGGCGGAAAGCCTGCCGTTCCTGCGACAGATGGGCGAAGCCATGGCGGATCGCACGCCGCTGCCCGTTTCGGCGACCGTGGGTGAGTTGGAAGCCCACATCAATGCGCAATTGCGGGTGTTCAATTGGGGCTGCATTGACATGATTGTTAGCGAAAATGGGCTGGCGTTCCGTCATCAGGGCATACCCGTTGCCCGCGATAAAGCGCTGCAGACACGCTGGTGTTCGGCGTTTTGCGCCATCCTGGAAGGGCTTTATTCGCGCTGGCTGCGTGGGCAGGGCGGCGATTCCGGTCTCGTTTTTACGCGCGAAAGTCTCTATTCTGTGTCAGATGTAGTATTCCGCTACGCTAAACCACAGTGAGTAAACCCATGTTGAAGCGCATTTTCGCCGCGATGGTGGTGATGGTGAGTCTGCTGTTTTCGTCATTTTCTCAGGCCTCTGCGGCCTGGGATAGCTATAAAGCGCGGTTTCTGATGCCGGATGGACGTATCGTTGATACCGGCAATAAAAGCATTTCTCACACCGAAGGTCAGGGCTACGCCATGCTATTGGCGGTGGCAAATAACGACAGAACCGCATTTGACAGCATGTGGAACTGGACCAACAACACCCTGAAAAACAAAGATAACGGCCTCTATTACTGGCGTTATAACCCGGTGGAAGCCGATCCCATTCCTGATAAAAACGATGCCACTGACGGCGATGTACTGATCGCCTGGGCGTTGTTAAAAGCCGGGCAGCGCTGGAATATCCCGGCGTATCTTGCGGCATCCGATGCGATCACGCAGGCGGTGCTGAAACATACGGTGATCAGTTTTGCCGGTTACCGCGTGATGCTGCCAGGGGCGAATGGTTTCAACCGCAACACCTATGTGAACCTCAATCCCTCGTACTTTATCTTCCCGGCATGGCAGGATTTCGCCAACCGTAGCCATCTGGTGGCCTGGCGGGAACTGATCAAAGATGCGCAAACGCTGCTGGGCAAAATGGCTTGGGGTAAGGCGCAGCTGCCGACGGATTGGGTTGCATTGTCGGCAGATGGCAAACTGTCGCCAGCCAAAGAGTGGCCACCGCGCATGAGCTATGATGCGATCCGTATTCCGCTGTATGTGAGCTGGCAGGATGCGCAAAGTCCGCTATTAACGCCATGGCGCAACTGGTGGCAAGGTTTTAGCCGCAACCAGACGCCTGCCTGGGTGAATGTCACGACCAACGATACCGCGCCGTACAATATGAACGACGGGTTGCTGGCGGTGCGCGATCTCACACTGGGCGCAACGCCCGCAGAGCCGCAAATCACTGCGCAGGACGATTACTATTCCGCCAGTCTGAAGATGCTGGTGTGGCTGGCGCAGCAGAAGTAACGGCGCTGCTGACCCTCACCCCGGCCCTCTCCCTGAAAGGGAGAGGGAGAAAACCGTACCATTCTGTACTCTCGCCCTGTTATCGAAGGACCCGTAAGGATAAATCCGCACGGGTCTGTTCCCTCACCTTTGTGGGGAGAGTGTCAGGGAGAGAGGAAGTCTGCAGCAACGGTTCCCTCTCCCCTTTGGGAAGAGGATTAGGGTGAGGGGAAGTCCGCAACAGTCGGTTCCCTCTCCCCTGTGGTGAAAGGGGCGGGGTGAGGGGATGTCCGCAGCAGTCTGTCCCCTCTCTCCTTTGGGGAGAGGGCCGGGGTGAGGGGAAGTCTGCAGCAGTCTGTTCCCTCTCTCCTTTGGGGAGAGGGTTGGGGTGAGGGGAAGTCCGCAGCAGTCGGTTCCCTCTACTCCTGTGGGGAGAGGGTTGGGGTGAGGGTTGGGGTGAGGGGAAGTCCGCAGCAGTCTGTCCCCTCTCTCCTTTGGGGAGAGGGTTGGGGCGAGGGGAAGTCTGCAGTAGTCTGTTCCCTCTCCCCTTTGGGGAGAGGGTTAGGGTGAGGGGAGAAGGGCGTTATTGCGGATATGGCACCCAGTCACCGCCGTTCAGACGTACATAGGGCCTATCCTGGTACTGAATAACCACCGCGTTCGCATTCTCCGATACCGGCGCGGTCTGCGGCAAATTGCCGATCAACTGCTGCCAGTTCACGCTATCCTGGGTGAAAATCTTCCCATCCAGCACGCGCGTAACAATCTCCGAAATCGCAAGAAAACTGCTCGGCTGGGTAATTTCCAGCGGCGCGCCCTGATGTGGCGCTTTCATGCCAAAAAACTTAATCGCCGCAGGCACGTTGGTGATTGACGGGCTGGGAATGTCGCGCAAGCCGGAAACCTGCATCTTATCGCCCTGCAACGCCGCGCCATGCTCCGGTACCAGCACCACCATCACTTTGCGCCCGGATTTCTCCAGTTGAGTGAAGAAAGCATCCAGTTCATCGAACAGCTTCTGTGCCCGCAGCTTGTAATCCGCGCTTTTGCGATCGCCCGGGTAGTGGTTACCATCGTGCAGCGGCAACAGGTTGTAGAACGTCGCGGTACGTTTACCCTGGTTAGTGGCCTCTGACTCCATCCAGCGATTCAGCACCGCGGTATCGTCAAAAATTGGCGAGCCGTCAAAGGAGAGCAGGACCGGTGGCAGACCAGCCTGGTTCATCAATGGCACTTGTATGCCGCCATTGTCGCGGACCTCTTTCAGGAAACCACCGAATTCGCCGTTGTGATCCATCATCAACTGTTGGGTGAAACCAAGTTTCGCCAAATTATCAAACAGATAGCATTGCGCTCCCGCCTGCTGATAGAGGTTTTTATGTGATGACTGGCCGCAGCTTGCGCGTAACAGGCGAATGGCCGCCGGGCCGCTATAAGCGGTGGCGGAGTTAAAGTGTTTAAATACCATATCGAAGTGTGACCACAGCGGATGCGACATCAGCCCGGCGGCTTCGATATCCGCCCAGGAGAGTGAGCAGATATTGATCATCAGCAGGTCGAAAGGCTGTGAGTCTGCCGCCAGCTCAGTCGGGAACGTGCTCTGACGTTTCTCTTCCGATGCGTAGAAACTGGCCAGCCATGCGTTGAGGTTTTCTGAGGTTGGCGGAGCAGTTTGCGCCGGAATATCGCCAACCACTGGCGTATCCCCCGCCGTTGCGACGGTTGCCGCCGCCGCGCCGCCGGTGGTGGTTACCGTGGTGGTTGGCTGGCCTCCGGGCCACAACGAGAAGGCCGGACCGGTAAGAGTCAACACGTTCAGCCAGATCATCAGCGCAACGACAAACACCGTCACGCGGATCCACTGCGACAAAAAGAGCCAGGCAATCAGCAGAACGAACAACGCACCGACCATTTGCCAGTTAATAAAACGCAGCGCCAGGTCGGCCAGATAACTGGCGCTGAATCCGGCAACCTGCGAACCCTGGCTCATCATGCTTTCCAGCCCCGGCAACCAGGTATCGTGCCAGAACAGCCCGAAGCCGACAGGAATGGCAATCCAGTGCCGCAGTCGGTGCAGACGCAGGTTTGGCAGCGGCATCAACAGGAATGCCATAAATACCAGGTTCAGCAGGGGATGAAAATTAAGGTATCCCGCCCACAGCAGACCGAACTTCACCAGAAAATAGAAGTTCCAACCGGAAAGGCCGCGCCAGTATTGCCACAGCGGCGAAGGCGTTGGAGAGGTCGTTGTATGATTAGTCATGTTTACGGTCTGCCTTGACGAGCGATTCCCGGCGCAAAATACCGATTGGTTTCACATAGCGGGGTTTGGAAAAGGTTAAACGGAGCGCGGTACGAATCGGGCGCGACCAGTGGCGGGCAAGATACCCCAGCGGGAAGAAAATTAACGCGCACAACACAACAAGCTGAACGATATCGCTAATCGACATCATGATGTACGCTCCGTGGTTTCGCTGAGTAACCGGTAATGTTCCGGGATACGGCGCCAGGCGGTGCCATCGTGTTCTGCATTGATCACTTTCTTCGTTTCACTCGTGACGATTAACGGTTTTGCCCACTGATCCGGCGTCAGCGTGCGCATTTGTACCAGCTCGGCGGCAATCTGGTTATCTTCGAACCACACCATGCGATTAGAGAAAATATCCGCCGTTGGCAGCGGAAAAATATGGTTCAGTGCGGTGTCGAGATCGTTGACCCGGCAGAAAGATAAAAACAGCACCAGCCGGTTATCGCCAATGCTCACAATATCCCCGGTGCGGTTTGGTCGGCACAGGGTGAGTGCTTGCTCAACGCGAATGCCCGGCACCGGTCGCAGCGCGACCATTACGCCTTTGCCATCTGCGGGTAAAAGCTGGTTATTCACCATATTGCTGACAGCATCGCAGAATGTGCCCCACGGCTGGAAACCTCGCAGTTTCAACGGTTGGGTCATCGACAGCAGCGTGGTGATATCTTCCGGCACCCGACGGTTGAACTGCTGGCCTTGCACGCTTTCTATTAACGTTAAACAGCGCGATAACGGAGCATTCCACGGGATAACCATATTGGCTCCGCAACCCAGCAACAGGCGCTCATCCGTGGCGCGCAGGCTGGCGTGGCTTTCACGGACAATGATTTTCAGGCCGCTGCCGCGTTGGCGACGCAGCGTGTGGATCTGCCGCGCAATACTGTCTATTTGATTATTTTGCGTCAGCGCAAATATCAATGTTGCCGCCTGGCTGGCGCGAGCTTCTTCAAATAATGCTTCGTTGGTTTCAAATAATGACCAGTATTCGGAGAGCGGCGGTGCGCCTTCCAATACAGCAATATTACTTAAGATTCGCTTTTCATCGCTGCGTGGCTGGACAGATGTTTCTTCCCGTTCCGCTAATTGCCAACGTCCTTGAAGATTAAGGATCTGCAGCTGTTGCCGTGCGCTAACTCCTTTTTCATTACACCACCAGGCAACGTCATAAACATGTAAGTCATTTTGATAGCGTAAACTGGCCAGGCCAAATAATGTGCGGTATTCACTCATTAAAATCGACGTCTGTTTATCGCTGTTGCCGCTGGGGTTAATTATCAGCAACGCACATTTATGGTATTTTGCCCACGCATGAGTTTTTTCCAGCCATCTTTGCAAATTATCCACGGGAATATTCTGAAATGCATTGTTGGCACACAGCAGGATCAGCAAATAATTCTCAGGCTCTATTGAGCACAGTAAATCGCGGGTGAAAAAGTATAGACCATTTTCCTGATTTGGCATGGTGAACAGCTGGACTTTTTCTGGCCCGTGATCGTTATCCAGGTGCATGATTTTATGCAGATCGTGGCCCATGCCAATTATTGCGACTTTGGCTTCTTTATCTTGTGTCGCAATCGTCTGATTTATAAGATTGATTCCATCCTGCTCGCGATCGGCATTTATCCACCAGACGCCGCCTGCGGGCATATGACGTAATTCATCCCATAACGACTGGATTCCAATAGAAAATACGGGGTCCACGATGTCCCTCTTACAGAGAATTTAACTGTATCTCAGTTTACTAGCGTAAGCGAAGAAATAAACCTAACATTGAAATTAAAGAACATCAGATTTAGCATGTAAACGAATTTTCTCAGGCGCGATTGCCTTGCCTCATTTGCTCAAGTGCTTTTTATTCATAGGGATCGGTTAAACATGCATAGCGATGAATTCGAAAGTCAGACAGATCCCACGCTGGGCTACACATTTCAAAATGATTTTCTGGCGCTGAGCAAAGCATTTTCATTGCCTGAAATAGATTATGCCGATATTTCCCAACGAGAACAGTTGGCGGCAGCTATTAAGCGTTGGCCGCTGCTTGCTGAATTCGCCCGTCAACAATAAGGGAGCCATGAATGGCCATCTTGGGATTACAGGGGATACGCGGTGGCGTGGGTACAACATCCATCACTGCGGCTCTGGCCTGGTCATTACAATTATTAGGCGAGTCGGTGCTCGTTATTGACGCGTGCCCCGATAATCTTTTGCGCCTGTCATTTAATGTCGATTTCGATCATAACGGCGGTTGGGCGCGCGCGTTACTGGATGGTCAGGACTGGCGTGATGCGGGATTGCGTTACACTTCCCAACTGGATGTTTTGCCTTTTGGCCGCCTGACGACAAGCGAATGGGAAAATAGCCAGCGGCTGCCCGACGTGCTTAACGCGCTCACCTCTATTTTGCAGGCGCTGCAACAGCAACAACATTATCAGTGGGTGTTGATCGACCTGCCGCACGGGTATTCACCACTGGCTCGTCAGTTTATTGAGCAGTGCGATCATACGCTGACCATTATCAAGCCGGACACGAACTGCCATGTGCGCCTGCACCAGCAGGTTTTACCCGTGGGCACGCATATCCTGATAAACGATCTGCGCGTAGGCAGTCAGCTACAGGATGACCTCTGGCAGGTGTGGTTGCAGAGCCAGCGACGAATGTTGCCGATCTATATTCATCGCGATGAAGCGATGGCAGAGTGCATGGCGGCAAAACAGCCGCTGGGCGAATACCGGGCTGATGCGCTGGCAGCGGAAGAGATGTTAACGCTGGCGAACTGGTGCCTGCTGCACTGTGCACAAACGCGTGCGGGCAGTGAGGAGCTGGCAAGGAGTCCGCAATGAGTCGCCTGTCTGCCTGGTTGCTGATCCCGCCAGTTAGCGCGCGCTTAAGCGAGCGCTATCAGCACTATCGCCGTCATGGCGCATCCGGGTTCAGCGCGGCTTCTGGTTGCTTCTGGGCGATACTCGCATGGATGTTCATTCCGCTTGAGCACCCACGCTGGCAGCAATTGCGTGCGCAGCAACATCAGTTATTTCCTCATATTGATCCTGACAAACCACGCCCTTTCGACCCGGCGCGTTACCTGGTGCAAACCCTTTGGCTGTTAGTCACCCTACCCTGGGGACCGCCGAAATCCGCGCGCCGTCAGCGCTTTGCCCGGGCTCGCGCGTTGCGTGGGCGCTGGTATCACTGGCTGGATAGTCTGCCGGCACGGGTAACGCAACATACCGGTCACCTCGACCACAAAAAAGAGCTGGCGCATATTCATCCGCGCGTCCGGCGTTTCATTCTTGGCGTGGTGGTTGTCTTCTCGCTGGTTCTGGCGATTTTGTGTATTACGCAGCCTTTTAACCCGCTTTCGCAGTTTGTGTTCCTGATGTTGCTATGGGGGGTGGCCCTGCTGGTACGGCGTATTCCGGGGCGCTTCTCAGCGTTAATGTTGATTGTGCTGTCACTCACTGTGTCCTGTCGTTATATCTGGTGGCGTTATACCTCGACACTGAACTGGAACGATCCGGTCAGTCTGGTGTGTGGCCTGATACTGCTGTTTGCGGAAACTTACGCCTGGATTGTGCTGATCCTCGGTTATTTCCAGGTGGTGTGGCCCCTCAATCGCCAGCCGGTGCCGTTGCCAAAAGAGATGGCGCTGTGGCCCTCGGTGGATATCTTCGTGCCCACCTATAACGAAGATTTAAACGTGGTGAAAAATACCATTTACGCGTCATTGGGCATTGACTGGCCGAAAGATAAACTCAAAATCTGGATCCTTGACGATGGCGGCCGCGAAGAGTTTCGTGTCTTCGCCAACACCGTCGGGGTGGAGTACATCGCCCGTACCACTCATGAACACGCCAAAGCCGGGAATATCAACAACGCCCTGAAATATGCGAAGGGCGAATTTGTGTCGATTTTCGACTGCGACCATGTGCCCACGCGCTCGTTCCTGCAAATGACCATGGGCTGGTTCCTGAAAGAGAAAAAGCTGGCGATGATGCAGACGCCGCACCATTTTTTCTCGCCGGATCCGTTTGAACGTAACCTCGGGCGTTTTCGTAAAACGCCTAACGAAGGCACGCTCTTCTATGGCCTGGTACAGGATGGCAATGACATGTGGGACGCCACCTTCTTCTGTGGCTCTTGTGCGGTGATCCGCCGTGAACCGTTGGATCAAATCGGCGGCATTGCGGTAGAAACCGTCACCGAAGATGCGCACACCTCCCTGCGTTTACACCGCCTGGGTTACACCTCCGCGTATATGCGTATTCCGCAGGCGGCAGGGCTGGCGACGGAGAGTCTGTCTGCACATATTGGGCAGCGTATTCGCTGGGCACGCGGTATGGTGCAGATCTTCCGCCTTGATAACCCGCTGTTTGGCAAAGGGCTGAAGCTCGGGCAGCGATTGTGCTACGTCAACGCCATGTTTCACTTCTTATCGGGTATTCCACGCCTGATCTTCCTGACCGCGCCACTGGCATTTTTGCTGCTGCATGCCTACATCATTTATGCCCCGGCGCTGATGATCGCGCTGTTCGTTCTGCCGCATATGATCCACGCCAGCCTGACCAACTCGAAAATTCAGGGCAAATACCGTCACTCCTTCTGGAGTGAGATTTATGAAACGGTACTGGCCTGGTATATCGCGCCGCCTACGATGGTGGCGCTCTTTAACCCGCACAAAGGCAAGTTTAACGTCACGGCGAAAGGCGGCCTGGTGGAAGAAGAGTATGTGGACTGGGTGATTTCCCGTCCCTATATCTACCTGGTGTTGATTAACGTGCTCGGTCTGGCGGTTGGCGTATGGCGCTACTTCTATGGGCCGGAAAACGAAATCCTGACGGTCTTCGTCAGTATGGCGTGGGTGTTCTACAACATGGTCATTCTCGGTGGCGCGGTGGCGGTATCGGTGGAGAGCAAGCAGGTTCGCCGGGCGCACAGGGTCGAAATCTCCATGCCAGCGGCGATCGCCCGTGAAGACGGCCATCTTTTCTCCTGTACCGTGCATGACTTCTCTGACGGTGGGCTGGGCATCAAGATCAACGGCCAGGCGCAGGTGCTTGAAGGGCAACGTGTAAACCTGTTGCTCAAGCGCGGTCGGCAAGAGTACGTCTTTCCTACGACCGTGGCGCGCGTCTCCGGCAATGAAGTCGGTTTGCAACTGATGCCGCTGACCACCAAACAGCATATCGATTTTGTGCAGTGTACGTTTGCCCGCGCCGACACATGGGCGTTGTGGCAGGACAGTTTTCCGGAAGATAAACCGCTGGAAAGCCTGTTCGATATTTTGAAATTGGGTTTCCGCGGCTATCGCCATCTCGCGGAATTCGCTCCGTCGTCAGTGAAGGTGATTTTCCGTGTGCTCACCGGCCTGGTCTCCTGGGTGGTGTCGTTTATCCCTCGCAGGCCAGCACGGAACCTGACGGCACAGCAACCGAATCCGGTTATGGCTCAACAATGATGAAAACGCGATGAAAAGAAAACTCTCCTGGATTTGTGCAGTGGCAGTGGGGATGAGTGCGCTGCCTCCGATGACGACCCTTGCGGCGCCTGCGAACCCTGCTGCGCCAACTGTTCCGGCCGTTTCGCCAGCGACACAGCCAGTGGTCACGCAAGGGCCAGCGCAAGCGGAAGCCCTGCGACCGACGACGCCGACCACCGGGCAGACGCTGCCTGCCGCGAATGGTGCGGCGATGGTTGGCCAGGTTATGCCTGGCGTACAGGGCGCGAACGCGCCGGTCGTGGCGGAAAACGCCCCGTCCCGCGATGTGAAGCTGACGTTTGCTCAGATCGCGCCTCCGCCGGGAAGTATGGTGCTGCGCGGCGTCAATCCGAATGGCGGCGTTGAGTTTGGCATGCGTAGCGATGAATTGGTGTCAAAAGCGGTGCTGAACCTTGAGTACACCCCATCACCGTCGCTGCTGCCGGTGCAGTCACAGTTGAAGGTTTACCTGAACGATGAATTGATGGGCGTACTGCCGGTCAGCAAAGAGCAACTGGGCAAAAAAACGCTGGCGCAGGTGCCGATTAACCCGCTCTTTATCACTGATTTTAACCGCGTGCGTCTGGAGTTTATCGGGCACTATCGCGATGTCTGTGAAAACCCGGCCAGCAACACGCTGTGGCTGGATATCGGGCGTAGCAGTTCGCTGGATCTGACCTATCAGAAGCTGGCTGTGCAAAACGATCTGTCCCACTTCCCTGTTCCGTTCTTTGATGCGCGTGATAACCGTGCCTTAACGCTGCCGATGGTCTTTGCCGATGCGCCGGGCCTGGGGCAACAGCAGGCTGCGGCGGTTATTGCTTCCTGGTTTGGTTCCCGCTCCGGCTGGCGCGGGCAGACGTTCCCGGTCAGTTACAACACCCTGCCGGACAGTAACGCCATTGTTTTCGCTACCAATGATAAGCGTCCGGACTTCCTGCGTGATGCCCCGGCGGTGAAAGGGCCGACCATCAGCATGATCGCGCATCCGGGGAATCCGTATGTGAAGTTGTTGGTGGTGATGGGGCGTGACGATAACGATCTGTTGCAGGCGGCAAAAGGGATTGCGCAGGGCAACGTGCTGTTCCGTGGCGATAGCGTCACGGTTGATGAAGTGAAACCGTTGCTGGCGCGTCAGCCCTATGATGCACCGAACTGGATCCGCACCGATCGTCCGGTCAGTTTTGGCGAGCTGAAAACCTATGAAGAGCAGCTGCAATCAACCGGGTTGCAACCTGCGTCGATCAACGTGGCGCTGAATCTGCCGCCGGATCTCTATCTGCTGCGCAGCAACGGCATTGATATGAACCTCAATTACCGTTATACCGCGCCGCCGACGAAAGATAACTCGCGCATGGATATCAGCCTGAACAACCAGTTCCTGCAATATTTCAATCTGCTGAGCAATCAGGACAGCAATAAGTTGCTGCTGCGCTTGCCGGTGCTACAGGGATTGTTGGACGGTAAAACGGATGTCTCCATTCCGGCGCTGAAACTGGGGGCTGTCAATCAGTTACGCTTTGATTTCCAGTATATGAACCCGATGCCGGGCGGCACTATCGATAACTGCGTGACTTTCCAGCAGGTGGATAACCGCGTGGTGATTGGCGACGATTCCACCATCGATTTCTCGAAGTATTACCACTTTATTGCCATGCCGGATCTGCGTGCTTTCGCCAATGCAGGCTTCCCGTTCAGCCGGATGGCGGATCTGTCGCAAACGCTGGTGGTGATGCCCCCTAAACCCGCGCCTGCGCAACTGACCACGTTGCTCAATGCGTTGGGCACCGTAGGTGCGCAGACGGGCTTCCCGGCTATTAATGTGCAGTTGACCGACGATGCCAGCAAAATCCAGGGCAAAGATGCGGATATCATGATTGTCGGCGCGATTCCGCCATCGCTCAAAGATGATAAGAAAATCGACCTGCTGGTGGAGGCGGCGCAAAGCTGGGTGAAAACGCCGCAGCGCCAGACCCCGTTTACGGCGAGCCTGCCGGATGAAGTCGATCGCCAGGCGGAGACGCAGACCGCCGTCACCTCCGACGGCCCGATGGCAGCCATTGTCGGCTTCCAGTCACCGTTTAACGATCAGCGTAGCGTGGTTGCACTGTTGGCGGATAGCCCGCGTGGTTACACCTTGCTCAATCAGGCAATGAATGACAGTGGCAAACGCGCGGCGATTTTCGGTTCGGTGTCGGTGATCCGCGAGTCCGGGGTGAACGGTTTACGCGTTGGTGACATCTATTACGTGGGCCATTTGCCATGGTTTGAGCGTGTCTGGTATGCGCTGGCGAACCATCCCGTGCTGCTGGCGGTGCTGGCAGCGGTGAGTATTGTGCTGCTGGCGTGGGTGCTGTGGCGTCTGTTGCGGATCATCAGCCGCCGTCGTCTTGACCCGGATCACGAGTAACGGCGATGAAGGCATTACGTTGGGTTGTAATGGCGCTGGTGTTGGCGGCGATGAATGTGCGCGCCGCCTGCACATGGCCTGCCTGGGAACACTTCAAACGGGCGTATATCAGCGATGGCGGGCGGGTGATTGACCCCAGCGACGCGCGCAAGATAACCACCTCGGAAGGGCAAAGCTATGCCTTGTTCTTCGCCCTGGCGGCGAATGACCGCCCGATGTTCGATAACGTGCTGGAATGGACAAAAGACAATCTGGCGCAGGGGGATCCCGGCGAACATCTTCCGGCCTGGCTGTGGGGGAAAAAGGACGAAAACAACTGGACCGTACTGGATAGCAACTCCGCGTCGGATGCGGATATCTGGATAGCCTGGTCGCTGCTGGAAGCCGGACGCTTATGGAAAGAAGCGCGCTATACCACCCTGGGCAATGCGTTGTTAAACCGTATCGCCAAAGAGGAAGTGGTGACTGTGCCAGGGCTGGGGCCAATGCTGCTACCAGGAAAAGTCGGCTTTGCCGAGGAGACGGTCTGGCGGTTTAACCCCAGCTACCTGCCGCCGCAGATTGCCCGCTATTTGACCCGTTTTGGCGAACCCTGGACGACACTGCAGGAGACCAATCACCGGTTGTTGCTGGAGACAGCGCCGAAGGGGTTTTCCCCGGACTGGGTGCGTTATGAAAAAAGTAAAGGCTGGCAACTGGCCCCCGATAAGACGTTGATCAGTGGCTACGATGCCATCCGCGTCTATCTGTGGGTGGGAATGATGAACGACCACGATGCGCAAAAAGCGTCTCTGCTCGAACGGCTAAAACCGATGGCAGCGCTGACGGCGAAAAAGGGCGTTGTGCCGGAAAAAGTGGATGTTGCCACAGCACAACCGCGCGGTGATGGCCCTGTCGGCTTTGCTGCTGCGCTGTTGCCCTTCCTGCAGGATCGTGATGCGCAGGCCGTGCAACGGCAAAAGGTCGCCGACCATTTCCCTGGCGATGATGCTTATTTCAGTTATGTTCTTACCCTGTTCGGTCAAGGCTGGGATGAGCACCGTTTTCGTTTCACCCCTCGCGGTGAGTTACAACCTGACTGGGGCCAGGCATGCGCAAGTTCACAGTAAGCTTACTTTGTCTCTCACTCGTGCTTGCGTTGACACCAGCTACGCAAGCGGATGAGCCCACCGCTCAGCAGCAGTTGCTGTCACAAGTGCGGCTGGGCGAAGCCACCAAACGTGAGGACCTGGTGCGTCAGTCGTTGTACCGTCTCGAACTTATCGATCCGGATAACCCGGATGTGATTGCCGCGCGTTTTCGCTATTTACTGCGCCAGGGCGATAACGCCGGGGCGCAAAAGCAGCTCGATCGCATGAAGCAACTGGCGCCAGATTCTGCGGCGTATAAATCCTCCGTGACGTCGATGACGCTTTCTGGCGCAGAAGGCCGTCAGGCATTGCAACAGGCACGTTTACAGGCAACGACAGGGCATATTCCGGAAGCGCTCGCAGCCTATGACGCGTTGTTTAAAGGTAACCCGCCAGAGGGCGATCTGGCGGTCGAGTACTGGGCGTTGGTTGCGAAAGTTCCGGCGCGTCGCAGTGAGGCCATCACGCAACTGAAAGCACTGAACGCGCGCAATCCGGGCAACGCGGCCCTGCAAAATTCGCTGGCGCAATTGCTGTTTGGCGAAGGTCGTGATGCCGAAGCGTATGCGGTGCTTGAGCAGATGGCGAAATCCAGTGCGGGCCGTGAAGCGGCGGCTGGGCTCTGGTATCAGCAAATCCAACGCATGCCGGTGAGTGACGCCAGTGTGAAAGCGCTACAACGTTTTCTGACCGTATTCAGCTCGGGTGACACCGTGGACAGCGCCCGTACACAGCTTGCCGCGCAGCAAAAACAACTCGCCGATCCGGTGTTTCGCGCCCGGGCCACCGGCCTGGCGGCAGTGGATGCCGGGCAAGGGGCGAAAGCCGTGAGTGAGTTGCGCCAGGCCGTTAATGCCAATCGAACGGACAGTGAAGCCGTTGGCGCGCTCGGGCAAGCCTATTCGCAAAGCGGCGACCGCGCCCGTGCGGTGGCGCAATTCGAAAAAGCCATCGCCATGGATCCCACCAGTGGCAACCGCAGTAAGTGGGACAGTTTGTTAAAAACCAATCGCTACTGGCTGCTGATCCAGCAGGGCGATGCGGCGTTGAAAGCGAACAACCCTGGTGAGGCGGAGCGCCTCTATTCACAGGCGCGGCGCATTGATAATACCGACAGCTATGCGGTGCTTGGCCTCGGCGATGCGGCGATGGCCCGCAAGGACAGCCACGCGGCGGAAAGTTTTTACCGCCAGGCGCTGCGTATGGACAGTGGCAACAGCAATGCGGTCCGTGGGCTGGCGAATATTTACCGCGCACGTTCGCCGCAAGAGGCCGACACATTTATTCAATCGCTTTCCGCCAGCCAGCGCCGCAGCATTGATGACATTGAGCGCGGGCTGAAAAACGATCGCCTGGCGCAGCAGGCGGAAGCGCTGGAAAACAGCGGCCAGTGGGCGCAGGCGGCGGAGTTGCAACGTCAGCGGCTGGCACTCGATCCTGGCAGCGTATGGGTGACTTATCGTCTGGCGAGCGATTTGCGCCAGGCCGGACAGCCACGCGAAGCCGATGCGCACATGCAGCGTCTCGCTGCGCTCAAACCCGGCGATCCGGAGCAGGTGTACGCTTATGGCCTGTACCTCTCTGGTAATAATCAGGAGATGGCGGCGCTGAACCAGCTTAATGCGCTGCCGAAAGCACAGTGGAACAGTAATATCCAGGAACTGGCGGAACGGCTGCAAACCAATCGCCTGCTGGACAACGCCAACCGGCTGCGCGACAGCGGCCATGAAGAGCAGGCGCGGGCGCTACTGGCGCAGCAGCCTGCGTCGACGCGTATTGATTTGACACTGGCTGACTGGGCGCAGCAGGGTGGCGATAGCGCATCTGCGCAGCACTATTTCAACCGGGTGCTGGAGCGGGAGCCGAATAACCAGGACGCGCTGCTTGGTCTGGCGGAGTTGTATGCCGCCGATGGCAATAAAATGGCGGCGCGTGCGCAACTGGCGAAGTTGCCCGCCCCAACGGCGGCACAACCGCAATCCATCAATACCCAGCGGCGTCTGGCGCTGGTGCAGGCCGCGCTTGGCGATACCGACAGCGCCCGGCAAACCTTTAGCCGCATTATGCCGCAGGCGAAAGCACAGCCGCCGTCAATGGAGAGCGCGTTGGTGTTGCGTGATGCCGCGCGTTTTCAGGCGCAGCAGGGCGAGCCGCAGCAGGCGCTGGAAACCTGGAAAGATGCCATGGTGGCCTCCGGCGTGACTACCACGCCGCCTGCGGATAACGACACCTTCACGCGTTTAACGCGCAATAACGCGAAAGATGACTGGCTGAAGCGTGGTATCCGCAGCGATGCGGCCGATCTCTACCGGCAGCAGGATATCAATGTCACGCTCCAGCATGATTATTGGGGCTCCAGCGGTACCGGCGGGTATTCCGATCTGAAAGCCCATACCACCCTGTTGCAGGCGGATGCGCCGCTGGCGGACGGACGGATGTTCTTCCGCACCGATGTGGTGAATATGAACGTGGGCAGCTTCGACACCACAGATGATGTTTACGATCCCAACTGGGGTACCTGTTCCGCGACGCCATGTCGCGGCAACACCAGCCAGAAAGCCAATGGCGCAAGTCTCGCGGTCGGTTGGCAAAATGGCACCTGGTCGGGGGATATCGGCACCACGCCGATGGGGTTTGATGTGGTGGATGTCGTGGGTGGCCTGAGCTACAGCAGCGATTTGGGGCCGCTGGGGTACACTGTTAACGTCCATCGTCGGCCGATTTCCAGCTCATTACTGGCGTTCGGCGGGCAAAAAGATCCGAACACCGGCGTCACATGGGGGGGGGTTCGCGCAACGGGCGGCGGCGTTAGCCTGAGTTACGACAAAGGTGAAGCGAACGGTGTCTGGTCGAGTTTGAATGCGGATTCCCTCACCGGTAAGAACGTGGCGGATAACTGGCGCATTCGCTGGATGACTGGCTACTACTACAAGCTAATCAACAAAGATAATGAACGTTTGACCGTCGGCCTCAACAATATGCTGTGGCATTACGACAAGGATCTGAGCGACTACACGCTGGGACAGGGAGGCTATTACAGCCCGCAGCAGTATATCTCGTTTGCGGTGCCGGTTGTCTGGCGGAAACGTACGGCAAACTGGTCGTGGGAGCTGGGCGCGTCGGGTTCGTGGTCGCACTCAAAAACCGATGGCATCAAACGCTATCCGTTGCAGAATCTGATTCCGGATAACCAGTTCTTTGCTAACGGCGACCGAATGTTCCTGGATAAGGACAATAGCAGCACGAGCAGCAGCTCGAACGGTTTTGGTTATACCGCCCGTGCGCTGGTAGAGCGTCGGGTGACGTCTCACTGGTTTGTTGGGGCGGGTGTCGATATTCAGCAAGCGAAGGATTACACGCCAAGCCATGCGTTGATTTATGTACGTTATTCCGGCGCCGGGTGGCAGGGCGATATGGATATGCCGCCGCAAACGCTCACGCCTTACGCTGACTGGTAATAAAAGACAATTCCTGGTGGTTAATCGCTGTGCGTCATGGCTGGCGCAGGGTGATTAAACACTTCTTATTCAATCAGTTACCTACGATGATTGCCGCAATCCTCTTTCGCGTTGCAATCTGGCGGGCGTTTGTCTCAAGAGCGTCACGATCGAGTATAATCTGGCGGCAGAGTCGCTGTTGATTTCCTCTGCGCTTATCGTACCTCTGGAGAGTGATTTTGCGTGTTAGCCGTTCTTTAACCATTAAACAGATGGCTGCGGTGTCTGCCGTGTCCATGGTGTTTGTTTTTATTTTTTGCGTCATTCTGCTGTTTCACTTCTTACAGCAGAATCGCTATAACACGGCCATGCAACTGGAAAGTATTGCCCGCTCTGTTCGAGAACCGCTCTCGGCAGCGATTCTGAAAGCCGATATTCCTGACGCGGAATCTATCTTGCAGCAAATTAAACCTGCCGGGGTGGTGAGCCGGGCGGACGTCGTGCTGCCCAATCAATTTCAGGCGCTGCGGATGCGCTTTATTCCGGAACGCCCAATCCCGGTGATGATCACCCGGATGTTTGAATTACCGATCCAGATCTCGCTGCCGATTTATTCGCTGGAGCGCCCGGCCAACCCTCAGCCACTGGCTTACCTGGTGTTGCAGGCGGATTCGTACCGTGTCTATAAATTCGTTATCAGCACACTGTCTACGTTAGTGACTGCTTACTTACTGCTTTGGCTCATGCTGACCGTCGCGATTTCCTGGTGCATGAATCGGTTACTGGTACACCCGCTGCGGAAAATCGCCCGTGAGTTAAATGATCTCTCAGCAGAGGATCGCCTTGGGCATCAGTTGATTTTGCCTTCCCATCACCATGACGATGAAATAGGCATCCTGGTGCGTGGCTATAACCGGCATCAACAGCAATTGCTGCGGGAATATGATGCGTTAAATCAGCAATCCACGCAGTTCCCGGTGTCTGAATTGCCGAACAAGGCTTTTCTGATGGCGTTGCTGGAGCAGACGGTTGCGCAGAAAAAGACCACAGCGCTGATGGTGATTGCCTGCGACACGCTGCGCGATACGGCGGGCGTATTGCAGGAAAATCAGCGAGAAATGCTGCTGCTGACGCTGGTGGAGAAGCTGAAGTCGGTGCTGTCACCGCACATGACGCTTGCGCAGGTCAGCGGTAATGACTTCGCGATTATTGCCAACGGCGTAGAGGAGCCGTGGCATGCCATCACTTTAGGTCAGCAAGTACTCACTGCGATTAACGAGCGGATTCCGCTTCAGGGGATCCAGTTACGCCCGACAGCCAGTATCGGCGTGGCGATGTGTCATGGCGATCTTTCCGCTGAGCAGCTTTACCGCCGCGCGGTATCCGCAGCCAGCAGTGCGCGGCACAAAGGGAAAAACCAGCTCCAGTTCTTCGATCCGCAACACATGGCGCTGGCGCAGCAGCGTCTGGCCCTTGAAAGCGATATTCTCTCTGCGCTTGAGCAGGGAAAATTTGCGATTTGGCTGCAACCGCAGGTGGATCTTGCCAGCGGTGAACTTAAAAGCGCAGAAGTGTTGCTGCGTATGCAGCAAGAGGACTCTCGCTGGGCGTTGCCGGAAGGTCTGATTGAACGTATCGAATCCAGTGGGTTGATGATCAACGTGGGTTACTGGGTGCTGGAAGAGTCCTGTCGCTTACTGGCGGCATGGCAGTCGCGGGGGATTATGCTGCCGCTGTCGGTCAATCTTTCCGCCTTGCAACTTCTTCATCACAATATGGCGTCCGATATGCTTGAACTGCTGCATCGCTACCGTATCGCACCCGGTACGCTGATCCTGGAAATCACGGAGAGTCGCCGTATTGATGATCCGCAAGCCGCGGTGGCGATCCTACGCCCGTTGCGCGACGCCGGGGTTCGCATTGCGCTGGACGACTTCGGTATGGGTTATGCCGGGTTACGTCAGTTACAACATATGAAATCGCTGCCTGTGGATGTGCTGAAAATCGACAAGACATTTGTTGACGGGTTACCGGATGACAACAGCCTGGTATCGGCCATTATCCATATGGCGCGCAGCCTCGAGCTGGAGATTATTGCTGAAGGGGTGGAGCGGGAAAATCAGCGCGACTGGCTGGCGCAAGCGGGCGTAGATGTGGCGCAAGGCTTCCTTTTTGCCCATGCCTCGTCACCAGAGGCGTTTGAACAGCGTTGGTTTACCGGTTCGGATATGACTGAAAATCGTTAAATTGTTACGAGGTTGTGCGAGTCAGTTCAAACTTTTTAACATTGTTGTTTCGGATTTGATGTAAGTTTATTTCTGTCATGTTTGACGGGTGTTATTTTTAAACCGCAGGCTAATTGAAAACCCCACAAAGCCTGAGGTTTAATCCAAGGACACCTTATGAAAACCTCTCTATTTAAAAGTCTCTACTTTCAGGTTCTGACAGCAATAGCCATCGGTATTCTGCTTGGCCATTACTATCCTGAATTAGGTGCGCAGATGAAGCCGCTTGGTGATGGCTTCGTTAAGCTTATCAAGATGATCATCGCGCCCGTCATTTTCTGTACGGTTGTCACCGGTATCGCTGGTATGGAAAGCATGAAGGCGGTTGGTCGCACCGGTGCGGTTGCACTGCTTTACTTCGAGATCGTCAGTACCCTGGCGCTGATTATCGGCCTTGTCATTGTTAACGTAGTGCAACCCGGCGCGGGGATGAATGTCGACCCCGCGACGCTGGACGCGAAAGCGGTGGCGGTTTACGCCGAACAGGCGCAGCAACAGGGGATTATCGCCTTCCTGTTGGATGTGATCCCCGCCAGCGTCATTGGTGCGTTCGCCAGCGGTAATATCCTTCAGGTGCTGTTGTTCGCCGTGTTGTTTGGCTTTGCGTTGCATCGCCTCGGTCATAAAGGCCAGCTGATTTTCAACGTTATCGAAAGCTTCTCGCAGGTGATTTTCGGCATCATCAACTTCATCATGCGTCTTGCGCCGATTGGCGCGTTCGGCGCAATGGCATTCACCATCGGCAAATATGGCGTCGGCACGCTGGTGCAGCTCGGCCAGTTGATTATCTGCTTCTATGTGACCTGTATTCTGTTTGTGGTGGTGGTACTCGGTGCGATTGCCCGGGCGACCGGGTTCAGCATCTTCAAGTTTATTCGCTATATCCGTGAAGAGCTGCTGATCGTGCTCGGTACATCGTCGTCGGAGTCTGCGCTGCCACGCATGCTTGAGAAGATGGAACGGTTGGGCTGCCGCAAATCGGTGGTCGGGCTGGTTATTCCGACGGGGTACTCCTTTAACCTCGATGGCACCTCTATCTATCTGACGATGGCGGCGGTGTTTATCGCCCAGGCTACCAACAGTCATATGGATATCTTCCATCAAATTACGCTGCTGGTGGTGCTGCTGCTCTCCTCGAAAGGTGCTGCCGGGGTGACCGGGAGTGGCTTTATTGTGCTGGCCGCGACGCTCTCTGCGGTGGGTCATCTACCGGTGGCGGGCCTGGCGTTGATTCTGGGGATTGACCGCTTTATGTCGGAAGCCCGTGCGTTAACCAACCTCGTGGGTAACGGTGTGGCGACCATTGTGGTGGCGAAGTGGGTGAAGGAACTGGATCAGAAACAGTTGTCCGATACGCTCAATAATCGTGCTGAAAGCGGAAAAACCCGCGAAATTTCCTCATAATTTCATGACTTATGACCGCAGTCCCTTGTCGGACTGCGGGCTTCTGCGCATAATTCCCCCTATTACCGTCACAATTCACGATGAATTTTCGGGATTATTCACTTCACGGTGTGACGTTTTGCTTTTCCTGCGGTCTAAAAGCGAAGTGTTTTTACGTATCTTTCGGCCTCCTCCTGGAGGGCTGACTTTTTAACCAGGAATGTTGATTAGGGGTTCTCATGCAGGGCACAAAAATTCGGTTGTTAACAGGCGGTTTGCTGATGCTGGCGGCTGTCGGTTATGTGCAGGCAGATGCGCTCCAGCCCGACCCGGCCTGGCAACAAGGGACACTGGGAAATGGTTTTCAGTGGCAGGTTTTAGCCACGCCACAGCGTCCCAGCGATCGCATTGAAATTCGCCTGTCTATTAATACCGGTTCGCTCACCGAAAGCACACAACAGAGCGGTTTCAACCATTTTATTCCTCGCATCGCGCTGACCCATAGCGGTCCGCTGGAACCTGTGCAGATGCGTTCGCTCTGGCAGCAGGGCATCGATCCGAAACGTCCGTTGCCGCCAGCGGTGGTGTCGTACGACTTTACGCAGTACAGCCTGAGTCTGCCAAATAATCGTGGCGACTTGCTGAAAGAGGCGCTGGCCTGGCTGGCGGATGCCGCCGGGAACTTAACCATTACGCCTGAGACCGTTAATCATGCGCTTGCCAGCAACGATATGGTCGTTACCTGGCCTGGCAATACGACAGATAACGCCTGGCGTTATCGCCTGAAAGGTTCCGCGTTGTTGGGTCACGATCCGGCCGTGATGCCAAAAGAGCCGATCGATGCCGCACAGGTCAAGGCATTCTACGAAAAATGGTATACACCGGACGCCATGACGCTGATTGTGGTCGGCAATGTGGACAGCCGCGCGATTGCCGAGCAAATCAATAAAACCTTTGGTGAGCTGAAAGGTAAACGCCATACGCCAGCGCCTGTGCCGACGCTGTCGCCTTTGCCGCCGCAGCCGGTAAGTCTGATGACCGACGCGGTTACGCAGGATCGCCTGTCAATTATGTGGGATTCTGCCTGGCAGCCGATCCGTGAATCGTCGGCGCTGGAGCGATACTGGCGTGCGGATTTGGCCCGTGAAGCGCTGTTCTGGCACATCCAGCAGAATCTGACCCGCAATAACGCCAAGGATATTGGCCTGAGCTTCGAGTGCCGCGTGCTGTTCCAGCGGGCGCAATGCGCCATTAACGTTGATTCACCAAACGACAAGCTTAATGCCAATGCGGGGCTGATCGCGCGTGAACTGGGGAAAGTGCGGCAAAAAGGCCTGCCGGAAGAGGAGTTTAAGGCGCTGATCGCGCAGAAGAACCTGGAGTTGCAGAAGCTGTTTGCGACCTATGCCCGCACCGGCACCGATATTCTGATTAGCCAGCGGGTGCGCTCGTTGCAAAACCAGGTCGTGGACATTGCACCGGAGCAGTATCAAAAACTGCGTCAGGCCTTCCTCAACAACTTAACGCCGGAAATGCTGAACCAGGATCTGCACCAGCAGTTATCGCAGGATATGTCGTTGATACTGCTGCAACCAAAAGGTGAGCCGGAATACAACATGAAGGATTTGCAGGCGACGTGGGAAGAGGTGATGGCACCAGCCGAAGCCACAGCTGCGCCGGCAAGCAATGATGATATGCGTTCCGATGTGTCGGATATTCCGCCACGGCAATGATGAAAATGACGCCTCTCCCCATCGGGCAGAGGCGTCAACGTCAACTCAGTTCGGCATCGCGTTGCGCGGAATGATCGCACCACGGTACTGAATTACCGTGCTGGCGGTTAAATGGCCGCGTTTTGCTGCCGCAACGGCATCGCCGCCGGTCAGCCGCACGGACAGATAGCCTGCGCTGAACGAGTCGCCCGCTGCGGTGGTATCGATCACTTTTTCTTTCGGCAATTTCACTGCCGGGATTTCCACAATCGCTTCACCCGCAATCGCCACCAGGCATGCGTCCGCGCCGCGTTTGATGACCACTTCTTTCACACCGGCTTGCTGGGTACGCGCTATCACTTCTTCGACAGGTTTTTCGCCCCACAACAGATCTTCATCATCCAGCGTCAGGAAAGCGATATCGGTGCAGGCGAGCATCTGCTGATAAACCTGGCGCGTCTCTTCTTTGCTGGTCCACAGACGTGGACGGTAGTTGTTATCGAAAATGACTTTACCGCCATTGGCGCGGCACTCCTGCAGCAATGACAGCAGTTTATGACGGCTGGTCGGGCTCAGAATAGCCAGGCTAATGCCGCTCAGATAGAGATAATCGAACGTGGCCAGTTCTTCACAGATTGCGTCGGATTGGTCGCTCTCCAGCCAGAATTTGGCTGCGGCTTCGTTACGCCAATAGTAGAAGGTGCGTTCGCCGGTCGCATCGGTTTCGATGTAGTACAAGCCCGGCAGGCGGTTTTCCATACGCTGAGTCAGGCGGGTATCCACGCTCTCGCTCTGCCACGCTTCCAGCATCTGTTGGCTGAAGTTATCCGTACCCAGCGCGGTGACATAGTGCACGGACAACGCCGCAGGATCGACCTGGCGCGCGATGTAAACCGACGTATTAAGGGTATCGCCACCAAAGCCACGATTAACTTCTGCGCCTTTTTGTGACAGCTCGATCATGCATTCGCCAATGACGGCAATTTTCCTGGACATAGTCGTGAACCTGAATCAGATGAATTAACGGTAGTGTGCGTTGTGGGTGATTCGTGGTCAACTATATTAAAACAACGTTCCAGTATTTTTTTGAGCTAAAGCGTGTTCTGTGCAGATTCCGGCGTCCCGCTTTTTGGTTTTTGCCGCCAGCGTGAACATAAAGTTATCAGACCGAGCGCCGATAACCCTTTGACGAGTTCCTCCAGGTCATCCCATCGACAGGACAGTAGAAATGAAGTTAAAGCAGGTCATCCAGCGACTCAATATTCCTGAGGCAGATATAGAAAGCTTGCAGGAACGTCGTTACTGGCTGCAATGCGAGCGTGCTTATACTTATCAGCCCATCTACAGAACAGATGGACGCCTGATGGCTATTGAAGTATTGACCATTGTGACCCATCCGTTGCAACCGGATCAGCGCATCGCGCCGGATCGCTACTTTTCGGAAGTGGCAGTGCGCCAGCGTGTGGAAGTGGTGTACGAGCAGGTGGCGCTACTGGCAGAGCAAAAGGCATTCTTCGAGGAAAATGATGTGCTGGCATCGGTGAATGTCGATGGCCCAACGCTGCTGGCGATGCGCCAGAATGAAGAGTTAATGTCACTGGTGGCATCACTGCCGTGGATCCGCTTCGAGCTGGTTGAACATATCCGTTTACCGCAAGACTCCACCTTCGCGTCAATCAGCGAAATCGGCCCGCTCTGGCTGGACGATTTTGGCACCGGCATGGCGAATTTTTCGGCGCTGAGCGAAGTCCGTTACGACTACATCAAAGTCGCGCGCGATCTGTTCATCATGTTGCGTAAAACCCCGGAAGGGCAAAATCTGTTTACGCTACTGTTGCAGTTGATGAACCGTTATTGCCAGGGCGTGATTGTTGAAGGGGTTGAAACCCTGGAAGAGTGGCGCGACGTGCAGGATTCGCCGGCGTTTGCCGCACAGGGCTATTTTCTCTCGCGCCCGGTTCCTTTAGCCAGGCTTGAACATGTGATACTCGAACTGTAATCACCGCCCTTTCCCTGAGCCTCAACTATCTTTATGAAAGTCAGGCTGTAAAGGAAAGGCACAATGACAAAAACGAGTAAAGCGATTATTGCCGTCATTGCGACGCTGCTGTTACTGATTGTGGTTGCCATCATTGTTGTCGCCACATTCGACTGGAACCGCCTCAAACCGACGATTAACGAGAAAGTCTCAGCTGAACTGAACCGCCCTTTCGCCATCCGCGGCGATCTTGGCGTGGTTTGGGAGCGGCAAAAAGAGGAAACTGGCTGGCGAAGCTGGGTGCCCTGGCCGCATGTGCATGCCGATGACGTCCTGCTTGGCAACCCGCCGGACATTCCCGAAATCACCATGGTGCATCTGCCTCGTGTGGAAGCCACGCTGGCCCCGCTCGCGCTGCTAACCAAAACCGTCTATCTACCGTGGATCAAACTTCAGCAGCCCGATGCCAGATTGATTCGTCGCTCCGATACGTTGAATAACTGGACCTTCAACCTCGCCAGTGACAGCACGAAAAAGCCCGATACGCCCCCCTCCGACTGGTCTTTCCGCCTCGATACGATCCTTTTCGATCGCGGTCGCATCGCTTTTGATGACAGCGTAACCCGCGCCAATATCGACATCCTGGTCGACCCGCTCGGCAAGCCGTTGCCCTTTAGCGAAGTCACAGGCAAAAGCGATAACAAAACCAACGCCGGAGATTATGTCTTTGGCCTGACGGCGAAAGGGCGCTACAACGGTCAGCCGCTCTCCGGTACGGGGAAAATCGGTGGCATGCTGGCGCTGCGCAGCGAAGGGACGCCCTTTCCGGTGCAGGCAGATTTCCGTTCAGGCAATACTCGCGTGGCATTTGTCGGCACTGTTAATGACCCTCTGAATCTGGGCGGCATCGATCTGCAACTGAAATTCGGCGGCGACTCGCTTGGCGACTTGTACGATCTCACCGGCGTACTGCTGCCGGATACGCCCCCCTTTGAAACGGATGGTCACTTAGTGGCGAAGCTCTATGACGCTAAGGGCCAGATCTATGATTACCGCGACTTTAATGGCCATATCGGTGACAGCGATATTCACGGTACGCTCAAGTACACCACCGGAAAACCACGCCCTAAACTGGAAGGTGACGTCGAATCGCGCCAGCTTCGTCTGGCGGATTTGGGGCCGCTGATTGGCGTCAATTCCGGCAAAGGCACCGTGGCGAAAAAAGAGGATGCGTCAACGCAGCCGGCAGGGAAGGTGCTGCCGTACGATCGTTTCGAAACCGACAAATGGGACGTGATGGATGCCGATGTCCGTTTTAAAGGTCGCCGTATTGAACACGGTTCAACGCTGCCCATCAGTGATCTCTCGACACACGTATTGCTAAATAATGCCGATTTGCGTCTGCAACCGCTGAAGTTCGGCCTGGCGGGCGGTACGATTTCAGCCACCCTCCACCTTGAAGGCGATAAGAAGCCAATGCACGGGCAGGCGGATATCCAGGCGCGTCGCCTGAAGCTCAAAGAACTGATGCCCAACGTGGAACTGATGCAGAAGACGCTCGGGGAGATGAACGGTGATGCCAACATTCGGGGGGTGGGTAATTCTGTCGCAGCACTGCTGGGTACCAGCAATGGCGATCTGAAGCTGCTGATGAACGACGGTCTGGTGAGCCGTAACCTGATGGAGATCCTCGGTCTTAACGTCGGTAATTACCTTGTCGGGCAGATCTTTGGCGATGATGAAGTCCGGGTCAACTGTGCGGCGGCGAATCTCAATCTGGTGAACGGCGTCGCGCGCCCGCAGATCTTTGCTTTTGATACGGAGAACGCGTTGATCAACGTGACAGGCAGCGCCAGTTTTGCGTCAGAGCAGTTGGATTTAACCATCGATCCGGAAAGTAAAGGCATCCGTATTGTGACGCTACGCTCGCCGTTGTACGTGCGCGGCAGTTTCAAAAACCCGCAGGCGGGCGTCAAAGCCGGGCCATTGATTGCCCGCGGTGCGGTCGCGGCAGCACTGGCAACGTTAGTCACCCCAGCAGCAGCCTTACTGGCGCTGGTTTCGCCTTCTGAAGGTGAACAAAATCAATGTCAGGCCATTTTGTCGCAGATGAAGCACTAAAGGAGAAAGTGGGGTTTCTGGTTTCCGTCACCGGCGAGTGAATATTCTGCCTCTTCCTGAAGGTTGGGATTTTCTTCCCTGGGGTGCGGGGGTTTTCTCCCTCTCCCTTTTAGGGAGAGGGCGGGGTGAGGGTAAATATTACAGCGACTGGTGCTTAGTCTCGTGCGTCAGCAGCAGAGCGAGCAACGTCAATGACGCCATCGCCGCCAGGTAAATCCCAACGTAAAACAGACCGTAGTTCGCCTGCAACCAGGTCGCGATATACGGTGCCACCGATGCGCCCAGAATGGACGACACGTTGTAGGAGAACGACGCGCCGGTATAGCGAACTTCCGTCGGGAACAGCTCCGGCAGCAGCGCGCCCATCGGGCCAAAGGTCAGCCCCATCAGACTCAGACCAATCAACAGATACGCCATCACCAGCACCGCGTTACCGGAACCGAGCAACGGCGGGAAGATGCACAGCGCGAACAGAATAATCAGCGAGGTTATCACCACCATGCTTTTGCGACGACCGAACGCATCCGCCAGTAAGCCTGCAACCGGAACCATCACGCCAAAACCGATCACGGCCAGCATCAGCATCCACAGCACTTCGTTACGCGGCAGGCCCAGCCCCTGCGCCGAGGTGCTGTAGGTCATCGAGTAGACCGTCATGATGTAAAACAGTGTATAGGTTGCCAGCATGATAAACGTGCCCAGCACCGTCACGCGGACGTGTTTGGTCAACAGCGTTCCCAACGGAATTTTGACCTGTTTCTTTGCCGCCGCGACTTTGGCGAATACCGGGGTTTCATGCAGGGACACGCGAACATACAGACCGATAATGACCAGCACGGCGGAGAAGATAAATGGCACGCGCCAGCCCCAGCTCATAAACTGTTCATCGGTCAGCAGCCAGGAGAGCAGCAGGAAGGTGCCGTTGGCAAAGAAGAAACCGATCGGTGCGCCAAGCTGCGGGAAGGAGCCATACAGCGCACGTTTGCGCGGCGGGGCGTTCTCCGTCGCCAGCAGGGCTGCGCCGCCCCATTCACCGCCCAGGCCCAGACCCTGGCCAAAACGCGCCAACGCCAGCAGCAACGGCGCCATTACGCCAATAGTCTCATAGCCCGGCAGCAGGCCGATCACGACCGTGGAAATGCCCATGGTCAGCAGCGAGGCGACGAGTGTAACTTTCCGGCCGACGCGATCGCCGAAGTGACCAAATACCGCAGAGCCGATTGGACGGGCGATAAAGGCAATCGCGAAGGTTGCCAGCGATTGCAGTGTTGCCGCCGTCGGATCACCCTGCGGGAAGAAGATATGAGGAAAAACAATGACCGCAGCGGTGGCGTAAATATAGAAGTCGAAGAATTCGATGGCGGTGCCGATCAGAGACGCGATGACGACTTTATTACGGGAGTTTACCGGTGCGTTTTCCTGTTCGTTGTCTAATGTTGTGGCTGTAGCTTGCATAAAATTTTCTTATTTTGGCGAACGAACAGCCATATTAGTCACAGCAAAAGAGACATTTCAATCTGTAACAAAATCACGGACAGCCTGAAAATTGAGCAAAAAGCGAATAATTTTCAGGCTCGCGATTTACCTTCTATGAAATGCTTCACAATTTTTAAAGATTGGTGGATAAAACTGGTTTTTGGTTAAATAAAAGTTACGTTCTGGATTATCATGCTGAAATCATCGATCGGGCTGATATTTTGCGTTTACGTTCAGCCCGATAGCTGCTTAGCGGGGTGTCCTGCCCGGCATGCGCGGGTCATCTTTATAGTGCGCGGTGGCAATCCAGGCTGCGCAGAACAGGGTCAGGCGGGCAAAGAAGTAGAAAAAGGCCATCAGCCCGAGCACGGAGCCAAATGCAGCGCCGGAAGGGGATTTCACCAGTGAAGGGAGCGTCCAGGTCATGACGATTTTAATGACCTCAAAGCCGATGGCGGCAATTAACGTCCCACGAATCAGCGCCTTTCTGCGCGGGCGATGACGAGGCAAGCGCCAGAAGATCCAGAAGAACAGCAGATAGTTGGCAAAAATAGATATCGCCAGGCCAATCAGTCGCCAGGCCGGTTTCAACCACTCAATGTAATCCAGGTAGAGCGCTGAGATAATCATCTGTTGTGCTGCGCCAGCAATCGAGGTGATCGACAGCGTAATAATCAGCGCCACCAGCAGACCTATCAGCGAGATGAAATCGCGGAAATATTTCACCCAGAGTTTCTCTTTGTCCTGGGCATTGCGCTCCCAGACATCACGCGACTGGGCGCGGATCGCTTCACGCAGGTTACCCATCCAGTTGATGCCGGAATAGAGGGCAATTGCCAGCCCGACAATACCGACAGTGGTGCGTTGTTGCACCGCAATATTGATGGTGTTCTTCAGGGTCATTGCCATCGTCGGATCGCTGACGCTCATCAGGATTTTGTCGAAAATATCCTGTAACAGCGTAGGGTGTGAGGCGAGCACAAAACCGGCGGCGGCGAACGAGACCATCAGGATCGGGATCATCGACAGAAATGAGAAATAGGTGATGGCGGCGCCAAACTGATTTCCCATACGATCGTTAAAGCGTTCCGTCGCGCGGATCAGGTGCGCAATCATCGGGCGTCGCTGGATTTTTTTCGCGGTGCTGGTCAGCGTATTCAGCGTACTGTTGAGTTTATCGCTGGCGGGACGTTTCTTTTCGGGGGGCTGCTCCGCCATCTTCCTGACGGGTTGGTAGTCGAGATCGTGCGTCGGGCGTTTTTCGTGGTTTTCCGGCGTCATCAGGTGCGTTTTCCTTCTCCTGAATGGGTTAGTGTGAAAATTATAGCCTGGGGGGCTAATCGACATAATCTCTTAACGCGCCTGCCAGCCACTCCATAAACAGATGTACCCGGCGAGAAAGATTACGGCGATGGGGATAAATCAGCGACACCGACATTGGCTCTGCGCGGTATTGCGGCAGGATCTCCACCAGTTTTCCGCTGCGTAACGCATCCCGTACGCCAATACGTGGTACCTGGATAATCCCCAGCCCGGCGAGACAGGCGGCCTGGTAAGTTTCAGTACTGTTAACCGTCAGAATGCCGCCGGTTTTCACCCAGCGGGTCTGGTTATCCTGCCACACCTCAAAACCTTGCGGTCGGGTGCCGAGATTGACGGCGTAGTGCACCAGAGCATGGGAAGATAAGTCCTCCAGTGTTTCCGGATAGCCAAAACGCGCCAGATAATCCGGGCTGGCGCAGTTGATGATCGACAAGCGGCCCAATTGGCGAGCAATCAGGCCAGAATCTTTCAGCGTGCCCACCCGTACCACGCAGTCAAACCCTTCGCGGATAATGTCCACCAGCCGGTCACTACTGCTCAGTTCCAGTTCAATACCGGGATACTGTTGTAAAAACGCGGGCAGGCGCGGGATCACCAGATTTTTCGCGACACCGACGGGCATATCAACCCGTAAACGGCCGCTGATGCTGGAAGGATCGTGTAAAAAAAGGCCATCCAGCTCATCCATGTTCGCTAGCAGATCTTTTGCCCGCTCGTAATAGACCATCCCATCTTGCGTGAGCTGTACGCGTCGTGTAGTGCGGTGCAGCAGCTGTGTACCAAGGTGGGTCTCCAGCGCCTGGATCTGCCGCGATACACTACCTTTAGGAAGTCCCATAGAGTCTGCCGCCCTGGAGAAGCTCTCCAGTTCCGCGACGCGAATGAACAGTTGCATTGCGTAAATTTTATCCATCATTGCACGCTATTGTTATCGTCATTGAAACAGTGAAACGTAATTTAGCACCTTTATTGTTTTCATATCACCTAATAAGCTTTTATCACTCCCCTGATTCAGCAAAAACGAGGTTCTTATGACACAACATATTGCAGTAGTGACTGGCGGTAGCCGTGGATTAGGTAAAAACGCGGCGCTGAAGCTGGCGGCGAAAGGAATCGGCATTATCCTGACCTACAATAATAACGCCGACGATGCGCAACAGGTGGTACGCGAAATTGAGCAAAAAGGCGTAAAAGCCACGGCATTACAGTTGAATGTCGGCGATAGCGCGAGTTTTCCCGCTTTCACCCGTGCAGTACAGGAACAGCTGAAAACGGTATGGCAGCGTGAGACGTTTGATTATTTATTAAACAACGCTGGCATTGGCATTAACGCGTCGTTTGCCGACACGACGGAAGCGCAGTTTGACCAGTTGGTGAACATCCACTTTAAGGGACCGTTCTTCCTGACGCAGAGCCTGCTGCCGCTAATGAAAAACGGCGGGCGCATTCTCAATGTCTCCAGCGGCCTGGCTCGTTTTTGCCAGCCAGGTTATGCCGCTTATGCCGCCATGAAAGGTGCGATGGAAGTTCTGACGCGCTATCAGGCGAAAGAGTTGGGAGCACGCGGCATTTCGGTCAATATTATTGCGCCGGGGGCAATCGAGACCGATTTCGGCGGTGGCATGGTACGTGATAATGAGCAGATTAATCAGCATATTGCCGCGCAGACGGCGCTTGGCCGTGTGGGCTTGCCGGATGATATTGGCGATGCAATTGCTGCCTTGCTCAGCGATGAGCTGCATTGGATGAATGCGCAGCGTATCGAAGTTTCCGGGGGCATGTTCCTGTAAAACGCGACGCCCGGCAGGTACATTGCTGCCGGGCGTATGGCGATTATTGCTTCTGAAAGTGCGTAACCCGGACGCGAACCGGTTGTTGTTTTTTATCCAGCGAGCCGGTGACGCCCACCAGTTCATCGGGCGAGATGGATTTCCCGTCAAAAACCGCCATTGGAATATCCAGCTGTATCTGATCGGTTTTATCGCGGAACAAGTACACATCTTTGCCTTCCCTTTCCACCAGGTTACCGCGCAGTGAGACCGATGCACCGTCATGCAGGGCTTTGGCCTGCTGGATAGTCATGGTGCGGGCATCCTCCATGCCGCGATAGCCATCATCCATCTTATGCGGCGGCGGCGGGGCCTTATCTGCCTTCAGGCCGGGTTGATCGTCTGCGAATGCTGTCATGGAGAACAGCGCCGCCAGACAGGCGGTCAGCAACATTTTCTTCATCACTTCTCCTGAATAGGACCGGAACACACTCCTAAGCCTGGCAGAGGTCGGAAAGGTATGCTGGCGAATTAGCCATTATTCCCATATTCGTGTCGCAATAAACCAAATAACCAGTCGTTTTGCCAGCGTCCCGCCAGCCACCAGGCTTCGCGCAGTTCCCCTTCCAGTATAAAACCGGTTTTTTCCAGTAAGCGCCGGGAAGCGATATTTCCTGACGTAACCGTAGCCACCAGCCGCCGGATGCCACCCTCGCTGAACGCGTAATCGCACACTGCTTTTAGGGATTCCCGACCATAGCCTTTGCCCTGCGCCTGGGGGGCGAACAGGAAACCCACTTCGGCACAGTCATCTTCGCGGTGAATATATCCGGTCACCCCCAGCGGCATTTGCGTCGTGTTGTCGCGGACGACTAAGCAGAGCCAGTGCCGGCTTCCCGGGAACCATTCCGGTAGTCGTGATAGGAATTGCTCGCGGATTTCCTCGCTGGAGCGGGGATCCGCAACGTAGCGCATCACATCCGGCTGCTGTTGCAGTGAAAGGAAAAATTCCCAGTCACTTTCTACAATCGACGAGCAGATCAGTCTTGGGGTACGAAGCATTAACATCGTGAATGTCTCCGGCAATTTTTTTTCGTGTTCAAACGGCTGTCACTGATAATACGTAGCATCTGAGCTATCTTTTAATGACTCATAAATAAAGAAAAAGTTAAGCGCTGACATTGTCCAGCTAATTATTTCTACAGTTGTACTTAAAGGAAAATAATGACACATACTGCCCCAGATAGTACGGGTGAACAGTTTGAAAAGTGTATTGCCGTTATTCGCGAGGCATCCATCGAAATTCTGTTATTGCTCAATGCGCATTTCGATGAGGGAAAAGATCCCCGCTGGTTTTTAGAACAACTGGATATTGCGCGCCTCAGTATGGGTGGGTGGGGCGCAGTGGCTAAACGACTTAAACTCAACGATGCGGAATTAACACAGTTCACTTTACAACTTCGCCATTTGCAGCAGCTCGTTCCGCACTATGAGAGCGGGCAAAACGTGACGGAAAATCAGCTTATCGCCGCGTTGCGTTTTGTGGCGGCGTTAGAAAATCTGCGCGCTAAGCAGCCGTTGCTGAGTTACAACACGTTGACAAAAGTGAGCGATGCGCAGCAGAAACAAGGCCTGACACAGTTGCGGGCGCTGGAGTTGATGATCACGTCGCTGGTGACGCAAGCATGGTCGGACCCGGAGCGGCTGCGTAACCATCTCAAAGTACAGTTTGGTGCAGACCGCGTGCGGCGTTGGCTGCGCGTTGGCGATCGTAACGATGTGCTAAGTGGTATGCGGTTTAGTGAACTGGCGCTGATGCTGATCGATAAGAAGGAGTTCAGCCAGCACTATGCGCGGATCTTCAATGACTCGTCGGTATTAACACTATTTCTGGAAACGCGTAAAACGCTACAGACGTTTCTGGAAGATATCCGCCAGATACGTGCGGCGGTGATTGCAAACCAGCCGCTGACGTCGAACCAGCTGAGTCTGCTGGCGAGTTATTACCCGCAAATCACCGGGCCGGTACAGCGGGCATGGGAAGAGGGGCGCACGAAAACAAACCCCGACGCATTACTGAAAGAAGCGGGAATGGGGCTGGACGCTTTCTGGGAACAAGCGCGGAAGAAAGATCGCGCGGCCGGAGGTGATGCAATGCCGATACGTGACAATATTGAACCGCCCGCGAAACGTGCGGCGCGTAGCCGCGAGGAGCGAGAGGTCATGCTCTCCGGGGCGTTATGGGGCGCGGTGGGCGTGATGGTGCTGTTAATGGTGATTGGCGCGTTCTGGATGTTTACCAGCGGGCTCTCCGTGCCGAATACCCGTGGAAGCGGTATTACCGTTCCGATTACCGAAGATCGCCAGCGGACATCGCCAAAGGAAGAACTGAGCAATATGGGGATTCCGCGCGATGAGAACAACTTCCGTTCAGCGATCGATCGCAATGACACCAAAGTGGTGTCGATGTTTTTACGGACGGGGATGAACTGGAAACTCTCCTGGACGGAACAGGCAATGGAGTCGGATTACAACGAAGTGCTGGACATGCTGCTCCGCTACCGGCTGCAAATGGATGAAAACCGGCCCTGTCGGCGGTTTATCACCACGTTGTCCCATGAAATGCTGGCGGGTAAAAAACTCACTTCAACCGCAAAAAATTATCTAAGGGCATTCTGTACGCGGGACCCAGTGGTGGAGCGCCAGCGCTATGAGATGGAACAGGCGCAACTGCGCTATAACGCTGACCCGTCCGACGAGAACCGCAAACTGGCGGATATTCAGTCTGCGATCTATGACGTCATTGATTAATCAAATCTGCCCGGTAGCGCAATGCTTGCCGGGCATTTTCGTTACGGCTCGCCGTATAAACCAATCAGTCTGCGCACCACACCGTTTGTCCAGCCAAAGCCATCCTGTAGTGGGTACTCCCCACCGCCCCCTTCAGCAGGGGTGCTGCTGGCAATGTGGTACTTCTCAATCAGCTTATGGTGATGCTGGTAATAATGATTCACCGTTTGTAGCCAGCTATGGGCGATTTCGTTGCCCAGTGAATCATTGCCATACAGTTTGAAGCCCTGAATGGCCATCCACTGTAGCGGCGCCCAGCCGTTGGGTTTATCCCACTGTTCACCGGTCTCATACTCGGTTGCCAGAATGCCGCCCGGCGTCAGCAGGCGCGCTGTAACGGCTTCCGCCACCCGGTCAGCCTGTTCATGCGTCGCCATACCGACATACAGCGGGACGATACTGGCAGCGGAAAACAGTGCCATCTCTTCACGACGCCAGTCATAGTCGCGGTAGCAGCCATGCTCATCATCCCACATGTAACGGTTAACCGCTGCCCGGCGATCGCTGGCTTTCTGGCGAAACAGCGCTTCCCGTTCGCGGTCGCCCTTCAGACCGGAAATGTTGGCGATGGTGCTTTCCAGCTTAAACAGGAACGCATTCAAATCGATAGGAATAAACTGCGTGGTGCGGATACTCGCCAGACGATGGGCGTCGCGCAGCCAGCGTGACGAGTAATCCCAGCCGGACGCTGCACCGGCACGCAGATCGCGGTAGACTTCGTTGGCCGGTCGCCCCGAGTTACGCGCGGTCTCCACGTCTTCAATCCAGGATTCGTCGCGTGGCGTATCACGGTCATCCCAGTAGCGATTAAGCAGTGACCCATCAGGCATGCGCACCACATGGCGGTAGGCCTGGTTGAGCGCCAGCGACTCTGCGCCATCCATCCAGAAGGCGTACTCCATCAGCAAGTGTTCAAGATAGCGCCGCGCACCGCGTACACCATCCTCTTCAAACAGTTCCACCATCAGCGCAAAGACGGGTGGCTGCGAGCGGCTCAGGTAGTAGGTCCGGTTACCGTTCGGGATATGGCCGTAGCGTTCGATCATCCACGCAAAGTTATCCGCCATACAGCGCAGCAGATCGTCACGGCCGCTTTCCGCCAGCCCAAGCATGGTGAAATAGGAGTCCCAGTAGTAGGTTTCACGGAATCGACCGCCAGGCACAATATAGGCTTGCGGCAGCGCCAGTAATGAAGACCACGGGATATGATCCTGGGGCTCGCGGGTCAGTACCGGCCACAGGTGATCGATATGCTCTTTCAGCGAACGACTGGGGTCGGAGATATACTCTTTGGCGTAGTTTTCCGGCATCCAGAAATGTCTCGCGACAAACTGACGCAGGTCGAATTCCGGTTTGCGTTTGATTTTACGATAGCGAATCAGAATATCGAGCGGATCCATTTTCGGCGCGCAATCGGGAAACGTTTTGCTATCGGCGAAGATGCGTGATGATTGCACGTGTTCAAACAGTTCAAGGTAACGATCGGCAGGGGTAAGCGCATCCGACGCGGGAAGCCCTTCGATCATTTCCGGTTCCGGCTCCGCCTCGATCATTTCATCCAGTTTTAACTCGCACGGATCGGTTTCGTAGACGGTTTCTTCTGCAATCACGAATTCGATAGGTTCTGCGCTTTGTTGTTTCTGGTTGAACATAGTGACGTTGGCCTCCGGATGTCGTCGTAAAAAAATGACGGGTGTTGCCCGGTTCTTTAATAAGCGTAGACATTCGCTTCGGTCTGTGAAAGACAAACTGTGCGCTTGATCACGTTTCTTTATCGGGTAACGGTTGGCGAATTTTCCATAACCTGTTGTTTATTCATAAACAAAACGGATAACCCAACGGCTGGCGCAGCGGCGAAATTCGGAGCATTCGTTTTGCAACGATTTGTGAATAATCCCCCCGCTGTACACTCGTGCAGGGTAAAGTGAGGGGGATTGCCCGTCATAAAGAGGAAGCGCTATTTGGAACTCGCCACTATTACGTTAGAGCAATGTCTCGATATCCGCCATGCGGTACTGTGGCCGCAGCTTGAGCGGGATGCCTCGCGCGTGGAAGGCGATGAGCAGGCCTGGCATTATGGCGTATTGTCGCAGCAGCAGATCGTCAGTTGTTTATCTGTGTTTTTGCTCGGCGATCGTCACTGCCAGATCCGCAAATTTGCCACTTTGCAGGCGCATCAACAGCGTGGGTTTGGCGGTTTTTTATTGCGCTCGGTGCTCGATCGGCTACTGCAAACAGGCATGGCGTCGGTACAACTGGATGCCAGAACATCGGCCACATCGTTCTATACCCGTTTTGGTTTTATAGCCGAAGGGACACCGTTCTGTAAAAAAGGGGTGGAGTACATTCGCATGTCGCGCGGGTTATAAACACCCGGCGACATGGCTGCCGCCGGGAGGAGGGTTAACGCGGGATTTGCTGGGTAATGCAGTGGATGTTGCCGCCGCCGAGCAAAATTTCGCGCGCCGGGACACCGGTAATGACAAAGCCGGGGTACATCTCTTCGAACAGCGCCTGTGCTTTGGCATCGGTTGCCGCATCCAGCAGTGGGAAAATAATCTGCTGATTGCTGACCAGATAGTTGACGTAGGAACCGGCCAGGCGGTTGCCTTCATGGCGCTCAATCGCCGTGCCTTTTTCCACACCAATGGTCTCTTCCGCGCTGGCGTACAGCGGTTGCGGAGAGGGCATTTTCCAGACTTTCAGTGTGCGACCCTGCGCATCCTTTACGTTCTCCAGGACGTTGAGCGCTGCAACGGAGCGGGCGTACTGAGGATCGTTCTGGTCGTCAGTCCAGTGCAGCGCCACTTCGCCAGGACGCACGAAGCAGCACATATTGTCGATATGGCCATCGGTTTCGTCATTAAACACACCTTCCGGCAACCAGATTATTTGCGATACGCCAATATAGTCGCGCAACTGCTGCTCAATCTGATCCTGGCTTAACCCCGGATTGCGGTTGGGGTTCAGCAGGCATTCGGCGGTGGTCAGCAATGTGCCTTCGCCGTCAACGTGGATCGAGCCACCTTCCAGAATCAAATCTGTGTGATAGCAAGGCATCTGGTGGTAGTTCGCCACCTGAGCCGCAACCTGTTGATCGCGGTCCCACGGCGCGTACAACCCGCCGTTGAAGCCGCCCCAGGCGTTAAACGTCCAGCTAATGCCACGCCGTTCGCCCGCCGCATTGCGCACCACGGTGGGGCCGGTGTCGCGCATCCAGGCGTCATCGCTCTCCATCTCCACCAGCGTCACTTCAGCGGGCAGGGTGGCGCGCGCTTTGGTCATCTCAGCGACCGGGACGCCCATAATAACCGGCGTACTGTGCGAGATAGCCTTTGCCACTGCGGCAAAAGCCTGCTGCGCGGGGGCGGCATCTGCGCGCCAGTTATCCGTGCGATAAGGCCAAATCATCCATACCGCCTGGTGTGGCGCCCACTCTGCGGGCATGGCAAATCCATCTTTCACCGGCGTGGTCAGCTGTGACATCGGTTAGCTCCTTACGCTGCCATCAGAGGTGGCGATGGCGCCATACATGTTCGGGCGACGGTCGCGGAACAAACCCCAGGCGGCGCGCTGTGCGGCAACGGCATCCAGATCGAAAGTGTGCACTAGCACCGCTTCGTCGGTTTTGTTTGCCTGCTCCACCAGGGCACCGGTCTGATCGGCAATGAAAGAGGAGCCGTAGAAGGTCATTTCCAGACCTTCAATGTATTTGCTGGCTTCGGTACCGATGCGGTTAGAGGCAATCACCGGAATGACGTTAGCGGCAGCGTGGCCCTGCTGGACGCGGGTCCAGTGCGGCTGGCTGTCGATGTCCGGGTAGGCGGGTTCAGAGCCGATTGCCGTCGGGTAGAAGATCACTTCTGCGCCCTGCAGTGCCAGGCAACGTGCGGTTTCCGGGAACCACTGATCCCAGCAGATGCCAACGCCGACTTTGGCATAGCGGGTGTTCCACACTTTGAAGCCGGTATCACCAGGGATAAAGAACTGTTTTTCCTGGTACGCCGGGCCGTTCGGAATATGGGTTTTACGGTAGGTGTCCAGCACGCTGCCGTCGGCGTCGATCATCACCAGCGAGTTGTAATAAGCGTTATTGCTCTTTTCAAACAGGCTCAGTGGCAGCACCACTTCCAGCTCTTTTGCCAGCGCAGAGAAGTGCTTAATCAGTGGGCTGGTGGCGACTTCCTGTGCCAGCGCGTAGTGTTCCGGGCTTTGGTCGATGCAGAAATAGGGCGCAGCGAAGAGCTCCTGAATGAGGATGATCTGCGCGCCTTTGCTGTGGGCTTCACGGACCAGGCGTTCAGCGTTCTGAATGTTTTTTTCCAGATCCCAGCTACAGGCCATTTGCGTTGCGGCGACTGTGACATTTCTCATAAAAAATCTCCCGTGGTTCTCAGTTCAGGCGGTGCAGAGCATCAGCACTTATTTTGCTGCAAACTATAGCAACGAAAACCGTTATGCATAAAATGTATTGTTATCATGAAAACATGAACAGGATGCATAGTGGCGATGGATCTGAACTTGCTGCGGTTGGTGCCGATTCTGGCGAAAGAGAAAAATGTCACCCGTGCGGCGCAGAAAGCGAACCTTTCCCAGTCGGCGTTTAGCCACGCGCTGAACCGCCTGCGCGAACAGTTAAATGATGAGATGTTTATCCGCACCCGCAACGGCATGGAGCCCACGCCCTATGCAGCGATGATGATCCCGGTGATTGAGAATGCGCTCAGCAAGCTGGATACCGCCACGCGCGGGCCGAGTCACTTTGATCCGCTGCGTGATGCGCACACCTTTTATATCGGCGCGGTGGATTACTTCGAATTTATGTTTATGCCGGTGCTGACCGCGCGTTTTAAAACCATCGCGCCCAATGTGCGCTTGTCTGTCGATATTCTGTCGGAGACGATAAAAGTCGAACGGGTTGAGAAGGGGCAACTGGATGCATTTATTGGTGTGGATAATGTGCAGCATATTCCGCACTATTTTAATAAACACCCACTTATTTCTGACCATTTTGTGGCCATTGCCTCTGTTGATCGCCACGATTTGCCCGACCAATTGACGATGAAACACCTGGTCAGCGAACCACAAATCCATTTACCCGCGGTCAGTTCAGGCGCGGATCATATTGACGGCTGGCTGTTGTCGCAGCATCTCTATCGTCCTCTGGCGACGGTGGTGCAGAGTTATGCTGTCGGTGGGCGTGTGGCGGTGGCATCCGGTTATTTGATGTGCGTACCTTTCCGCATCGCGCAGGAGCTGGCGAAGATGTTGCCGCTGCGTATCCTGGATCTGCCGGACGGCGCGCCATCGTACGATTTATTGCTACTTACCCACCGTTTGTATGACTACCAGCCTGCGGTACAGTGGCTGATTAATGAGTTAAAAACGGTGCGGATAGCGTGACCCCCTTGTGTTATGAACAAGGCAGGAAATACAGTGCCAACTCATGTCAGGATAAGGGTGCTGCGGTACAAGCGAAAAAAAACCGACGGGTGAGGTCGGTTTTTTTACATCCAGCGTATCGGGTCACTGCGGATTCTTCCTGCCCAGGCAGCGCAGAACTGTGCTGACAGAGAGCGCTTGAACCCTGCAGACTCAACTGTGCTTGTTGGTCAGTTCAAAGCGTGGTGAAACCAGCCCATACAGCGTCCAGCCGAGGAAGGTCACGATTGAGCCGTAGAGCATGGCCTCTTCACCGGAGGAGTAAAGCGCGTAGAAGCTGTACAGCGCACCGATAAAGGCGACAACGTTAGCGGCTTTGGCTTTCGACGGGGCAACGTTGGCCATTTTCTGAATGATAACCAGCGCAGCCATCGACAGAATGTACGGGATGATGTTGGTGACCACCGCCAGATTGACCAGCACGTTAAACTGGCTGTTCAGCGACGGGCTGATGGTCATCAGCGATAATCCACTCTGGATAACCACAATGGTCAGCATCCCCTGCACCGGCGCATCCACTTTCGTCACGCGTGAGAAGATTTTCGGGAAATAACCTTCGTCGGCGGAAGATTTAAAGACCTGCGCAATGGTGAACTGCCAGCCGAGCAGTGACCCGCAACAGGACATGATCATCAGCGCCATGATCACTTTCCCGACTGCCGGGGTAAACATCTGCGCGAAAGCCAGCCCAAACGGTGCCGTGGAGTTCGCCAGGTCCATATTGGGGACAATCCCGGCAATCACGTTGGTTGAAATGATGTAAATCGCCGCTGCGCCCAATGTTCCGCCCAGTACTGCAATCGGTACGTTACGTTCCGGGTTGTCTACCACGTCGGCGTTTGCACAAGCCGACTCAAGGCCAAGGAATGCCCATAACGTCATGGCGATAGAGGAACCGACCGCACTGAAGAATGGCACGTTGTGTGGGTTCCATGAGGCGACATACAGGCTCGGGCTAAACCAGAACCAGCCGATGATGCACAGGCCCACCACCGGAATAATCACCCCCCAGACGGTGATACTGCTGATCTGCCCGGTAATGCGCGCACCGCCGAAGTTAGCCACGGTGCAAATCCACAAGACGCCAATCGTCGCGAGACCAATCTGTACCGGCGTCAGCGACGCACCAAACAGTTCGGTACCGTAACCCACTGCGGAAATCGCAATGGCCACGTTAGCAATTAGCAGCGACATGCCATAGGTGTAGTTCGCCATAAAGTTGCCGGATTTGCCGAACGCGTACTCCGCATAGCCGCCCATGCCTCCGGATTTGCGGCTGAACATACCACACTTGGCAAATGCCCATGCCAGCGCCATCGAACCCACGGCGGTCACCAGCCAGGAGATTATCGAGATGGTACCGACTTCTGCCAGCTTGGTGGGCAGCATAATAATCCCGGAGCCCATCATATTGACCATGGTCAGAATGGTGAGCTGGAGAACGCCCATCTTATTGGATTTTTGAGCACTCATAATTTTTCTCCTTTCAACAGGTTATGTTGCTTTTCCTGCTGTTTGATGACGTAACACCACACTTGTTTACGACCGTCTTGTTCTTCGACATACACACCCTGTAACTCAGGCGCAAAGCCCGGCAGCAGGTTGATCCCCTCTTCCAGCGCGCTGAAATAACGCAGTACCGAACCGCCCCAGATTTCACCGGGGACCACGCACAGTACCCCTGGCGGATAAGGCAGTGCGCCTTCTGCCGCAATGCGGCCTTCCGCATCCGGCAGACGAACCAGTTCTACTTCGCCGCGCAGGTAGGCGTAGTTGGCTTCTTGTGGTGAGAGGTTGACGCGTGGGAAGTGCGATTTGCGGAACATCTCTTTCTGCAACTGTTTCACATTGTGGCGGGCGTAAAGGTCGTGCATCTCCTGGCAGAGCTGGCGCAGGCTGTAACCGTCGTAACGCGCCTGATGCTGACGGTAGAGTGAGGGCAGAACGTCAGCCAGTGGCGCATCGGATTCCAGCAATTTTTCGAAACGCACCAGCAGGGCGATAAGCTGTTGCAGCTTGGCCATATCTTCCGCCGGGGTCAGCAGGAACAGGATCGAGTTAAGATCGCATTTTTCCGGTATCACACCGTTTTCACGCAGGAAGTTGGCGAGGATAGTCGCCGGAACGCCAAAGTCTTCATATTCGCCATTTGCGGCATTGATACCGGGTGTGGTGAGCAGCAATTTGCAGGGGTCAACAAAGTACTGATGTTCGGCATAGCCTTCAAAAGCATGCCACTGTGCGCCCGGAACGAAGTGGAAAAAGCGCAGATCATCGGAGATTTCAGCCGTGTCGTAAGACTGCCATGGCTTACCATCGACGGTTTCCGGCACAAACGGGCGGATATAACGGCAGTTATCGAGGATCAGTTTGCGGGCATCAATGCCGTTGGCGACGCAATCCATCCACATGTTGCGACCGCTCACACCTTCATGCATTTTGGCGTTGATATCCAGCGCGGCAAACAGCGGGTAGAAGGGGCTGGTGGAGGCGTGCATCATAAAGGCATTATTCATGCGCTTATGCGGTACATAGCGAGGTTGCCCTTTGATATGGCGGTCTTTTTTGTGGATCTGCGACGTCTGAGAAAAACCTGCCTGCTGTTTGTGTACCGATTGTGTCACCAGGATGCCCGGATCGTTTTCATTCAGATCCAGCAGCAAGGGTGAGCAATCGGCCATCATCGGAATAAATTGCTCATAACCCACCCAGGCGGAGTCAAACAGGATGTAGTCGCACAGGTGGCCAATTTTATCCACCACCTGACGGGCGTTATAGATGGTACCGTCGTAAGTACCTAACTGGATCACCGCCAGGCGGAAGGGGCGTGTTTCTCTCGCCCGCTGCGGTGCGACTTCGTCAATAAGCTGGCGCAGGTACGCTTCTTCAAAACAGTGGGCGTCGATGCCGCCGATAAAACCGTACGGGTTACGCGCGGTTTCCAGATAGACCGGTGTTGCGCCAGCTTGCAACAGCGCACCGTGGTGGTTTGATTTGTGGTTGTTGCGATCAAACAGCACCAGGTCTCCCGGCGTCAGCAGGGCGTTAAGCACCACCTTGTTGGACGATGAGGTACCGTTGAGCACAAAGTACGTTTTGTCGGCGTTAAAGACGTTGGCGGCATGTTGCTGAGCAATGCACGGCGCGCCTTCGTGGATCAACAAATCGCCCATGGCGACATCGGCATTACACAAGTCGGCTCGAAAGAGCGTTTCACCAAAATATTCAACAAACTGATTCCCGGCCGGATGACGGCGGAAAAACTCACCGCCCTGATGCCCCGGGCAGTCAAACGCGCTATTACCCTGACCTACATAGTCCACCAGTGCCCGAAAGAACGGTGGACGCAGTTGCGTTTCATAGTGATGTGCCGCCGTTTCCAACTGGCGACCATAATAATCGCTGCGGGTTTCGTTAAACTCAAAGACGCCCGAAATGCGTGGCAGATGTTCAGCCGGAACACGTTCTTCATCTTCTGTGGCGACAAAGACCGGAATGCCATAGCCGGTAGCGTCAATTTCATCGAGTTTGCCTCGTTCAATATCATTGACGGATAACACGATAGCAGCGACGTCGATAAATTTACTTTCATCAATATTCACAATATTGCGATGGGTAGAAAAACAGTCAGGGCAAGAACGGCTGATTGCAATTTTTAATTCAGACATTTTCATCTCTTTATTTCAGGTAATAGCAGGTCCTCAATTTCCTGAACAGGAAATTGATATCTCCGGAGCGAATAAGAGCGTCCCACTGATAAATTAAAATCAGTAAGTCGGTTTTATTCAGATGCAATAAACCCTAACCAGTCCGGTCACAAGTAACTCAGGGTTTATTTGGGCGAGCACCGCGAGATACAGGCATTCAGCCTGTATTACAGAGGGTCAGAAAGACCTGTATGCTGGAGTGCCCGTAGTCAAATGACTATCGGGCATTAAAGAAATGAAAGTCGAAGCTATTACGGTTGGCAAACATCATAATATGTGTTGTTCGCCTTATATGTGGCATTGCATGGTTATTGTTTTCCATTTTCATCACCTTTCCTGGGTAAATGTAAGGTGAGGGTATTTTATCCAGGAAAAAGCCGTTTTGTGTGACTATGATCAATAAAAACAGATCGTCTCAGAAATAATTGGTCGCGTTTTATGCATATTGCGAGATAACGCACTGCATTGTTTATTATTTGTTATTTTTGTTAAAATTAATATTTTATTTATTTTTTAACATCCAGAAAAAATAAATTAGCTAAGACAAATAAGTTAAATAAAAAGAGGCGTTAGTTAATTAAAAATAATGAATAAGAATTCACGAAATAACCTGTAATGGCGGTCGTTATGTTGCTTCGTTGAATACAATGACATTTGCGATAGGGTGAAGAAGTGGTCAGGCGCAAACTAAGACAAAGAAAGTGACTGAAGAGAAGCACAGTGAAGGCTTCTCTTCAGCTTATGGGGAGGAAGGCAGGAGGGCGCGTGGTTAGCGCATGGTCACAAACTCTTCCGCTGCGGTGGGGTGAATCGCCACGGTGTTATCGAAGTCTTTCTTGGTTGCGCCCATCTTCAGCGCGACCGCAAAGCCTTGCAACATTTCATCCATACCGGAACCGATGCCGTGGATACCGACAATACGCTCTTCAGGACCAACGCAGACCAGCTTCATACGACACGGCTGGCGGTGGGTGGTCACTGCGGTATACATGGCGGTAAACGACGATTTATACACTTTGACTAACTCATCGCCGAACTGTTCGCGCGCCTGCGGCTCGGTTAACCCGACGGTGCCGATCGGCGGGTGGCTGAACACCACGGTCGGGATATTGTTGTAATCCAGATGTTCGTCCGGCTTGTTGTTAAACAAACGTTCAGACAAACGGCGGCCTGCTGCGACCGCTACTGGCGTCAGTTCCACCGCGCCGGTGTTGTCGCCTACCGCATAGATGCCCGGTACGCTGGTGTTCTGGTACTTATCGACCTCGATATAGCCTTTGGCGTTGGTTTTCACTCCGGTGGCGGCAAGATTGAAATTGTCTGTCGCGGGTTCGCGGCCAATCGCCCAAATCAGGCTGTCCACGATCTGTGAACGGCCATCTTCCAGCGTCAGGGTCAGGCTGCCATCGGCATTTTTCACTACCTCTTTCGGCACGGCATGGGTGTGCAGCGTCGGACCTTCGGCGGCCATCACTTCCACCAGCGTTTCGGTGATCAGCGGATCGAAGTTGCGCAGCGGCGCGTGCTTACGCACAAACAGATGCGTTTCAGCGCCAAGGCCGTTAATCACCCCAGCCAGTTCAACGGCGATATAACCCGCACCCACCACCGCCACACGTTTTGGCAGCGCCGGCAGTGCAAAGAAGCCGTCGGAATCAATACCGTACTCCACCCCCGGAATGTCCGGGTGGCTCGGGCGACCGCCGGTGGCAATGAGGATATGATCGGCGGTGAGGGTTTCACCGTTCACTTCGACGGTTTTTGCATCAACAAAACGCGCAAAGCCGCGGATCACATCGACATTATTTTTACCCAGCACATTGTCATACGAGGTGTGAATACGGTCGATATAGGCCGTACGGCTGGCGACCAGTTTGCCCCAGTCGAAGTGGTTTACCGTGGTGTCGAACCCGTAATCCGGGCCATAGAGATGAATGGCTTCCGCGATTTGCGCCGCGTGCCACATAACCTTTTTCGGAACACAACCGACGTTCACACAGGTGCCGCCAAGCGCCTTCGCTTCGATTAGCGCGCATTTCTGACCGTACATCGCTGCACGGTTAATCGATGCAATACCGCCGCTGCCGCCGCCAATAGCGATATAGTCGTAATGTTTGCTCATGGTTGATTCCTTAATCCTGAACGAGGTCGAAAAGTGTCGCGATTGTAACGCGCAGCCCGAAAGGTTCCACCAATGGCTGCGATTACTCCGGGACTAGCTGGTGAATCAGCGTATGCCCGGTGCCCGCGGGCACCAGTTTACCGTGCAGCCACGGCAGTACATTGTTCATTTGCGCTTCCAGTTTCCACGGCGGGTTAATCACAATCATACCGGAGGCGGTCATCCCACGTTGATCGCTGTCCGGGCGTACGCCCAGCTCGATTTGCAGGATATTGCGGATACCAGTGGCTTCCAGATCGCGCAGCATGCGTTTTATCTGCTGGCGCAACACCACCGGATACCAGAGCGCGAACACGCCAGTGGCGAAACGTTTGTGCCCTTCGCTGATACCGCTCACGACCGCCTGATAATCGGTTTTAATCTCATACGGCGGGTCGATAAGGATTAAACCACGGCGGGAGACCGGCGGCAGTTTGGCCTTTAGCTGCTGGTAACCGTCAGCGCGTTCAACACGGGCGCGGCTGTCTTTCTGGAACTCCTGGCGCAGCAGCGGGAAGTCGCTCGGGTGCAGTTCGGTGAGCTGCAGGCTGTCCTGTTCACGCAGCAACTGGCGGGCAATCAGCGGCGAACCCGGGTAATAACGCAACTGCTCGTTGCGGTTGAAATGGCGCACTGCGCTCATGTAAGGCTCCAGCTCCGCAGGCAAATCATCCTGTTGCCAGATACGCGCGATACCTTCCAGATATTCCCCGGTACGTTCCGCATGCTCGCCGGAGAGCAGATAACGCCCTGCGCCTGCGTGCGTGTCGAGATAGAGAAACGGTTTCTCTTTCTCTTTCAGCGCTTCAATGATCAGGCTCTGAACGGTGTGTTTAAGGACGTCGGCATGGTTGCCAGCGTGGAAGCTATGGCGATAACTGAGCATGGATACTGGGATTCCGGAAAATAAACGAGGTTTGCCACAGTTTACCGCAGATTGCTCCGGATTACCGCAGGCGCGCCGCGCTTGTTTCAGGCCGTCGGAAAAGGTTTCAAAACATAACCGTGTCATAAAACGGTCAAATTGCGGCGCTAGCGTCGGCTGAAGGCAAGGTAATTCTTTGAATAAAAGGGCAAAAAATGAAAATCCGTCTCACGCTGTTAACTGCCGCGCTGCTGCTGGCTCATCAAGCGATGGCAAATGATATTCCGCTGACTCAGGTGCGCGATATCGCCGATACCACGACACCGGCAGCGGAGAGCCAGCCCTTTGTTGTGCTCGAAGCGCAGTCGCTGGCAGCCCTGCGCCAGTCATTGCAGGGCGATGCGTCTCAACTTACTCGTACTCCGCTTGAACACGCGACCCAAACGGCAAAACAAGCCGATAATGCGTGGCTGAAAGCGCGGGGTTATGACTTCCGTACCAAAGAGAACCAGCAGGTGGGCATTGAACTGCTGTCGGGGTTTAACGCGCTGCCGAAACCGGTGCTGGATGCCAACCTGCAAACCGTTGAAGCGATCAACCGCGATGCCACGCGAGGTCTGCGTCGTCAGGCGCTGGCGGATGCCGAAGGTATTAGCTATCTCTATTTTCTGGCTGATGCGCTGGGGCCAAAGCTGGGAGAAGCCTTTCTTACGGCTTACGATAAAGGTGAGTTAGGCAAGGCGGCGGCGCTGATCAAAGCCAGCGAAGTCAGTACTGGTGTGGCGAAAAAACATTTCGATTACAAGCGCCCGTTTTTGATACCTGGAAACAGCATCCACCTGGTTCCGGACGACGTGGTGGTCAAAGATAACAAACCCTATACCGCAGACGGTGGCTCTTTTCCGAGCGGGCATACCAACACCGGTTATACCGATGCTTTGCTGATGGCGGAGATGATCCCGGAACGTTTTGACGCACTGCTGGCGCGCGGTGCGCGTTACGGTTATTCCCGCGTGGTGCTGGGCGTGCACTATCCGTTGGATGTTATCGGCTCGCGGATGGTGGCCGAGCGTAATGTTGCTCATTACCTCAATGATGCACAGTACCGTGCAATGTTCAACGAAGCGCGCGATCAGCTCCGCGCCGCGCTGGAAAAAGAGTGTGGCACAACGCTGGCGCAATGCGCACAGACCGCAGGAAAAGACGATCCTTATCGCGACCCGGCAATGCATGACTTTTACCGCTTCACCATGACCTACAACCTGCCACAGCAGAAAGGGGCGACGAAGGCGGTGAGCGTACCGGAAGGTGCTGACGTGCTGCTGGAGGCGGCCTTACCAAAACTCTCCGCCAGCCAGCGTCGCGCGTTGATGGTGAAAACCGCGCTTCCGGCAGGTTACCCGCTTTCCGGCGCGACCGATGAACAGAACTTCTGGCAGCGTCTGAATTTGTCGGCAGCTTACGACGCGGCGCATAAAACCCGTTAAGGGTGATGTTGTATTCCGCCCGGCGAGCGCAATGCCGCCGGGTGTGTTGATGGTTGCTGCTTATTGCAGCAATACCCCGTTAAGCGCACCGCCTGGCATTGAAATCTCCTACACTTAACCCCATGCTAAACAACTACCTCATTCCAAGGACTGCGCATATGACCAATCCATTACTGACGCCTTTCGTATTACCGCCCTTTTCCAAAATCCTTCCTGAACATGTTGTTCCCGCCGTCACAAAGGCGCTGGAAGACTGCCGGGCTGCGGTAGAAAGCGTTGTCGCGCAGGGTGCCCCTTATAGCTGGGATAACCTCTGCCAGCCGCTGGCGGAAGTGGACGACCGCCTTGGGCGTCTTTTCTCGCCGGTCAGCCATCTGAATTCGGTGAAAAACAGCCCGGAGCTGCGTGAAGCCTATGAGCAGACGCTGCCGCTGCTGTCTGAGTACAGCACCTGGGTCGGGCAGCACGAAGGGTTGTATAACGCGTATCGCGATCTGCGCGATGGCGAGAATTACGCAGGTCTGAGCACCGCAGAGAAAAAAGCCGTGGATAACGCGCTGCGCGACTTTACCTTATCGGGCATCGGTCTGCCGAAAGAGAAACAGCAGCGTTATGGCGAAATCGCGGCGCGTTTGTCTGAACTGGGCAACATCTACAGCAACAACGTGCTGGACGCCACCATGGGCTGGAGCAAACTGATCACGGACGAAGCCGAGCTGTCTGGCATGCCGGAAAGTGCATTAGCGGCGGCGAAAGCGCAGGCGGAAGCCAAAGAGCAGCAGGGCTGGTTACTGACGCTGGATATCCCGAGCTATTTGCCAGTGATGACTTACTGCGACAACAGCGCGCTGCGTGAAGAGATGTATCGCGCTTACAGCACTCGCGCTTCTGACCAGGGGCCGAATGCCGGTAAGTGGGATAACAGCCCGGTCATGGCAGAGATCCTCGCGCTGCGTCATGAACTGGCGCAATTGCTGGGCTTCGAAAGCTATGCCTTTAAATCGCTGGCCACCAAAATGGCGGAAAACCCGGCGCAGGTGCTGGAGTTTTTAACCGACCTCGCCAAACGCGCCCGTCCGCAGGGGGAAAAAGAGTTGGCACAACTGCGCGCGTTCGCCAAAGCGGAGTTCGGCGTCGATGAACTGCAACCGTGGGACATTGGCTACTACAGCGAAAAACAGAAACAACACCTCTACAGCATCAGCGATGAACAACTGCGCCCGTACTTCCCGGAAGAACGCGCGGTTAATGGCTTGTTTGAAGTGGTGAAACGCATTTACGGCATCACCGCCAAAGAGCGCAAAGATATTGATGTCTGGCATCCGGATGTGCGTTTCTTTGAGCTGTATGACGAAAGCAATGAACTGCGCGGCAGCTTCTATCTCGATCTGTACGCCCGCGAACACAAACGCGGCGGTGCGTGGATGGATGACTGTGTGGGTCAGTTGCGCAGAGCCGACGGTTCACTGCAAAAGCCGGTGGCCTATCTCACCTGTAACTTTAACCGCCCGGTCAACGGCAAACCTGCACTGTTCACCCATGATGAAGTGATCACGTTGTTCCATGAGTTTGGGCACGGTTTGCATCATATGCTGACGCGTATTGAAACTGCCGGTGTCGCGGGCATCAGCGGTGTGCCGTGGGATGCGGTCGAATTACCGAGCCAGTTTATGGAAAACTGGTGCTGGGAGCCGGAAGCGCTGGCGTTTATCTCCGGCCATTATGAAACCGGTGAACCGTTACCGCAGGAATTGCTGGATAAAATGCTGGCGGCGAAAAACTACCAGGCGGCGATGTTTATTCTGCGTCAGCTTGAGTTTGGTCTGTTCGACTTCCGCTTGCATGCGGAGTTTAGTCCGGAACAAGGGGCGAAAATCCTTGAAACGCTGGCAGAAATCAAACGCCAGGTTGCTGTGGTGCCGGGGCCGTCGTGGGGCCGTTTCCCGCATGCGTTCAGCCATATTTTCGCCGGGGGGTACGCGGCGGGTTACTACAGCTACCTGTGGGCCGATGTGCTGGCAGCAGACGCGTATTCCCGCTTCGAAGAAGAGGGAATTTTCAATCGCGAAACCGGGCAGTCCTTCCTGGATAACATCCTTACCCGCGGCGGTTCGGAAGAGCCGATGGATCTGTTCAAACGCTTCCGCGGCCGTGAGCCGCAGATCGACGCGATGCTTGAGCATTACGGTATCGAAGGCTAATGCATTGAAAATCTGTTTGTTAGATGAAACAGGCGCCGGAGACGGCGCCTTATCTGTTCTTGCAGCCCGCTTTGAGCTGGAACAGGACGATGACAACCTGATGGCGCTGGTGCTGACGCCTACGCATCTGGAACTGCGCAAGCGCGATGAGCCTAAGCTTGGCGGTATTTTTGTCGATTTTGTCGGCGGCGGCATGGCGCACCGGCGTAAGTTCGGCGGCGGTCGCGGTGAGGCGGTGGCCAAAGCGGTGGGTATCAAAGGCAGTTATTTGCCGGATGTGGTGGATGCCACCGCAGGGCTGGGACGGGATGCCTTTGTACTGGCATCTGTCGGTTGTCGGGTGCGCATGCTGGAGCGCAACCCGGTGGTGGCGGCCTTGCTGGAAGATGGTCTCAATCGCGGTTATGCGGATGCGGAAATTGGCTCATGGCTGCGCGAGCGTTTGCAACTGATCCACGCCTCCAGCCTGACGGGGCTTGCAGATATCACGCCGCGCCCGCAGGTGGTCTATCTCGATCCGATGTTCCCGCATAAGCAAAAAAGCGCGCTGGTGAAGAAAGAGATGCGTGTGTTTCAGTCACTGGTTGGCCCGGATCTGGATGCCGATGGTTTGCTGGAGCCCGCGCGTCAGCTTGCCATTAAGCGGGTGGTGGTGAAACGCCCGGATTATGCGCCGCCGCTGGCGGGTGTCGCGACACAATCGGCGGTGGTGACCAAAAGTCATCGCTTTGACATCTACCCCGGTTCCGGGGAATAAAAAAGCCCGGCCGCATTGCGCGGGCCGGGCGGTATTCGCTCTAACGACAGTGCATTAGCGAGGCATTAATCCTCTTCATCCCGCAGTGGGACAATCAGCATATCCACGTGAACGGTGTTGATCAGCTGACGCGCGGAAGACATCAGCTTGCTCCAGAAGTCCTGATGGTGACCACAGACCACCAGGTCCATATCGTATTTTTTGATCGCGTCTACCAGCACCTGTCCGAGGTCACCGCTGCCGCTCAGGGTTTCGGTAATCGGATAGCCTGCATTGGTGGAGAGATCGGTCAGCGCCTGGTGCGTTTCGTCGGAGATGCGTTTCTGCATATCGCCGAGGTTAACGTCGATCAGGCCTGTGTACAGATCGGAGTAATTTACATCGACATGAATCAGGGAAATCTTCGCGTTATAAGGACGCGCCATGGACACTGCTTTCTCAACCAGCAATTTACTTTCGGGGGAGAGATCAACAGCGATGAGGATGTGTTTGTAAGCCATAGTGTTACTCCTTCCATAAGTTGTCGATGACCATCGGGACAAAGCCCTGATGTGTGTGCACTGCGCCCGCATCCTGCGTATCACATAAGCGGGTAGCGCCCGGCCTTAAGGATCTCATTGTAGAAGATATTTCTACCTTATAACTCTCTTGCAGCACCGTCAATTAACCTGGATCACGATTCACTTAAGCCATATTTACAACCATATGCATTGATGATGATAACCTTGTGGCAAAAAAAGAATCCTTTCTCCTACACTATTAATAAACCGTACGGAAAACAGACGGTGTCCCACAGTTGTCCCGGCATGGATGCACGGTCAATTGCGGGACACCGCCTGTGCTGTCGCCCCGTTCGGCGTTGATAACACTCTTCATTGTCTGACTTGGTTGAGTATCCAGGAGCGGTCGTTGCGAAGCGGGTCTTCGTGGGCGAATCGCCGGGGAGGGGATATGGTGATCAGCACTGTTGCGCTGTTTTGGGCCTTGTGTGTCGTGTGTGTGGTTAACATGGTGCGTTATTACTCATCGTTGCGCGCACTGTTAGTGGTACTTCGAGGTTGTGACCCCTTACTCTATCAATATGTGGACGGCGGAGGCTTTTTCACTTCGCACGGTCAGCCGGGTAAACAGATGCGGTTGGTGTGGTACATCTACGCCCAGCGTTACCGCGATCATCATGACGAAGAGTTTATTCGCCGCTGCGAACGCGTACGCCGTCAGTTCATCCTGACCAGCGCGTTATGCGGGCTGGTAGTGGTGAGTTTGATTGCGCTGATGATTTGGCACTAAAGGCCGTGCTGTCGGGCGGCTATGCTTTCTCTGGCCTGCAGAAGCCGGATAAGTGACGGCGCATTGCCATTCTTGAGCCATAAAAAAACGGGCCAGTTTCCTGACCCGTTTTTGTCCTGCATCTGATTTGTTAAATCAGATGCAGCGCAATCCAGTACAACCCGCCGGACAGAATAATTGATGCTGGCAGAGTAAAGACCCAGGCCATCAGAATACTGGTGACGGTTTTGCGTTGCAGACCGCCGCCGTCGACAATCATTGTGCCGGCAACGGACGATGACAGCACATGCGTGGTGGAGACTGGCATCCCGGTATAACTCGCCAGACCGATAGAAACCGCTGCCGTCATCTGCGCGGACATCCCCTGCGCGTACGTCATGCCTTTTTTACCGATTTTCTCGCCGATCGTCGTTGCCACACGGCGCCAGCCAATCATCGTGCCCAGACCCAGTGCCAGCGCGACCGCCATAATGATCCAGATTGGCGCGTACTCAATGGTGCTCAGCATGTCGCTTTTCAGTTTCTTCAGCAGGCGCTGGTCGTCAACACTGACTTCCGGCTGCTTCGCCACTTTATCCGTAATATCGGAGAGGCAGAGCATAATGCGACGCAACTGGCTGCGCTGTTCAACCGGCAGTTTGTCGTAGCTTTCAACATTCGTCAGCATCGACTTCGCACGGTCCAGCGCGATAATGGCGCGACCAGGATGACAATGGAACTCACCGGGTTGTGTGGTCACTTCTTCCGGCGTTGGGATCAATGGATCCACACCCGTCGCTTTTTGCAGCAGCGCCGGGTGTTGCTGGAAATAGGATTCCACATTGTTTACGGCATCACGCGTACGGGTGATGTCATAACCGGATGCGTTCATATTCACCACAAAACCCGCAGGGGCGACGCCAATCAGCACCAGCATAATCAGGCCAATGCCTTTCTGACCATCGTTAGCGCCGTGGGAGAAGCTCACGCCAATGGCGGAGAGGATCAGCGCAATACGCGTCCAGAACGGCGGCTTTCTTTTGCCGTCGATTTTCTCGCGTTCAGCCGGGGTCATATGGATGCGCGCACGTTTTTTGGTGCTGCTCCAGTAGCGGCGCAGTATAAACACCAGTCCACCTGCGAACACCAAGCCGACGATCGGGGAAACGATCAGCGACGCGAAGATATTCAGCACTTTCGGGATGTTTAATGCATCAACGACTGACGTGCCGGTCATCAATGCATTGGTTAACCCAATGCCGATAATCGCGCCAATCAAGGTGTGGGAGCTGGAAGCAGGCAGACCGAAATACCAGGTGCCCAGGTTCCAGATAATCGCGGCCAACAGCATGGAAAAGACCATTGCCAGACCGTGCGCAGAGCTGACATTTAGCAGCAGATCGGTTGGCAGCATATGCACAATTGCATACGCGACGCTTAACCCGCCCAGCAAAACGCCGAAGAAGTTAAACACCGCTGCCATCACCACCGCCAGCTGAGAGCGCATAGCGCGTGTATAAATCACGGTTGCCACGGCGTTTGCTGTGTCGTGGAAGCCGTTAATCGCTTCGTAAAACAGAACAAAAACCAGAGCAAGCAAGAGTAACAGCCCGGTATGAAGATCCAGGCCGGCAAACAAATGTAACATAAGCCGTTACGCCATTTTGAGGACATGAACGCGGCGCATTATCAGGGACATTGCCAGTGCGGGCAAAGTGAAATATGTATTTTTTTTGACATTATTTCTTACAAAGCCCTTAAATCTTTAAAATATCTTATATTTTTCAACGTCATCATCTTGCTGTGCGTATTCGCGCTGGTGCGACCAGCATGATCTCTTTACAATCCGCCACGATCTTTAAATGAGGAAACGGGTGTGGAAAGGTTTGATGCCATTGTTATCGGCGCCGGTGCGGCGGGAATGTTCTGTGCGGCTCTGGCAGGGCAGGCGGGCTGCCGCGTGTTGCTACTGGATAACGGCAAAAAACCGGGCCGTAAGATCCTGATGTCCGGCGGCGGACGCTGCAACTTTACCAACCTTTATGTGGAACCTGCGGCCTATTTGAGTCAGAACCCGCATTTTTGCAAATCTGCGCTGGCGCGCTATACCCAGTGGGATTTTATCGACCTGGTGGGCAAGCACGGTATTGCCTGGCATGAGAAGACGCTCGGGCAGTTGTTCTGCGACGACTCTGCGCAGCAGATTGTCGATATGCTGGTCGCTGAGTGTGAGAAAGGCAACGTCACGCTTCGCCTGCGCAGTGAAGTGTTGAGCGTGGAGCGCAACGAGGAGGGTTATACGCTGCAACTGAATGGTGCGAGCGTACAGGCGGCGAAACTGGTTATCGCGTCCGGTGGTTTATCGATGCCAGGGCTGGGCGCGTCGCCGTTTGGTTATAAAGTCGCCGAACAGTTCGGTTTAAAGGTGTTACCTACCCGTGCGGGCCTGGTGCCGTTTACCCTGCACAAACCGCTCCTTGAGCAGATGCAGACGCTTTCTGGCGTATCAGTGCCGTCCGTGATCACTGCCGAAGACGGGACGGTTTTTCGCGAAAACCTGCTGTTTACGCACCGCGGCCTGTCCGGTCCGGCGATCCTGCAAATTTCCAGCTACTGGCAACCGGGTGAGTTCGTCAGCATTAATCTGCTGCCGGAGTGCGAGCTGGCAAGCTTCCTCGATCAGCAACGCGATGTGCACCCGAATCAAAGCCTGAAAAATACCCTCGCCATGCAGTTGCCGAAACGGTTAGTGGAATGCCTGCAACAGCTGGGGCAGATCCCGGATGTGACGTTAAAGCAGCTTAATGCCCGCGAGCAGACAACGCTGGTCGATACGCTTACCTGCTGGCGCGTACAGCCAAACGGCACCGAAGGTTACCGCACGGCGGAAGTGACGCTGGGCGGGGTGGACACCAACGAATTGTCGTCACGTACTATGGAGGCCCGCAATGTACCGGGGCTTTATTTTATTGGCGAAGTCATGGATGTTACCGGCTGGCTGGGCGGCTATAACTTCCAGTGGGCGTGGTCCAGCGCAGCGGCATGCGCACAGGCACTGGCGGCTGTTGAAGGATAAAAAAGCAGACTCTTCTCTGAGGTGTTAAACACGCTCAGAGAAGAGCCAGGCGGCTTATACTGTGCCTGCCGGGACAAGGGGGCTGCCAGGGTAAGGTTTATCCGCACTCAGATTGTATTTATCAACCGTGTCGAACATTTCTGCGAACAGGCCATCATCTTTTTTGGCCCAGAACGTTTCCAGATCATCCCCTCCCCATATCTCATGGGTATGGCAGGTAAATTCGAGGAGCCCTGTATCGTGCGGTGTGAAATCGATACGCTTCGTCTCGTTCTCCGCGATGATATGTTGGTAAAAAAGCACCATTTTGCAATCGCGGCCTTGCGTGTTGTAGAAGGTAAGAAATTCATTTAAATGCGCCCGTAAAAGAGCAAGATCTGAGTTCTCTGTTATTCTGTGATGATAAAGAAAAACAAAGTTTTTATTCCCACGGTATTGTAACTGACGGCTGATTCGTCGTTGGAAAGCGCGGTTATCCTCTTTAATTCTGAGCGGGTCATGATGTGTGAATTCAAACCCCAACATATGCCTTTCGCTGTATTGGCCCACACAGTTTTTATAAAATGTAGAGCGCACCACAGAATGCTGACCATCGGGAAAATGTTGCAGATGCTCTTTCTTCAGCAGATTTCGGTAATTATCTTTTTCCATCTGAATAATATATTCTATATTTGATCGTCCGGAGGAAAATACAGAACTGAATGATTTTCTGTTATGTCGCCGGAGAATATCGTCAGGAAGACAATTTTCACCCAATGAAATCCAACTTACTTCCGAACTAAAACTATTTCGATATTTCCATTTCTTATGCAGGTTGGTAATTGTCCGTTTCAGTGATTTAAGATGATCTCTCACACAGTGTTCAATGGCTTCGCCTTTCATTAAGGGCACCTCATGTTGTATTACACCATTCCAAATGACGTGACGGAGAACCTCATCACGCCTGAGTTTTTGTTGTTTTATTCCCCTGTATTCGTACAGGTATGTCGCGCGAATAGAGGTTGTTAATGTGGTTTTCTCTGCACAACAGGCTCGAAGCCTGCAAAACATGGCCATAAAAGAAATACATCCCCTTAAGAAAGGGGTTTATGCGCGTCGCAGCGTTCTGATTGCCCAAAAATAGAGGCTTCTCAACAAATAACGACGTCGCGCTATGACCGCGAGAGTGTATTTATTGGCATCGTTTTGGCAGATATGGCTTTCCTGAAGAGGCATGTTTGCTCGCTTAGCGGCAAACTTTTCAGGTGAATAACGGTCTCTGTGGATATATCGCTTATGTCCGGGACGGTGTTTTCTCTTCGGACAAACCTCAGCATAAAATTGTAAGAATGCTGTCGACAAAAAAGCGATCTGATACAGTGACTCATTGCTCGTTACATATTTTACGCTTTGTAATGGATTTACCCCTCATCAGGAAAATCCCAAAATGTTCTGAGTGGGGCGGTTTGCGAGGAAATACATTTATTTATGGAGGGCCAGGGTGCGTAAATGCGTAGCGATCCCCCAGCGGAGCGTAATACATTGACCTTCCGTCATTTCGAAAACGGAATAGCTTGCGTTTGGCTGAGCATAACGGGAGAAATTATCGATATTCCCTTCCTTAAGCAGAGCAAGAACGCCCTGGCTGACCTGCCCGTGCGTAACAATACAGAGCGTCTGGTGCGCCGCTGTCTGTTGTTGCTGCTGTATAAAATCGATAATGCGTTGGGAAGCATGCGCCAGAGACTCGCCGCCGGGTGGGCAAAACGTGGCGTCTTTTGCAAATAACGCCTCTGCCTCATAGGGATGTTCGTCACGCAATAGCGCTGATGGCATCCCTTCGTAGTGGCCGAATGCCTGCTCTTTCAATGCCGTGTGTGCCACCAGTGGGCAGTCGAAATGTCCCGCCAATGCTTGTCCCATCTGCCATGCACGGCCCAGAGGGGATGCATAAACACACGCAATGGGATAAGAGGCTAACGCTGCCAGTAATGCCGACGTTTCCTGCGCGCCGCGTACCGTCAGGGGACTATCCTTGTGTCCCTGAATAATACCGCGTTGGTTCCATTCTGTTTCAGCGTGGCGTACCAGTAGCACTTTCATTGTGAGGTATTGTTCCAGTAATCGGGTGGGGTATGACTTACCGTTGCGTGGAGGGTTCAGCCAGTGACTGCATCAACAGCCATGCGCTGACAGAGAGAAACCAACGCATGGCAACGATGATATTCAAATGACATTTACATTTAATAGCGACGCAAGGCACTTAATTTCTGTAACTGATGACCGAGACCGTCAAAGTTCTCTTCCCGCAGCCAGGCGGTGATCATTGAAGCGATCCCTGGCCACTCTTTTCGGGTGATAGAAAAAACGGCGATATCCGTCGAATGCCCTTTGCGGACTTTTTTATCCCGCAATACACCTTCTTTGACAAACCCGATCCTCTCCGCCGAGCGGGTGCCCTCAGCGTTATAGATACTGGTGCGCCATTCGCATCTGCGATACTTCAGGTTGTCGAAAAAGTAAGCAAGAATAAGATAAAGTGATTCAGTACTGGAACGTGTGCGTTTCATTAATGGCGTCCAGTTAATTTCGGATATATCGAAAGAGCCATTGTCCGGATCCACTTTACCGATATAAAAGATGCCTTTTACTTGATCGTCTTTTTGATCCTGCACCGAAAAATAATATCTTTCTTTATGTGCAATTAACTCTCTTAACCAGGCATAACAAGCAGCTTTATCTTTCGGTCTGTCTCCTTCAAGGTAGGTCCAGTCCCGTTCATCTTCGATGCTGTGCCATTCAGGAAACAAATCTTCAGCATGGTCGATGGCTAAGGGTATGACGTTGCAGTAAAGCCCGCGAAGACTGACTTTTTCCGGCATTTCCCGGGTTGTCCACTCGGGCAATTCCGGGCCAATTCTTTGCCCAAACTGGTTATAACTTTCCATGACTCCCTCCATAAATGACCAGTTTAATTTCGCTTAAACGTAATTAAATGGTTATTAACTATCAGTAGGGCTTATGCGATGGATATATAAAAAGAACGTGCATATAGCCAGGGTAATAATAAATGTGAAAACGTATAAAAAACTTATACTGCCTTTCAGCCGTGCCGTCTAATATTTGCGATGAAATTGCGATAATACTCGCGAAACAATGCGTCAGGACGCAGAATCGGGGCTTTGGCATCTTACTGACCCTATCCAAAACACGCCTTTTTGCGGGTTAAAATTTATCTTATGTTGCCGTTTTGATTATTCATTGTGCTTAAGCCACTAAAAACGTGAATTTTTTTCAGGTTTACCACCCTGGATTAGGATTATTCCTGGCATTTATTTAGCGGAGAAAACAGACAATAATGATCTTTTGATTTACGGATTTCGTGCGGTAGCTTTACCCGGATATCGCAACATTAAACTCAAGAACGGAGCCCGGAGCGGCATCCGTCTTTATGTCAGGATTCGATTTATGAGTAATCGTATTGCTGTTCAGTTACCTGTCGAAGGACTGCTTTTCTGGAAACTTTCTGGTCGGGAAGCGTTATCCGAGTCATTTGCTTTTAACCTGCAATTGCTTGGCACCGATGCGCGAATGGATCGCAGCACACTGCTCGGCAAACCGGTTACCGTCACCATTCCTACACAGGGGCTGACTGGCCCCCGCTATCTTAATGGCAAAATTACCCGTGTGGCGGTGAGTGCCGTTGAACTAAGTGGTACGCGTTATGCGGTTTATCAGCTTACTGTTGAACCTGATCTCTGGCCGATGAAGCGCGACCGCAACCTGCGCATTTTCCAGGAACAAACGGTACCGCAGATCGTCAAAACGTTGCTTGGCGAGTATCAGGTCAATATTGAAGACAAGCTGAGCGGCAGTTACCGCACCTGGGAATACTGCGTGCAGTACCAGGAGAGCAGTTTTGATTTCATCAGCCGTCTGATGGAGCTTGAAGGAATTACCTATCACTTCCGCCACGAGGCGGACAAACATACGCTGGTGTTGACGGATGCCGCGACCCAGCATCAACCGTTCAGCGGTTACGAATCCATTCCTTACCATCAGACCCCGTCCGGCGGCAGCACCGACGAAGAGGGTATCAGTCAGTGGGCGCTGGAAGACAGCGTCACGCCGGGATTGTACAGCCTGGACGATTACGATTTCCGTAAGCCGAACGCCTGGCTTTTCCAGGCGCGGCAAAACCCCAATTCGCCGTCTCCTGGTGCCATTGATGTCTATGACTGGCCTGGCCGTTTTGTTGAACACGGGCATGGTGAATTTTACGCCCGCATTCGTCAGGAGCGTTGGCAGGTTGAGCACCAGCAGATCGAAGGCACCGCAACGGCGATCGGTATTGCGCCGGGCAGTACATTCCAGTTGACCAATGCCGCGTTTTTTAACGACAACGGCGAGTACCTGGTCACCGCCGCCTGGTACAACTTTGAAGAGAATCGCTATGCCAGCGGCGCGGACAGCGAAACTATCCACCGTATCGATTTTAGCGTGATCCCCTCTTCGGTCGTTTTCCGCCCACCGCAGCAAACCGCATGGCCGCGCACTTATGGTCCGCAGACGGCAAAAGTGGTCGGTCCGCAGGGCGAGAGCATCTGGACTGACCGTTATGGTCGGGTAAAAGTGAAGTTTCATTGGGACAGACTGGCAAAAGGTGATGACACCAGCTCCTGCTGGGTGCGCGTCTCCAGTGCATGGGCCGGGCAGGGCTTCGGTGGCGTGCAGATTCCACGTGTGGGCGATGAAGTGGTGATCGACTTTATCAACGGCGATCCGGACAGGCCCATTATCACCGGGCGCGTATATAACGAAGCCAGTATGCCGCCGTGGGCACTACCGGCTGCCGCCACGCAGATGGGGTTCCTCAGCCGTTCGAAAGATGGCTCCGTTGACAACGCCAACGCCCTGCGTTTTGAAGATAAGGCGGGTGAAGAGCAGGTGTGGATCCAGGCCGAACGCAATATGGATACTCACGTTAAAAACGATGAGACCCACAGCGTTGGCGGCTCACGGACGGTCAGCGTTGCGCAGGATTACACCGGTTCGGTGGCGGGCTCGCACACCCAGGCGACGCAGTTTGCACACGGGGAACTGGTGGGCGGCGGGTTTACACAGAAAGTCCAGGGTGGGTTGCTACAGGCCTCGGACACCAGCATCACATTAGTCAGCGGCTATTCGTCGCTCACGCTGAACGCCAACGGTACGGTGGAGCTCAAGTGCAATGACTTTCTTATCGAAGCGGGCGGACACGGCGTGATTAACACCGGCGGTCTGCTGGATCTGAATCTCTCTGAAGCCAAGCCCGCAACCCAGGCGTCGCCCACGCCGTCAGAAATCCAGGCTGCCGTGAAACAAGCATTTAATCAAGGGACGGATAAATAATGACGACAACGCAGTTTGCACTGTCCGAAGGTGAGCTTAATCTGCCGGGCGCGTACCAGGATCGCAGTATTAACTTATTGAAATTCACAGAGTATGACGCAACGCTGGCGATCACCCGGGCATGGGATATTCAGCCTGGTGCAGAAGAAACATTCATTAAGCAGCAACTGGCGAAAGTGCAGCGCAGCATGAAAAAGGTCACGATGGGCGAAGTGGAAGACAGCACCATCGCTGGTCAGCCTGCCCGCGAGGTGGCGCTGCGTTTCTTAAACCAGAGCACGATGGTGTATGAAAAACTCGCGATCACCCGCGTAGAAGACCATCTGCTGGTGCTGACGCTCAGCCGTACTGCGCCTTTCGATGCCGATGCCGATGCATTCTGGGCGTCTATCAGAACGGGTTTACAGCTGAGGGCGTAAGGATGACGGATTACATCGCTGCCCGTATTGACGATCCGCTTATTCACAGCTCTGCGCTGGCGGATTTCGTTGGCGGGATGGTGGAAGGGGCGATCGTGTGGGGCGTCATCGCTTTTGTTGGCACGGGTGTTGGCCTTCTGGTTGCCGGTGTGGCGCTTGCCGGGCTTGCTGCGCTAATTTTCAGCGGCAAACTGGAGGAGATCGGCAATGCCGCGGGCAAAATGGTGGATGCGCTCATCGACCCCGGGCCACCGGACGCGGTTATTGTTTCCGGTTCGGACAATGTCTATATCAAGGGTAAAAAAGCCGCCCGCGCTGCCGGAACGGTGGAGCGCGATTACCTGAACAGCCCCGCGGCTGCCGATGAAGGCATTGACTGGGCCGCTGTCGGTATGGTTGCACTTGCCGTCGCGGCCACAGCTGCGAAAACGATCCTCACGCCAGGCGGTGTGATGATGGCGGTCGCCGAACGCGCCAAAGATATCACCCTCGATGACCTGAAAAAGTGGGGCACCAGCTTTTGGGAAACCCTCACACAACCGGTAGTGGAAAGCGCGAATCCTCATGCGACCCCGATGCCGAAAGACAACGTTGACTGTAAAAAAGGCCATATGGTCACCAGCAGCAACTTTGTCGCGCAGGGCTCGAAAAAAGTCTTAATTAACAACCAGCCAGCCGCCCGCAACGGTGAGAAAAGCACCTGCGAAGCCGAAATCAAAGTCAGTGACGACCCGCGCGTGCGAATCGGTGGCGATACCATTACGGTGCGCGATATTCACAGCGGCAAAAACCAGCTGGCTTATCTACTGGGCAACCTGGTGGGCAGCGTGGGCCTGGGCGCATTGTCGCGGCTGGCGAAGCTCGCTTGTGAACGCCAGTTGCTACGCGGGCTGGCAAAAGAGTTTCTCTGTCTGCTCGGTGGCGTTGCCGTCTCCGATACCCTTTCAGCAGCGCTAATCAGTGCAGCGCACACCTTTTTCCCTGTTCATATTCCGCTTGGCAGCAAAATCCTCGCCAAGGAAGAGGATCTCGACTTTGTGCTGCCGGATCGCATGCCACTCTACTGGCAGCGTATCTACCACAGCCGCAATCGCGCCACCGGCATCCTCGGTACCGGCTGGATGATGCCGTTTGAAACCCGCTTCCTGCGCCTGGCTGAGAACCAGATGATCTTCCGCGATATGAGCGGGCGTGAACTGGGGCTGGGCGAAGTACGGGTCGGCGATATGATCTTCTACCCGGAAGATGGCATGCGGATCTTCGCCAGCCCGAACGGGATCATCGCCATGCAAACGGGCGATGGCGAGCACCAGATCTTTGAACCGGATCCGACTCGATCGGGTGAATGGCGCATCCAGCGCATTTATGACCGCCATGAGAACGCCCACTATTACAGCTGGAACGAAAAAGGCCAGTTGACGCGCATCTCCAGCGATAACGAAGCGCTGGATGTGGAACTGGAGTATGAATCCCGCTTCGGGCGACTGAGTGCTGTGTACCAGATTTGCGCAGACGAGCGCCGTTTGCTGGTCTCTTATCGCTATAACGATCAAGGGCAACTGATCACAGTGACGGACGCCGATGGTGTGGTCACCCGCCAGTTCGGTTGGGATCGCGCCAGCGACATGCTGGCCTGGCACAGCTTCTCGACGGGATTAACGGTTCACTACCAGTGGCGACCAGAGACAGGCTCTGAACACTGGCGCGTGAGCGGCTACCAGGTTCACGACGAACAGGGTGCCGTGCTGGAGAATTGGCGTATCGACGCCGACGAGCAAAAGCGCTACGCCCGGGTCAGCAATGACGAAGGCGTGGTCAGCGAACATCACTGGGATACGCTGTATCGCATCACCCACTATACCGATGTGCACGGTGGTCAGTGGCAATTTAACTGGGCGGGAAATGCCGAACAGTTACGTTCTGCTATTCAACCGGATGGCGGCCGCTGGGAATACACCTGGGACGAGCGCGGTAACCTGACGCTGGAACGCGATCCGCTGGATCGTGCAAGGATGACGACCTGGCATCCGCTGTATGATTTCCCGGCGATTGAAGTGTTACCCGACGGCGCGATCTGGCGCTATGAGTACAACCTGGCGGGGGATGTGGTGGCGCTGACCGACCCGGAAGGCGGTGTCACCCGCTTTGAGTGGAACGATCAGGGCGATTTAACCCGCCGCATCGATGCGCTGGAGAACAGCCACCGGTTCTGGTGGGACGAGCTGGGGCAATTGATCCGCGAAGAGGATTGCTCGGGTTACCAGAGCCGCCGCCAGTACGACACCGCAGGCCGGCTTGTGTCTGTGACCGATCCGCTGGGCAATACCGAGCGTTACCGCTGGAGCGCGGCGTCGCGCCTGCAAACTTTTGTGCGCGCCGATGGCCGCGAGACGTTGTTCAAGTACAACAAAGCCGGGTTACTGTGCGGGCAGAACATTGACGGCATGCTGGAGCGCAACGTCACGCTGAATGCGCGCGGCCAGGTCATCGAAGCGGTGGATTCTGCCGGGCAGGTCACCCGTTTTGCCTTTAACCGCGCTGGCCGCCTGGTCACGTTGACCAATGCCAACAATCAGCAGTGGCGTTTTGATTACACCGCCACCGGGCTGCTGACCCGCCAGCAGGATTACGCCGGGCGGCAGACCGAGTATCTGTACAACGCCGCGCAGCAGGTGGCGACGATGACCCGTCACCCTGCCCGCGGCAGTGCGCTGCCGCCGCAGATGGTGAACTACGAATACGACGCGCTCGGGCGGATGGTGGCGCGGGAAACCGAACAGCACCGCACCGAGTACCGCTACAGTGCGCTGGCGACGGAAATCCGCCGTTATGCCTACGGTGAGTGGCGTCAGTCGGTTATTGATATGCGCGAGCCGCAGAGTATCGATACCATCATTCTGACGCGCAACAAGCTCGGCGACCTGGTCAGTGAAGAGAATGCGTCCGGCAAATACGAGCATCAGTACGATGCATTAAGCAACCTGAGTGCGACCACCTTCCCGGACGGGCGGCAGATGCAGTATCTGCGTTACGGCACCGGGCACCTGCTGGAGATGCAGCTTTCGTTCGGCGGTAAAACGCTGCCGGTGACGGGTTATCAGCGCGATAAACTGCACCGGGAGACGCAGCGCACGCTGGGGTCGCTGGCACTGGATACGGAGTATGACGTTGCCGGGCGCATCACGCAGCGCCGCTGCATGGACAATGTGCGTGACCGGCTGGTGTTTGAGCGGCGTTACCAGTGGGACCGCGCCGACCAGATTATCCGCCAGATGTACACCGACGGCGCACCGGCGACCCCGGCGGAGAAATACCGTCAGTCGCTGTGGGGTTACGATGCGGCAGGACGCATGACGCAGAGCCTTCAGCCGGGCGGGGAAGAGCGTTTCTGGTATGACGCGGCGGATAACCGCACGACACCGGATTTACAGCCGGTGTGGGACAACCTGTTAAAACGGCTGGACGGTGTGCGCCGGGAGTATGACGGCTTTGGCCGGATGACGGAGCGCCACGACAGCCATCGCGGCATCACACAGCGTTTCAGCTACGACGATGAGCAGCGCATCAGCACGGTGGTGATTGAGGGTGACCCTGAGTTCACCCGGGCAGAATACCGTTACGATGCCCTGGGCCGCCGTACGGAGAAACAGGTGTGGCGACACCATACCCGTAAACCGGAACGCACGCAGTACGCGTGGTCAGGCCTGCAGATGGTGGGCGAACGCAGCGACAGCGACCCGGACGCAGCCGTGCAGTATGTCTACACGGAAAACAGTTACGAGCCGCTGGCCCGTATCGACAGCCGGCAGCAGCACGCGGAGATGTACTGGTATCACACGGAAATCAACGGCCTGCCGGAGAAAGTAACCGACAGCCGTGGTGAAATCGTGTGGCACGGCACCTCCACCGCCTGGGGACGCAGTCAGCACGAAAGCGTGCATGCGGAGTGGGACGTCCCGCAGAACCTGCGCTTCCAGGGTCAGTACCTGGACCGCGAAACGGGACTGCACTACAACACCTTCCGCTACTATGACCCCACCGGGGGCTGCTACACCCAGATGGACCCCATCGGGCTGCAGGGCGGGCTGAACACCTATACGTATGTTGTCGATCCGCTGGTTTGGGTGGACCCGTTGGGTTTAGCTGTCGTTCGTTTGAGGCACTATACAAGCAACCAAGGGTTTACTGGTATCCAAGAAACAATGGTAATTAAGGCTGGAGATCAGAATGCAGTATTTGCCACTAAGGCAAAAGGTAAACCATTAAGTATGGCTGATGCAGCTGATAGATTTAAAATTAAACAGAACCATGCTCGCAATTATATAGACTTCGATATTGACGATAGTCGTGTCGAATTTAGGAAAAATGATTTAGGTGTTGAAGAGTATAAGATAAAAGGTGATGTTGAACTTAACTCGAAAACCACGAAATTTATTAAAAGGTGCTGATGTATGAAAAATAAGAGTAAGGAAAATATTGAAGAATTAAAAGAAGTTACGGCTTTTCTGGAAGAAATTGTCTCTGTATCAGATAAGATAGGTTCCGGTTTCGAGCATAGTAATGTTACAGCCGCAGCATTATTACTTTTCTTTAATCAATGCAATGTGCTTGACAAATTGTCCAAAGTAAGAAAATTTTTATACCATGAGCTGGAGGAAAGAATGTCTCCTGATGAATTTGATGAATATTTAGAGGTTGAGACTGCAGTATGGCGTCCTCCTTATGGCAAAACGGAAGAGGAAATTCTAGAAATGCTAAATAAAAAATAATTAACTCTTGTGAAAGAGGGCGTTAAAATTTCTTCAAGAGTTGATGAAATGGTTATTAATAATCAGATAAGCAACAATATCGTTATTGGGGCATACTTTATAGGGCACATCTACTGATTTGGATGTTTTAGGAAAACTTGATCTTCGCTAAATGGCGACACTTGAATATTAGTGCCCGGTGTGCCATATAGCAGTTTCAAATATCTAACTTTCCAGAGTAACTGCATTATGAGTGAAAATGGATTAATTTGCATTTTCACAAATCTTATATGGAAACATTCTTGTCAATAACTTTGATAGACAAGTTTTAAGCAGATACTTTTAGTCCAGCACTCAGCATATCCTCACAGCTACGACGATGAGCAGCGCATCAGCGCGGTGGTGATTGAGGGTGACCCGGCGTTCACCCGGTCGGAGTACCGCTACGATGCCCTGGGCCGCCGTACGGAGAAACAGGTGTGGCGACGCCACGCCCGTAAACCGGAACGCACGCAGTACGCGTGGTCAGGCCTGCAGATGGTGGGCGAACGCAGCGACAGCGACCCGGACGCAGCCGTGCAGTATGTCTACACGGAAAACAGTTACGAGCCGCTGGCCCGTATCGACAGCCGGCAGCAGCACGCGGAGATGTACTGGTATCACACGGAAATCAACGGCCTGCCGGAGAAAGTAACCGACAGCCGTGGTGAAATCGTGTGGCGCGGCACCTCCACCGCCTGGGGGCGCAGTCAGCGCGAAAGCGTGCATGCGGAGTGGGACGTGCCGCAGAACCTGCGTTTCCAGGGACAGTACCTGGACCGCGAAACGGGACTGCACTACAACACCTTCCGTTACTATGACCCCACCGGGGGCTGCTACACCCAGATGGACCCCATCGGGCTGCAGGGCGGGCTGAACACCTATACGTATGTTGTGGATCCGCTGGGATGGGTGGACCCGTTGGGGTTGACCTGCTCTAAAAATGCTAAAGCCTTACGAGAGGGGCCTCAAGGGACGGTTATTACTGTTAAATCGAAACAAGAAGCCCATGATTTATTAATGGAGGCTTTCCCTGATGCTCAGAAAGTAAGAGGGATCGGCTCGCAGGATGCTACTGGTATTAGAAGGAAACATAAAATGGAGCAATTTAAGAAAAGAGACGGTACTGTCCGTTATAGGAAAGACTATCCTATTGATTCTAATACTGGTCGCGTATATGGTCATGATGATCCAAAAGGAACGGGGCATGGTTCTTTGCCTCATGTTAATATTAAACGTTCAGATGGAACAATGGTGAGGATCGATATAGATGGTTGATTTGCCAATTGAACAATTAGTGCTTGCAATAGAAAAGGGGAAGGTTAGAGGTTTTGATGAGGTGAAGGAGGTTAATGGTGAGAATTATTACTTTCAATACGCTCTAAAAAAAGATGGTGATATTTATCGCGCCTATTTTTTTCAGGTGCCGGAAGAAAAAATGGAACTTGTCGAGGACTATGCAACTGAAGAAATCAGTTCATTTTCCGATATAGGTGATGCTTTTAATTATTTTAGCATTCAAGGGGTTGATATTACTAGGTTTTCTGCAATTAGAGGAACGTTACCATTTTAAATGGATAAAAGCCGGTGCAAGATTATGTCTTTCCGGCCTTTTATTACTTAATTTTGAATTGTTCAGATTAATTAGATGGGTGGAGAGCCGAAGGGAGATATTCATATATTGGGCTGTACTTTTTTTTCTAAAATATCAGAGAGGCGTATGTGAATAGCAGGAGAACAATCCTAATGGTATGAGGTTGCTATAATAACATCTGACTGGGTTAAAACGAATCAGTCACATTATTAAAATACGGAGTTATATTACAACACCTTCCGCTACTACTATGACCCCAACGGGGGCTGCTACACCCAGAGAGACCCCATCGGGCTGCAGGGTGGGCTGAACACCTATACTTATGTTGTGGATCCGCTGGTCTGGGTGGATCCGTTGGGTTTGAGAAAATGTACTGGAGGATTTAGCAGTGTTGATGATGCCGCAAGATCTGCACTGAATAAATACAATCCTATGTCTATATTTAAGAACAGAGAATATGGTGGAATTATATATAGAGCGAAGGATGGGACATATGGTTATACCCGAGGTCGGTTAGGCACGGGGAGAACAGCACCGACATTTAAAGAATCATCAGCCGGTTTACCGAAAGGATCTACACCGGTAGGTCAATATCATACGCATGGTGATTATTCAGATGCAGGTTTTAACCGGACAAATAAGGCAGGAGATTATCACGATAGTGATATATTCTCTGGTGCCGATATAAGAATTCACAACAATGCCAATAATACATTCCCTGGCTATACAGATGCTTTAGGAACTCCAAGTGGTCGGTTCTGGAAGATTTTTGGTAGAGTCAGCGGTCCTAACGACGCAACACCTTTATAAGGGGGAGATATGAGCCAGGATGAACTTATTTTTAAGCTTGATAAAAAATATACTCCATATTTATTAAAAGCTATTAGCGCTGTAATGAAAAGTGAATTTGTTATTTCCGGTATGCATGATATTTCTAAGTACTATATTTCGTTTGACAGTAAAATTAATAAAAGAGCTAATAGTAAATGCTACACCATTCGTTTCTACGCTCAAGAAGTAACAAAAGATAACTGGATGGATATGTCTGCAGGGATTGCAGGTGGCGTAAATGTTGATATAGATATAAAAACACAAGAGATTATTTATATTTACGGTGATCGTTAAATTTAGCAAAGCCGGGACTTGCTGTGGTTCCCGGTTATTTACTATTTGATTTCCGCTTTATTCACTAAACCATAACTTTCTTAATAAAAATCCTATTAAACAAATCAATAAAGCATGGAAGAAAAGAATGAAGTCTAATCCATTTCTGGACTCATCTGATGCAGTATCAGATACATTTATTGTTGATATGAAATATCCTATCGGATACGACAGAGATACTGGGAAGGAATTGAATAAAATTTTTATCGTTGTTAAGAGAAATACTAATAAAATTAGTACCGGTTTTCCAGTTGAGTAAAGTAAGGAGGAAAGATGTTTTGGTTTTGTATATGTCCAAAATGCTACGGGCAAGGACGATTGGTTATTAAGCGATCGGAACTGAATGGCCGTTTGTTCTTCAATTGCGATGAGTGTGACTCATCGTGGTTTAATGAAAAGGATATTGGAGATAGTAACTCTGTTTTTTTAGGACATGAGGTTCCTTCTTCTTTTGCAACAGAAAATGACATTCAACAAGCTGGATGGGGTAAATACATGAAAAATGTTTATATAAAATAATACTCTTGCCAGCATTGGACTCAATAGACTTTTGAATAGTCTATTGGGTCTGAAATCCTTAATCCTAAACTATCGCTTTGAATTTTCGATGATCGTTAAACTTAGCAAAGCCAGGAAGTTATTGTGATTGCTGGTTATTTATTATTTGATTTCCGTTTTATCCACTAAACCATAACGTTCTTAATTAAGACTCTAAAAGAAGTGGCTTATAAATAATAAGTGTTTTCTCTATAATAAATCAGGGTGGATAATTGTGTTTAGCAGTAATGCATTCGAAAATTATAATTTTTAGGTTTATATTGTCATTGTTTATTGGTTTATTCTAGTGTTTAAGGTGACGGCATTGATTGCAAAAATATCTACTTTAAAAATTATCTTTTATCGCTAATCTCCAGCAATCTAATGTATTGTTTTAATTTAATCATTGGTGGGAAGTCTATTGACGACAAAAAAGTAACGGACCAAGAATTATTTAACATGAAAGATGGAATTTTACATGGTGAATACATAATATGATCAAAAATGAAAAGCTACAAGATGGTTTGGTATTTGTAGATGAAAATAACCCAAATGACTTTATCATATTTAATTTTTATACTTGGGTATCTATTATTAAAGGGATCATGATTTTTTATGGTCAAAAAACTGAAGATGAGGCGCAAAGAATAATTAATAATACGCCTCTGTTTACCCGTCCACCCCAAAATTATCTTGAAGCATCTTTGTTAGGTCATGAAGAAGAGTACTATTGGGCTATGGTCATGTCGCATGGCGAACATTTTTTTGATAAAGGATACAGTTACACTGCACCAGAGGGTTACCTTGTATGGGAGGATAACTATATACAAGAACATAACCTTGCCAAAGCATCGTTACTTTTTAATGATTGATTTATGAGGTTTTAACGGACTTTTATGTTACGGTTTCCACCGTGCTGCTGCGGCAACAGCTTGCATCTGCCCGATGCGCTCGGTGCTGGATGGTGCAAGGAATGTCTCAGAAATACCGAAAAAAATCAGGTGAAGCCATGAATATCTCCAGATTAGCCGTAGATCGCTTGCTGAAAATTAACTGGTTCATAAATTTAGGAAAGCCTACTTTTTTATATGATGCAACGCAGCTTACTGATGAAAATGCGTTTATTAAAGAGATTGCCAGTACGGATTGGGAAGACACCACCCTTGAGGCACGGAATGAAATAACGGGGCATTTAGCCAAAAAACACAGTAATGACTATCAAGAATGGAATACTCTTGCCAGAGAAGCTCAGGGAATTATCGATACTGCAATTATCCCGCTAATGATAAATAATGAAGTGGTTCAACATGTTATTCTGGATAATATTAAATGGGATTTGATTAATTATTTGATGGAAGATGCGTATAAAAAACATTTAAAGGGTAGTCTCTTCTTTGAGTCGCTTATTAATATCTATGAACATGGGCATATTCCCTGCGGCTGGAATGGAAAATGGCCAGTGGGTAAGCTGATAATCTATTAATATCATCATATTTATGAAAGATGGAATGTCTAAGCCGTTAAAATGCGTATGCGATGCAAGGAGACATGTCGGCTTTTGGCTCTTTGCCAGAGCAGCGCCATCCTCATCTACGGGCATGCATCGACCGTAGCCAGCAATATGGGCTAATTTATTGGTCTCATTCAGGGGAGTAAATATGACGAGCAATAAACGGTGGTTGAGTTTTGTCCTAGCGGAAGAGGGGACGTTCGACGCGCTACTTTGCAAGTTCGAGCGTGCTTTTCAACAGCCGCTCATCTGTCGTGATGATAAAGGGCGCTATATCGCCCGTGCGGTCTGTCAGGGCTTTGAAATCCAGGTTATCGATAAAGAGGACCGACTGAGTGAATTGCTGTGCGACGAACACTATGTTCTGGATGTGATTATCGCTTCTGATGACCACTTCAATGAAGCGTTTGAGGCACGGATTAAAGCCCTGTTATCTGATCACGCAATACAGTGGACGAGACGACGTTGGGCTCCGCATTCTTTACCCTAATCTCCGGGCTACTACGTGGTGAATATCATTATCCACACATCACTGTGTTGTTGTTATTCTGCGCAACACACGATCAACGCGCTTTAGTTCAGGGGGTATGCGTGTAAGGAGCCTGAATGACGCACGATTTTTTAAATTTCACCCTCATTATCGCCAGGTCACCTTACTGATCGAGGGCGCAGGTGCGGAAAATCTGTTGTGATAAAACCGCGGTAAGATAGCGGTACGCTTTATCATCGGTCTCAACATCGTAGAGAACGGATAAGGAGCACAGCATGTGTGAAGAATATTTCCCGGTAAATAACCGGAAGGAACTACTAACCCTGATACAGGCATTAGCAACCGATGCCCGACATTCACCTGAAGCGTGGCAAAATAAAAGCGTTGCGGATTATCTTGAGGCCATGGCATCGTGGATGGAAGATATGGACGGTTATTACAAAAACAGGCAGTTGCCGCTTCCCCAGAATATTAGCTGGGGCGTTTTTGCCGATGTATTAATAGCTGCTAAAAGCTATGAATAACCCTCCGTTGGCGTTTTATAGCTGCGCCTTCACCTCAAAGGATACCTGATGGAGACGACATTTACTTTTGTCACCGGCACGGCGACGTTGGCGATTTTTGACCTGGCTTGTTTGCAGCATCGGGTCAGTGATGATGCTGATTGGTGGAGCATTCCTGAAGATGAAATAGAAGAAATTAATCGCGGGAATGCGCTGTTTCTTAATCTGGGTGAGGACGGTGAATACCGCGTGATCATCATGGATGATCTCGATGACACCTGCGCCTCGCTGTCGCTGCGCGTTCCGTCCGGCAGGGTGTTTATTGGCGCAGGCGAAGATACCTCCGGCGGCGATCTTGAACCTGACGGCTCAGCGGTAATGGCTGGCATATTTTTGCCCCTTCCGGTGGGCTGTTATAGGGTCCGTTACAGCAAATCACAGTCGCAAATATCGCTGTCCTTCACCCCCGTCGAGGGCGCATCAAATGATATTCAGGATCTCCTGAGAATATAAATACCCGGCTTGTGCCGTTGCGGCAAAAACGAAACCCTTGGGTCTGTAACTAACAGGGAGAAAAGACATGGCACAACTTTTAACGGCCAGTGAATTACCGGCATGGTTTAGCTACCCAGCGGATTTTTTGCGACTCTGCGCGCAAGGAACGGTGGATTTCGACCCGTGGATTATTCTGCAAGGCGACAGGCTGAAGACACGCTATGAGGGCGTGAAAACACGCTATCCGGGGCGGGCGCTGCTGCCTTTCGCCCGCCGGGAAGATAACGACGATATAGCCTGCTGGGAACGGGATCAGGGCGAGCGTGTCATTATCATTCACGACTTTGCGAGCGCGGGATACGAGAATGTCACGGTGTTTGACACCTTCGCCGACTGGTTGAGAGAGGTCATTGATGCGGCCGAGGATTACCAGGGGGCGCTGTTTTTGACCGACAGTCTGCCGCCCGCAACGGAAAATGACATTGCGCGCCTGGCCGCACTCACGCCCGTGCCGCTGCCTGTCGGGATGATCGCGTTATACCAGACATTCAATGGCGGCCAGCCGCTGCCTTCGTATGTTCATGACGATGCCTATATTTATCCCATCAATGCGTTTTTTACAGTGGATGAGATAGGGGACTGTTTCCATCAGTTCGATGAAGAGGGTCTGCCGGAAGGCTTTAAAAAAGGCGAGTTACTCCCGTTTGCTTACGATCCGGGCTCGGGCATCTATGCGGTATCGTTAAGGGAAAAGGACGCCGGTCAGGTCTATTTTTATATTTTGCATGAGCAGGCGGAAATCTTCGGCATCTGGCCAGATTTTTCGGCATTTCTTGCCTCTTTTACCCGCTATACAAGGGATTAATTAACCCGATTCTGAGGATGTCCTGAGCGTGACTGAACAAGGTTTTTACCATGATTGAGGTACAGAGTTTTATTAAGTCTGAGCAGGGTTTTGTTGATGTTTTCGCCTTTGAAGGCACCATTACGGATCCGGACTATATTGATGGCGCTCTGCTGCTGCGGATAAACGGTGTGGAGCTGATTAATCAGGCCATGTGGGATTATGTCGATCAGCTGTGGGCGTATTTCACGTCGGGCTTGCTGGCGCTGGCGGAAGAAAACGCGTTCGAAACGTGTTTCCCGGATCAGCCTATCACCGTGCGGTTTACACCCTTGCGGGACCAGGTTCTGATCAGCGTTGATTGCCACGGTGAAGTGAAAGCCGTGGTCGGGAAAGGCGAATTTATACGTGAAATGGCAACACAGGCGCGTCGATTTTTTGAACGCATGGCCACGTTAAAAGGCATCGGCCGGCACGCCTATGATAACGAAATCCACCAACTGGCTGCGCTTCCGGCCTCGTATTTCAAGGCGGCGACACATGACGGATAAGAATGTTGGCTTGCAGCCGCTGCGTGTTCCTGCGGGATGGTTTATCACGCTTAATAATTTCTATGATGTTGAGCCGGTGACCGAAAATATCGATTACTTTTTCAGCGCGGTGTTGATCGGCGGTGAAAATAAGCGACTGGGCGTGAGTTTTGATTCCCGGTACGAACCCGAAGGGATCCCCGGCGGGGAGTTCGTGCTGGTGTTACAAAAACAGGATTATGACAAAAAGGGGCATATCACCCGTGTCAGCGTACTGGACGTGAAGCGCACAAAGCAAAAAGCGCACTTTATCCGGCAACTCGAAGAGTTTATGCAAACCGGTAAGGTTTAACAGAGGCGGTAATGCGAGTGCGGACTCACTTGAAAGATCGCTTTTTACCCTGGCAGGTTGAACATGACGCAACATGAAGATCTTGACGCAGAACTGGACAATCGCATCACGATGCTGGTTGAAGCCGGCAACATCCACCACGATAATGCGAACGTTACCGATGCGCTGGCGGCGTATCAGCAGGCCTGGGGGCTACTGCCTGAGCCTAAAATGGCGTGGAGCGTGACGGGCTGGGTCGCGGCATGTCTGTACAGCGCCTGTTTCGATTTGCAGAACTTCGCCGCGGCAAAAACATGGGGCGAAATCGCTCTGGCCGCGAACAGTTCTGCGATTGATACCGCGCCGCTCATTGATCTGGGAATGGCCTGCTATGAGCTAAAGGAATACGACGCGGCGCTGAACTATTTTGCGCAAGCCTGGCACTATGGTCAGCGGCGGGCATTTCAGGGGCGACCACAAAAATATCTCGATTATTTTTTGCAGAATCGTACCGCCCCCTCATCCGGCTGACTGTTCTGCGTGGCCGGTGCGTTATGCCTCCTGCTTAAACGGTGTAAATTCTCTCTTCCGGCAGCAACCGGCGGGCGTCATCAATATTTCCGGCATTAACCAGCGTGTGAATGTCGGTCGCACGTTCGGTGACATCGGTGATATTGACGATCCATTTTTGACAATAATCCACCACTGCCTGGTTGCGTAAGCCAATCTGAATGGTGCGCCAGGGCAGTTTATTCATGTGAATATCCCGCTCCGGATCCCACTGAATGACCACATCGGACGCGGCGATTTTACTTTTCCATTCGGCCTGATCGTCGCAAGTGGCATGACGGTGACTGCTTAAAATCCCCTGATTAAGGATCTGCTTAAAGCCTTCATGGCTAAGATCGACAGCCAGTACCCGGCACTGATGCGGATCTTTCTTCCCCCAGCCAGATCGGTACATCATCCACAGAAACGAGGGCTTAATCCACGTCATACGGGTCATGCTAAAGGGCGGGGAAACAAAGGTACCCTGCGCAAGGGCGCTATCGGCAATGGCGTCGGAATAAGCCTGATAAACGCGGATAACATCGTTAGTATAAAACGCTCTTATTTCCCGTTCCGCGACGGGAGTATTTTCTGTTATTTGCATCATCTTTTACTCATCCTAAGTGCATGGCGGTCTTTTACCGCGCAGTTGGCGTGGTAACGCGCCGCGATGAGAATCTACTGTAAGAGATAACGGGATACTATGGAAAACAGTGTTGCGCATATAAATGCGTTGATTCTCGATATTGTTGAGAATGTCCGCCTGGCGAATATCCCCGGGAAGGACACCGTGGAAGAACTGTATCGGGCGTTGGATGCGTTCTACGCCGCGTATAAAGATAACAGCCTGCTTCCAAAATCCGTCGCCTGGGCACTGTTTGTCCTTCGCGATAATCTGGAAGGCGCCTTGAAATATGCTTCAGGTGAAGATGCCCGCGCGCTTGCCGGGATGAGTTCAGCGGTTAACCGCTATATAGAACAGATCTTTCTGGAGTGAAGACACATATTGCAGCGCCTGCGGAGAGTATATGAAAGCAGAAAACGAACAGATCCAGCTGACCGGAGAAGAGGCGTTAGCCATTTTGAGTGAGGTTGAGTATATCCTGATCTCCCTACGCGATATCGCCCGCCACTATTACCACGGCGAAACAATATGTGATGCGGCGGAAAATGAGCTGGCATATTGCCGGGAAACTACCGGTTTTATCGATCGTAACCGGGTAACGCATCGTCTGGCGAAGGTGCGCGCCATATTGTCTGCGAAATTTAACGATGAACTGGGCGATGATGATATGGGCGATCTGGAACGTGAAATGGAAAAAATTCGCTGCTGGGAAAAACCCGGTGATTGATTTGCGCGTGCAACAAACCAGGATTGGGGAATAACCGCAACATAGGGAGAGGTATGTACACAGGAATTGCGCTATACGGCACAGAACAGGTTTCACCCGCTTCGGCGCTGGCGCTGGGTATGACGCTTTTCAAACACGCTGCGCTGGAGGTCTCATCCTGTGGCTGGAATCAGTATGTGCAGCCGGGCGACCACCCCGGCGATCACGATCTGATCGAGTCCACGCTGGATGCATTGCGGGAAAAAGTGGCGGCGCAGCAGATCAATGCATTCAGATTGTATAGCGAGAAGCCCGGTGCGCTGCCCTGGTCTGCTTCTTTCGGTGTGTCCACCGCCGAGTTCGGCCAGTTTCACCATATCGATATGCAACTTCCTGCGTGTGGGGATATGGCGGCTCTGCTCAGAATGGTGGCCTGCGAGATTCATTTCGATTACGGGATTGCGTACCACTGCGACACGGTCAGCAAAGCTTACTATTATGCGGCCGGCGAAAATCTGGTCTCTGTTTGCGGCTGCGAAAACCCCGCGTTATTTAAGCGGGAAACGCCGGGCCGGTTCCGCGGGGCGGAGCGTTACAGGCGCAGCATGCTGCGAATGATTTACCCCGTTAACGTCGTTAATCGCCATCATTTGGCACAGCCGGTAATGGGCATGCCGCTACAAACCTGGATCGCGACAACCGGTGCCGGTGGTATTGAACACCTGCAGAATGATTTATGGCTCTGGACGGTCAGCGACGCGCGTATTGCTGAAGTCAATCAGACGCTGGGCGAGGCCGGATTACTGATTGCCTGGAAAGGCGGTGACGCCACTAAAACACGGAAGCGCCTGCCATGATAACGGACAAACTGGCGCTGGTTTTAGCGGTGCTCGATAACCGCCCGCTGCGCGAGGGGAAAATCAGCGATGCGGTGTTTTTCCTCAACTACCCGGCCAGCCAGGAAACTATCGGTACCCTCATTAATGATGAGTTGCGTCATGCGGTAGAGACGGAAAATGCGCTGGCGCTGGAGTTAACCTTATACCTTGGTTTTCACTTTCACTTTTCACCACCGGACAGCGAGGCACTTATTCCGGCGTTAACGGCATTCTGGCATCAACGGCATGCGGAAGTGCTCAGAGCGCTGTTAACTCTCGCGCCGCGCAGTGAAAGCGCGGTAGCGGCAATTTATCAGTGTGCTGCAACGGATCATGACTACCTTTGTGATGATCGCGAGAACGGAATATTTAACCTGGCGACGGACTGTATTTATGCGCTGGCGAAAATAGCCACTCCGTCTGCCATTGCCGCATTACAGGCGTTAACCGACAGTCAGTGGCAGCCGGTAGCCGCAAAAGCACGACATGTGATGAATAAATACGGATTAACGCCGCCGGCTGCTCACAACAAGCCAGCAGAATAAGCATCAGGAGCCGATATGTTATTAAGCCCATTGCTCTCAGAAACTGACGCCGCACTGGAAAACAGGATTGTCGATATTATTAACGCTGGCAATGCATTGTCGGATAAAAAGCAATTCGCCGAGGCTATCCGGCAATATGATCAGGCCTGTGCACTGTTGCCTGAGCCGAAGTTTGCATGGGAAATGATCGGTGGATGGCTGACAGGGAGTTATTACAACGCCTGGTTTGCCCTTGGCAACTATGAAAAAGCCAAAGCATGGGCGGAGGTTGAACTGGAATATCGCCGTTCTGAAATTGATGTCGGGCCGCATATGGATTTGGGCATGGCCTTATATGAACTGGGCCAGTTGGATGAGGCCTTCCGCTATTTCGACGCGATCTATCGTTATGGCAAGCGTCGGCCTTTTAAAGAATATCCTCACAAGTACCTGGAGTTTTACCTTGCGCGGCAGCGATGATTCAATTCAATGTGATGGAAACCGTGTAAACGAGGACGTGATGCTATTAACCCTGGCGGATATTGAACAACGACTGGCCGAAAAATTTTTACCCTTAGAGGGTGAGATGGATGAATTACTGCTAAAACAACGGCGCGAACCGGTGGGCGACATATGTGCGCTTGAGCAAATCCTGAATGTCAGGCTGAGCGGTGACTTCCTGGCGTTTCTTTCCCGCTATGATCTGGACCATTTCTCCCTTGGCAATATCGCCTTTGGCACAGGTGAGGATTACCTCGCGCAGGTGATAGCGCTCAATCAAAGTGAGGCGTTTAACCGCTGGTGGCCCGGCGTCAGCCGTCCTGAGGGCATCATCGTGATTGCGCTTTCCGATCCGTATACCCTGCTGCTTAATACCCTGAATCAGCGCGTTTACGCCATTACCAGCGAACCGACAGCGGCGGATGACGATCCGGTTGCTGACAGTTTTGCGCTGTTTATCCGGGGTGTTGGGTCACTGTTTTTACAGGCCGCGCACCCGCAAGAGGTTGCCAGCGCGGTCGGCGCAGTTAATCTCGCTTTCTGGCAGGAAATAGCATAAGGCCACGTTTTCTGCATTTGCACACGACCTCAGGGGAGAGCGGCATCCGCGATAGCCCCATTGCAGGAGAACATAATGGAACATGATGAACAGGTGGTGAAGGCGGTTGCCCGCGCGTTGTTTGACGACAATGCCGTACGTTACCAGCAGGCGTTGACCAGACCGGTGAACAGCGATAGCGACGTCTATGGCAGGGCCAGAAATGCGCTGGCATCGCTTACCGTCGAGCAGCAACACGATGTGTTGCGCTTTATACAGATGGCGATGGCCGACAGCGCCTCGGTTATCTTCGGCATGCTGGATGGCAGTCATTTCCCGCAAGGGATTGATGGCGATTTTGCGGTGCATTATCAGGATGCCGAAATCCAGGGAAGCCTGCAGGACATCTGGATTGAACAGGCAGAGCAACGCGGGATCTATCGCTGAGCGTGTCCCTATCCCCATCAGCGCACCAACGGAGCGAGTAGCAAGATGATCAGTCCTGCCTTAACCGAGCTGGATAACCGCTTATCCGCCAACGGATTTTTTGATTTCCTGGCATCGCTGGATGCCGATGCCGCCCTGGATTTGCGCGATGAAGCTGCATTCGATGAGGCCTGGATGCAGGCATATCGCGAACTTCAGGCCCAGGCATTCCCGGCGCAGGTGCTGACTTTTATCGACACATTACGCGAAAAAGCATTCAAACATGCTTTTCGCATCAACGGCAATGCAGAGATCGCGGCGCGTATTGCTGACGATGTCGATCTGATTGCTAAAAGTCTGGCTGCCGGGAAGGCGGGCGGCTGGGCAGTCACGCAACTGTGGTCTGCGTATCTTCGTGGCCGGTTTCCGGCAACGCAGGAGGAAGGATGATTGATCTGAATGCGGACATCATCAGTAATCACTCGCTAGGCAATATCTGCCTTGGCCAGTCGATTGATGTCTATCTGGAAGAGTTGCTTGAGCGCTTCACGGTGGAAACGAAAATCTACCCGCCCGCGCACCCGCAGGCAGAGACAATGCACGGCTATTTTATTAATCACGGCGCGATGGTCGTCTTCACCAATTCGCTGGATATCATCGTGTCGGTGGGCTGTAACCAGACTTATAGCGGTAAATACCGGCAGACCCTCTACCCGGGGATCACCATGGAGAAGCTTTCCATGCTCGTGAAAGAGGTGCGCATTCTGCACGGCGCGCTGATTGTCGATAACGATTATGGATTGTCGTTTCCTCTACCTTCGCCGCATGACGAGCTCGCCGATCATCTCCACCAGATACCGCCTGAGCTGACGTTGAACGAAATCTACGTTTACGATCACTCGCCGCTGGTGCCCAACGTAAAGAACGTGAAGAAGAAACGAAAATGAGTAACCTGCTGCCACCTTCACTGCAACACCTTGAGCGCGTGCTGGGCATGACATTGCCGCCGCGCTACCGCCGCTATTTACTGCAAACGATCCGGGAAAACGCGTGTTGGGAAATCACCACCCCGAACGGCGACGCTCTGGTGTTATTCAATTACCACGATCTGCTGGAGCGCAACCAGACCTATGCTGTCCAGCAGGTGGAGCCGGAATACCTGTTGATCGGTCAGGATGGCGATGTGGGCTATTTCATCCACGCGCGTGTGGGCAAGGAAGCCATCTACACACAGGATCTGGGCGCGCTGGGTAGTCTGCAAATGGAGCCTATCGCGGAAGATATCGACCAGCTCTGTGCCTGACACTGGCGCGGCTGTATCAATCGCGGCGTGGAAAGGCCCCGCAGTGTGCGGGGCGCTGTTTGTCAGGGTGAACAGGAATCGTTAATGGTCTGCTGCGCCTCGTTAATCGTCTCATAGCCCTGATCTTCCATCTGTTTCCAGGTCGGGCGGACTTTACAGGCCTGCGCAACACGAACGGCGATTTCCCCCAGCAGTTTGACGCCTTTACCGGAGGAACAAATCCCGGCGTCTGGTGACTGCGCCTGTGCGCCTATCTTCTCTGCCGCTTCAGTGCCTTTGCGCTCGGCGGTATCACAATCGCCACTCAGGTCGATAGCCATCGCTTCGGCGGAGAGCGCCGGGCGGGCCCCACCAGAACCGCCACCGCTGCTGCCTGCAGAAGAAGCACCGGCGCCGGACGACGCAGAGGGCGAATAACTGCTCTCACTGCTGCTGTTAGCGGCCAGCGCGGCCTGGTTGAGCGAGTTACCGACGGCCTGAGACACGCTGCCGCCAGAGGCATGCGCAACGATGGCGCTGCTGGCGACACCCGTCACCGCATTGACCAGCGTATCGACCTGCGATGGCTGCTGCGCCTCTTGCTGCGCAGCCTGAGCGCGCTCGGCTTCCGCATGTGCCTGCTGCGCAGCGTATTGCTGGTTACTGACCTCCGTTTTATGGCGCGTACCCGCCAGCGCGGCCGTCACGTCAGACAGGTCACCAAAGCCTTTCTTCTTCAGAATGGCCGCCACGTCGCGGAGTTTATTACTGTCGGCGACAACGCGATGGCCTTCATCCACACCGCCCCATGCGCTGTTTAGCGTGGACCACTGTGTCCCCAGGCGGCTGGCGAGTTTATTATTTTTCAGGTCCCGCGCCAGGTTTATTGCTGCGGTATACATATCACCGCTTGCCAGCGGCGTCAGGTTCAGCGCGGTGACGAATTTATCCAGTAACGTTTTGGAGCCATCGCCTATTTCGCTGTGGGTTTTGTAAGAGGACGCATACAGGTAATTCGCATGCGCAGCGCCTAATTCGCGGGCATAACGTGTTACCAGCGTCTCGTAACTCGTCAGAGTACTGATAGCCTGCGTTTTATTACTGCTCGCTTGCTGTTTTGCCAGCCCGCTATAGTACTGATATTGCATGAGAAGATGATAAAAATAGTCTTTAGTATCGCTGGCAGCGAATTGCTGTTCAGTGAATTTAATGAGATTCGCATAATCTTTATCATCATAGAGTTTTTTTAATAATCCATTATCGTAATCCATAACTGCACTGGTAACTTTATATTCCGTCTGGCTGGAATAGCAAAGTTGCAGCATTAATTGGCGATTATTCAGGTAGGCATCATAGTTTTTATTATTAATGGCATTTTGCCCGGCGGTGAAGGCATTATTACAGGCTGTGTTGTCATAGGATGCGCAGCCTGATAAAAGCAGTGCGCAGCCAGCAACCACAATGGATGCTTTCAGTGCTATCATGGAGTTAACCTCGAACTATCATTATTTGTTTTTACTATTTGGCTAATAATTGCTGTGATAAGGAATAGATAAATTCAGGTTGCAGGTGGGCCTTCTTAAAAAAATAGATAACGGAATTATACGAATAAAATTACATATTTGTTATATATTAGAAATATCTTGTTACTAATATTGTTGCCAAACGTTATATTTACCCAATGAAACTATATAGTTAGCGAAACGTATAACTTTTCAATAAAAGAAAAACGCAAAAATGCGTGGATCCTTCGTCATCAGGGACTGACGGCGCGGTTGCCTCCCCATATACTGTCAAAAACAAGACGTTAACAGTAATTTCATTAATACAGACAGGGTAAGGGATGGACACGGCGGAATTTTTCGGGCAACTCGCGCAGCAACTGCTCCTCTCTGCGCCGCTCTTTTTACTGATTGCACTGGGGTATGGCTTAGGCCGCTTTGCCGGTTGGCCGGAGTCGGTCAACGAGGGGTTAAATCGCTTCTGCTTTAACGTGGCGATTCCTTGCATGTTGTTCAAAGTCATGAGTAAGTTTTATCAAAGTCCGCCGGTGGATATGCGGCTGCTGATCGCCTATTTCGGCAGTTGCTTGGTCATCTATGTTATTGGCCGCGTGCTGGCGAAAAATGTGTTCCACCTGGACGCAATTTCCGGCTCGGTGTTTGGCCTGGGCGGCATCTTTTCTAACAACGTCATGCTCGGTATTCCGGTGGCTGTCATCCTGCTTGGTCAGGCGAGTCTCGCGTCGGTCGCGCTGGTGCTGGTGTTTAACAGCCTGATTTTGTGGACGCTGGTGACCGTGTCTGTCGAGTGGGCGCAGAACGGCAGTTTCTCGGCACGTGGCATTGGCAAGACGCTGGTAAGCGTGCTGCGTAACCCGATCATTATTGGCATCTTCACCGGGTTTTTCTGGAGTTTTGCGCTGCACCGCCCGTTGCCGCAGTTTCTGGACAGCCCGGTCAGCATGGTGGCGCAGGTTGCCGCGCCGTTAACGCTGATCACCCTTGGCATGAGCCTCTCGCGCTATCAAATTCGCAAAGGCCTGCGTGAGAGCAGCGCCATTTGTCTGCTCAAACTGCTGTTGATGCCGGGGCTTATCTGGGCGGCGGCATACCTGTTGCATCTGCCGCGGGCGGAAAGTCAGGTGGTGGTGTTGCTGGGGTCGATGGCGGTGGGGGTAAACGTCTATCTGATGGCGCAAAAATTCCAGGTGCTGCAAGGCGCGACCGCGACCAGCATGCTGCTGTCCACTCTCCTTTCTACGGTAACGACGCCGCTGTTTATGATCCTGATGGGGCATTTTTATCCCGACTGGCCCTGAGGCCAGCCGGAACCGGTCAGACAATATCGTCAACCACGCCGCCGTCCACGCGCAGCGCCGCGCCGGAGGTGGCGGAAGCCTGTTGCGAGCAGACATACACCACCATATTTGCTACCTCTTCAACCGTGGCGGCGCGCTGGATAACCGAACTCGGGCGATGGGCCATCACAAACTCTTTCGCCAGCGTTTCCAGCGTTTTGCCGGTTTTTTCGATTTCCTCTTTCATCATCTCCGCAAAGCCGTCGGACATGGTTGGCCCCGGCAAGACGCTGTTGACGGTCACGCCGCTGCCGGCGACAAATTTTGCCAGCCCGCGTGCCAGCGACAGTTGCGCCGTCTTGGTCACGCCGTAGTGGATCATGTCCGCCGGGATATTGAGCGCCGATTCGGACGAGATAAATACCACGCGTCCCCACTGTTTTTTCACCATCGCCGGGAGTAACGCGCGGGAGAGGCGCACGCCAGACATCACATTGGTCTGCCAGTAATTTTCCCAGGTTTCATCGTCGGTAGCGTAAAAATCCTGCGGGCCGTAAATCCCGGCGTTATTCACGAGAATGTCCACGTCACCCGCCGCGTTGAGCAAGGCCTCCACGCCCTGTGCTGTGCCCAAATCGGCAATAGCCGTGTGCAATGTGGCGTCCGGTAGTTCTTTCTCCAGCGCGGCTTTTGCTTTACGGGTCGACGCGTCGCTTCGCCCGTTGAGGATCACCGTCGCGCCGCTTTCCGCCAGCCCTTTGGCAATCGCAAAACCAATGCCGCCCGTTGACGCCGTCACCAGCGCCACTTTCCCGCTGAGATCAATCTTCATCGTCTGCTCCTGATTTGAGGGATTTAACCTATGGATCAAGGCTAGCACCTGAGTGAGCACGCGCATTGCCAATTGTTGCCTGATTACGCGTGCGCACTGGCTTATGCAATTTGCAGCATTGCTTTTCTGGTTTTATTGCTTCCCTCGTTTTCACTGCTCTAACAGAATGGAATTCACACAATATATTTGGCAGTTATTTTCTTTTTCAGGGGACAGACCACAATATGAATAAATACGGCGTATTCTCCATTCTCCTCGCAATAAGTGGCGTGCAACAGGTTAATGCCGCTGAACAGAGCGTTCCGGCGCAAACCACGTTTACTATTGCGGCAGATGCGTCGCTAAAAGCGAAATTACCGCAGGAGGTCATCCAGCGCGGTTATATTATTGCGGGCACCAACCCAAATACGCCGCCAACAACGTTTTATCAGGAAGATAATAAAACGCTGGCCGGGCGCGAAATCGATATTATGACCGCGGTTGCCGAACGCCTCGGCGTGAAAGTGCAGTGGCACGATACCGGCGGTTTCGACAATATTATTCCGGGGCTGAAATCCGGCCGCTACGATGTGGCGCTCGCCAACATTAATGCCACCCAAAAGCGCCTGGAACAGGTGGATTTCGTCAGCTATTACGATGCGTCCCGCCTTGGCATTATCTCCCGTCAGGATGCAAACATTCCCGCCTTTACCGAACTGACGCAGGTGTGCGGCAAAGAGATTGGCGCAGGTGCGGGCACCACGCAAATCAACCGTCTGAACGAAGGCAGCAAAGCGTGTGAAGCACAGGGTAAAGCGCCGATTAAAATCGCCGTCTTCCCGGACCGTCCGGCAGGTGTACAGGCGGTGGTCAGCGGGCGCGTACCGATGTTCTTTGGCCCCTATGAAGGCCTGACCTGGCAGGTCAGCAAAGTGAAACCGCTGACCATGAGCGGGCAAATCAGCGTTAACGATGCACCGGTATCTATCGCTTTCCCGAAAGGCTCCGGGCTGGAAGAGGCCGTACAGGCTGCCCTCAACTCCCTGATCAAAGATGGCTCTTACCAGAAGATCCTCGACCACTGGTCGATTGGTTTCGGCGCGGTAAAAGAGTCCAAACGTAACGAAGAGATTTTCTGATGGCGCACACCACTCCTTCACCCTCGCAGGACGCTTTGCGCATTGTCGGTAAACGCTACTACGGGCGCTGGTTCAGCGCCCTGTTCGTTTTACTGCTGCTGGCAGGCTTGCTGCATTCCATTTTCAACAACCCGCGTTTTGAGTGGGGCGTGGTGGCGCAAAGCTTCACCGAAGACTCCATCATCAGCGGCGTGGTGATGACCCTGCAACTGACCGCCATTTCCGTCGTGCTGGGCTTTGCGGGCGGCACCGTGCTGGCGTTGATGCGCCTGTCATCGAACCCGGTGCTGGTGGCGGTAAGTTGGGGATATACGTGGTTTTTCCGCGGCGTGCCGATGCTGGTGCAGCTTTTCCTCTGGTACAACGTGGCGGCGCTTTATCCAACCATCGCCATTAGCCTGCCGGGGCTGGGGGAGCTTTACAGTTCTCCGGCGAACGCGTTGATAAGCCCCTTTAGCGCAGCGGTGATCGCGCTGGTGATGCACCAGTCCGCCTATGCGGCGGAGATCATCCGTGCGGGCATCCAGAGCGTTGGGAATGGGCAACTGGAAGCTGCGCGGGCACTTGGCTATTCGCGCGGGCAGATTCTCCGCCATACCGTTTTACCGCAGGCGATGCGCGCTATCCTGCCGCCCGCCGGTAACGAGGTGATTGGTCAACTGAAGACCACGGCGGTGGTGTCGGTTATCTCATTACAGGATGTGCTCTACTCGGCGCAAATTATCTATCAACGCACCTATGAAGTGATCCCCCTGCTGCTGGTCGCCACGCTGTGGTACCTGCTGCTGACGTCCGTACTGTCGGTCGGGCAGTTCTATGTCGAACGCTACTTCTCCCGGGGTGTAAAGCGCGTTGAAGCCAAAGTCTGGTTTGCCCGCAGGCTGCCGGTGTATCTGTTTAACGCCAGGAGAGTGAGTAATGGCTGAGGCAATTGAATTACGCAATATCACCAAGCGTTTCTCCGGGCAGACGGTGGTCGATAGCGTCGATCTGGATGTGGATGCCGGGTCGGTCACGGTGATCCTCGGCCCATCGGGGTCGGGGAAATCGACGCTGCTGCGCTGCATTAACCACCTGGAAAAACTGGATGCCGGGACAATCCGCATTGGCGGCGAACTGGTGGGGTATGAGCAAAAAGGCCAGGCGCTGTTTGAAGTGAGCGACAGCAAAATCGCCCGCCAGCGCAGCCGTATCGGCATGGTGTTCCAGCAATTTAATCTCTTCCCGCACCGCACCGTGCTGCAAAACATTATCGATGCGCCCATCCGGGTGAAAAAGCAGCCCAGGGCGCAGGCGGTGGCGAAAGCACGCCTGCTTCTGCAACAGGTTGGGCTTTCCGGGCGGGAAGATGACTGGCCGCAGCAGCTCTCCGGCGGTCAGCAGCAGCGCGTGGCGATTGCCCGCGCGCTGGCGATGGATCCTGAAGTCATGCTGTTTGATGAACCGACCTCGGCGCTTGACCCGGAGCTGGTGGGGGAAGTGTTGCAGGTGATCAAAGCGCTGGCGCACTCCGGCATCACCATGGTGATCGTCACCCATGAAATCGGCTTTGCCCGCGAAGTGGCGGACAACATCGTATTTATGGAAGCGGGAAAAGTGATCGCCTCCGGTCCGGCGCGCCAGGTACTGGAAAATAACGCCAACGCTCGCGTCAGCCACTTTCTCTCCACGGTGCTTTAATATGCCGCCCGTGACGCACAGCTCCCACTGGGGAGCGTTTACTGCCACCCCGGCGGGGGATGAACTGCACATTACGCCCTTTGCTGGCGATCCCGATCCCAGCCCGTTGCTGGACAATTTTACCGATGTGCTGCGCCACCCGGCGCGCGTGACCAGGCCGATGGTACGCAAAGGCTGGCTGGAGCAGGGGCCAGGCCCGGACGCGCGGCGCGGGGCCGATGAGTACATTGCCATTAGCTGGGCGCAGGCGCTGGATCTGGCGGCAAACGAACTGCAACGCGTGGCGGATAGCTTTGGCCCGCAAGCGGTGTTTGGCGGTTCGTATGGCTGGTCCAGCGCCGGGCGCTTCCACCATGCGCAGAGCCAGGTGCACCGTTTTCTGAACACCACCATCGGCGGTTATGTTCGCTCGGTATGGTCATACAGTTCTGCGGCGGCCAGCGTGATCCTGCCGCACATTGCTGCCTCGCAGGATGAGATTTCCCGGCGCGGTGTGAGCTGGCGTGAGATTGCCGAACACAGCGAGATAGTGCTCTCTTTTGGCGGTCTGGCGCTGAAAAATTCCCAGGTCGCCAGCGGCGGCATGAGCGAACACACCGAGCGCGGGTATATGCGCCAGGCTGCCGAACGCGGCGCGCAATTTATCTCCATCAGCCCATTGCGCCATGACTTGCCGGATGAAGCCGCCGGGGAGTGGATACCGGTGCGCCCGGGTACTGATGCGGCATTAATGCTGGCGCTCTTGCACACCTTATGGCGACACGGGCTGAGTGATGAAGATTTTCTGGCGCGTTACTGCACCGGCTGGCCAACGCTGGTTGCCTCCCTCAATGGTACGCAGGATGGCACGGTGCGGGATGCCGCCTGGGCGGAAGCCATTTGCGGCGTGCCTGCCGCACACATTGTTGCGCTGGCGCAGCGCCTGCACGGTAAGCGCGTGGTGGTCACGGTCGCCCATTCGTTACAACGTGCGCAGCACGGCGAGCAGCCGGTGTGGCTGGGCATGGTGCTGGCCGCGGCGTTGGGGCAACCCGGTCTGCCCGGCGGCGGCTATGCCTATGCGCTGGGGGCGCTGGGTCACTACGGGAAAGCGTTTAACCGCGTCTCTTTCCCCTCGCTGCCGCAGGGCAACAATGGCGTTGACGAGTTTATTCCGGTCGCGCGTATCGCCGATATGCTGCTCAACCCTGGCGCGCCCTTTGATTTTAACGGCCAGCGCCGCCGCTATCCGCACATTAAGCTGGCGTGGTGGGCGGGCGGTAACCCCTTCCATCATCACCAGGATCTGGCGCGGTTGCGCCACGCGTTTTGTCAACTGGATACGCTGATTGTCCACGAACACAGCCTGACGGCGACCGCGCGTCATGCGGATCTGATCTTACCCGCCACCATGACGCTGGAGCGCGAAGACGTGGGCGGCGCGCCAACGGACAGACACCTGTTCGCCATGCACCCGGTGGCTGAACCGTGGGGCGACGCGCGGGATGATTTTGCTATTTTCCGGGATATTGCCGCCCGATTGGGGCGTGAAGAGGCGTTTACCGAAGGGCGTACGGTGCGTGAGTGGTTACAACATCTGTACGGGCAGATGCAGGAAAAACTGGCGCAGGAAGGGGTGAAAACACCCGATTTCGACCGCTTCTGGCAGCAGGGCGTGTTGACGCTGCCGCAGGTGGACGATGGCGGGCGCATGATGCGCCGTTTTCGTGATGATCCCGATGCGCACCCCTTACCGACGCCGGATGGCAAAATCCAGATCTATTCGGCGACCATCGCCAGTTTCAACTATGCTGATTGCCCCGGTCACCCGGTGTGGCTGACGCCGGACGAACAACCCGACGCGCAGCATCCGCTGTGGCTGATTGCCAATCAACCCGCCACCCGCCTGCACAGTCAGCTCGACTACGGGCGACACAGTGCACGGCATAAACAGCAGGGTAAAGAGGTGTGCATGATGCATCCGACCGACGCCGCTGCGCGCGGTATTACCGAAGGGGCGATGATTATGTTGCATAACCTGCGCGGTGCCGTGCTGGCGGCGGTGACTTTGTCGGAGAACATCATGCCCGGCGTGGTGCAACTGCCGACCGGTGCCTGGTACGATCCGGTGGACCCGCTGGCTGCGCGTCCACTGTGTCGTCATGGTAACCCCAACGTTCTGACGCGCGACATCGGTACCTCTTCGCTGGGGCAAGGGTGCAGCGGGCAGATCACTGTCGTTCAGGTGTCTCTGTTTACCGGCGATGTCGGCGAGGTGCAGGCTTTTGTGCCCCTAAACCAGCAAGAGCGCCTGTAGGGTACGCAGCGCCTGGGCGCTCTCCAGACGGGTCAGCGTAAGCCAGCCATTGCGGGTGGCGTCATCCGCTTGTGGCAGGCAGCGGTGTAGTTTCTCCGCTAAATCCACGCCTTTTGCCAGCAGCATCTGGCGTGTGGCTTCGGTTTCCAGTATCACTCCGGCGCGGGTGGTTACGCGAAGGCGATGAAAACGCGCAGCTGGGTTGAGCGCGTCCGGCGGCGCGTTGTGATCCGGCGTACGCACGACGCGTGCCGCCAGCGCGGCGGTAGCCGGTTTGACATTGCCGGGGGCGAAACTGCTCAACGGCAAATCATTGTCCAGTAAGCATTCGGCGATCACATATTCAAGGCTGAAACGGGCTTCAACGCCATTGGTCGGGGTATGAATAAATGCCGCCACATCGCCGCCGGGCGGAAACGCCACCTCAATCCGCTCCACATCGTGGTGTAACTGCGCAATGGAAAACCCTGCCGCCAGCCATTTCTCACGTAGCGTCAGTGCCGCCAGCGCAGCGCCGTGGGTGCCGCTACAGGTCGGCCAGGGCTTAAACTCCAGCCCTGGTGTAACAATGCGCCACGGCGCGCCCCAGCATTCAGTGAGCAACGCCGGGCGGGCAGTCGTGGGGCTATAAGCGGCGAGAAAACTCTCCAGCGCGCCGGTTGTTTGCGCGCTGACGCCATGCTGCGTCAGTTGTACGGCGGTGACCGCCGCCCGTGCCGCCAGCCCGGCATGCAGCGGTTTGATATCCGAACCGAACTGCACGCGTAATCCGGCAGCCTGAGTGGCGGCAATGGCGAGGATATTCGCGGTTTGCGCAGGATCCGCCTTCACCAGACGGGCGCAGGCCGCCGCTGCTGCCAGCACGCCGAGGGTGCTGGTGTTGTGAAAGCCCTGCACATAATGACCGCTGCCGACCGCCAGACCCAGGCGGCCTGCCATTTCCACACCCAGCGCAAAGGCATCGAGAAACTGCGTCGGTTCAATGATGGCGCTCTCTGCCGACAGCGCCAGCAACGCCGGGAGGATGACCGTCCCGACATGCCCGCGAAAATCCGGGTGAAAATCATCGAAATCCAGCGCATGTCCGCTGTAGCCAAGACGCAGCGCGCGAGACTGCGCGTCCTGCCCCGGCCAGATTTGGCGCAATGACGCTAAGGTAGCGTCAGGTAATGCGCCGTTCACCACCGGCAAGGCGACGGCGAAAAAGTCGAGCACACCGCGCCGCGCCTGTTCACGGGCGGCGTCATCCGGCTGCGTGTCGACAATCAGCCGGGCGACAGCCTGGGTGATATCGCTCATGCCGTCGCCTTTTTCAGCGCTTCTACCGCCAGCGTCGCCAGCCACTGTGCGGTGGGGAACAGCGCGGCGTCATCCACGCGGAACTGGGGATGGTGCAGGGCATACGGGCCGCCGGAGCCAATCATGATAAACGCGCCGGGCAGACGTTGCTGGTAAAACGCGAAGTCTTCGCCAATCGGATTCGCGGCGATACGGCGGGCGTCAAAACCTGCCTCCTGACCAGTTTCCAGCGCCAGCGAGACCCACTCTTCGCTGTTCACCACCGACGGCGGGCCGGGCTGCCAGTCAAGCGTGATGCGCGCGTTAAACGCGGCGGCCAGCCCTGTCAGCACATCACGCATGCGCTGCTCAATCTGTTCACGCACCGTCTGGCTAAAGGTACGCACGGTGCCTTCCAGCCAGGCGCTATCCGGGATCACGTTCCACGTGCTGCCGCTGTGCACCTGAGTCAGGGAGAGCACGGCGTTTTCATCGGACGGGACGTTACGGCTGATCAGGGTTTGCAGGGTAGAGATCAGTTGCCCGGCGATCACCACCGGATCGTTGCCTTCATGCGGGCGCGCAGCATGGCTGCCGGTGCCGGTGATATCAATGCGGAAGCGGTCAACGCCCGCAGTCAGCGCGCCGGCTTTACTGCCCATAACGCCCACCGGTAGCGCCGGATCGTTATGGATGCCAAAAATCGCCGTTGCCCCCTCCAGCGCGCCTGCGGCAATCACCGCCGGTGCGCCTTGTCCGGTCTCTTCCGCGGGTTGAAACAGAATGCGCACGCGTCCGGGCAGGCTGCTTTCCTGCTGTTTGAGCAAAATCGCTGCGCCCAGCGCCGAGGCGCTGTGGAAATCATGGCCGCAGGCATGCATCACGCCGGGGTGCTCTGAGCTGAACGGCACGCCGGATTTTTCATCAATCGGCAGTGCGTCGATATCCGCGCGCAGGACGATCAACGGGCCCGGTTGTTGCCCGCCCAGTTCAACGACCAGCCCGGTCGGCAAGTCTAACGGCAGAATGCGTATCTGGTAGGTTTCCAACGCGGCACGAAGACGGGCGGTGGTGGCGAACTCCTGGTTAGAGAGTTCAGGGAAACGATGCAGTTCATGGCGAAAGTCGGTCAGCCAGGCCGGTAATTCAGCGATGTCGGTCATAGCGTTACTCATCAGGGTGAACGACGCGCCAGCCACGCGGTGTGGTTAGCGTCATCAAGGATTTTTTTCATAAACAGGGTGATATGGCCTTTGCCCAGATCCGCCTCATGCGAAGGCACAAAGCCATACTGCTGGTAAAAGGGGATCAGCCACGGGTGACTGATGGCGGTGCCAAGCGACACCGCAGGCGCGCGCAACACACCGCGCAGAATATGGGTCTCCACCCAGTCGTAGATTTGCCGCCCGCGCTGCTCCCCGCGATGGCGCGGATGCGCGCCAAACCAGCCGATATGCGGCAGGCCAAACGGCCCCGGCAGCGGCCCCCACGGGTAGCGCAGCGTAATGGAGGCGGCTAACGCATCATCGACAAACAGCCCCCAGACACCGTGCTGTTGCAGGTGTTGCGTCACCTGCGCGGCGGTGGTGGTGGCGGCATCAAAATGAATGCCCATCTCACGCACCTGCGCGTAGGCTTCCAGCATCAGCGTCAGATAGATATCGCGGTCGGCGGCGGTCAGCTGGCGATAGTGCTCGCTCATACCCTCTCCAGCAACTGCGAGTCATCTGCGGCGCGCAAGACATCACCGACTTTTTCGACCGCGCTGCCTAAATAGCGCGCCGGATCCAGCCAGCTGTCGAGATCGGCGCCGCTGATTGCACCGGCGATTTCCGGTTGTTCCGCCAGCACGCTTTTAAAATCGCGTCCGCTTTCAAATGCCGTCATCGCGCAGGTGTACACCAGGTGGTGCGCCGTCTGTTTCCCGAGGGTTTTCCCGGCTTCAAACATCACCCGCTCCGACAGCAGCAGCCCGGCCTGGATATCCAGATTGGCGCGCATTTTTTCGCTATTCACCGTCAGGCCGTTAAGGATCCCCTGTGCGTTTTGCAGTTGCGCAGAGAGATAGAGACAGATTTCCGGGAGCGCCAGCCACTCTGCGCGCCAGCTCATGGCATCGCGCTCGTGTTCAACATGCATTGACTCAAAAATCAGACCGGCGCTGTGGCGCACGGGCGCAGTCAGGCTTGCCAGCCCTTCAATCGCGGCAGGGTTACGCTTGTGCGGCATGGTGGTGGAACCGATTTTCCCGGCGCTGAAGGGCTCTTCCACTTCGCCGATTTCGGTCCGCATCAGGTTGTAGAGTTCGTTGCCGATTTTGCCGAGCGAACCGCTGATCAGCACCGCCAGCGAGGCGAATTCGCTCAAGCGATCGCGTGCGGATTGCCAGCCAATCGTCGGGCAGGCCAGCCCGAGCAGCGCCAGTGCGCGACGCTCCACCTCCGGCCCCTGATCGCCCAGCGCCGCATTGGTGCCGATAGCGCCGTTGATGTTGCCCGTCAGTACGCGCGGACTGATTTCGTTGATACGCGTCAGATGGCGCAAAAACTCATCCAGCCAGACGGCGACCTTAAACCCAAAGGTCGTGGGCAACGCCTGCATGCCGTGAGTACGGCCGACCATCAGTGTGTGCTGGTGGCGTTCGGCAAGCTGGCGCAGGGCGCGGGCGACGCCAACGGTATCGCGGCGGATAATGCCTAGTGCATCGCGCAGTTGCAAAATGGTGGCCGTATCGACGATATCCTGCGTGGTGGCGCCGTAGTGCAGGTATTCCCCCGCCGGGCCGCACTGCTGTTGCAGCGCCGTCAGCGTGGGCATAAAAGAGTGCTTCATTTGCGCGGCGAGTTGGGCGATATCGCTCAGTTGCAGCGCCTGCGGTTGCGCGCGGTCGGCAATCTCCTGTGCGGCCTTCGGCGGAATGACGCCCAGTTCACCTTGCGCACGCGCCAGCGCCACTTCCACGGCGGCCTGCTGGCGCAGGCGGTTTTCTTCCGACCAGATGGCGCGCATTTCCGGTGTGGCGAAGTTATTGCCGATAATCAGAAAGTCGATGGGATGCGATGACATGTTATGTGCCTGTCGTAAATTAAAAAAAGATGCCGGTTAACTTTATTTTCTGTTCAGCATCTTCATTCATGAATATACCGGCGGCAAGGCATTTGTCGCCTTATCTAATATTCTTCTATCGATATGAAAATACAGAAAATAGGAAAGATTGTTTTTTGTTTTTATTTTTGTAGCATGAGCTGATAATGCGATTTAATTAATTAAATGGACAATTCAATGCTTGCGATAAAAACGCCGCAAACCTGGTTCCACCAGTCAGGTATTCGTCATGACGCAGGGAAATATATTTCACCGCTGTCACAGCATATTTTAATTATTACCAGTGCGCAGGCCTGGGCACGAGTGAACCCGGCCCTGGAAAGCAGTTTGCGCGCCAGCGGCGTGAAATGGCAGACCGAGATCATGACCGGCTATTGTACCGACGAGCGGGTGGCGCATTACGCCCAGCGCGCACGAAAACTGGGGGTGCAGTGGATTGTTGGCGTCGGCGGCGGTCGCGTACTGGATACCGCGAAAGCCGTAGCGGATGCGCTTGACGGCGGTGAGTCGGTCACCATCCCGACGGTCGCCTCTACCTGCGCGGCCTGGTCGCCGCTGTCGGTGTTTTATACTGAAGAAGGCGGGCAAATCCGCAGTCAACCGTTGAAAACATTGCCGCGACTGGTACTGGTGGACAGTGAAATTATTGCACAGAGCGACGTGCGTTATTTAAAAGCGGGTATCGTGGATGCGCTGGCGAAATGGTACGAATTCCGTCCCTATTTACGACATTCGCCGGATAACCTGGCGTTGCAGTTAAAAGTGCAGACCGCCCGACTGGCCGTGGATATTTACGAAAAACACGGTGCGCAGGCGGTACAGGATAATAAAGCGCAGGTTGTCAGCGAGGCGTTAATCAATGTTATTGATGCCAATATTGCGATTGCCGGGTTGGCCAACAGCATTCGCGGCGAGATCCCCACACCAGGCGTCGCACACGCTATTCATAACCGGTTAACCTACGAACCGGCGCTGCGTGACTGGCTGCATGGCGAGCGGGTAGGTTACAGCTTGCTGGTGCAGTCGTTCCTCGAAGGCGACGGTGAAACACCGGACGCCGCGCTGCTGAGTTTACTGCGTCAGTACGAGATGCCGCTGACGCTGGCGCCGCTGAAAGAGATCCGCCTGGCGGTGATCCAGGCGGTGGCGCGCAGTATCAATTTTCCTCGCGCGGCGGCGGAGCATTTACCGTTTTCGCTGGAGCCCGCACGCATTGAACGAGCGCTACGCCTGACGGAGCAATTTTTTACACCCCGCTATGCGGTATAGCCTTACTCTTCTGCCGCCAGGCATTGCAAATGGCCGTGGCGCACGCCGCGCTGGGCGATAACGTCGTCGGCAAAATGCTGTACTTCACCCATTTTGCCTTTCAGCACGGCAATCTCTAAGCAGTCGTCGTGGCTGATATGCACATGCAAGGTGGCGACAGATAAATCGTGATGATGATGCTGCGTGGCGACGATACGGCTCGCCAGATCGCGTTTCTCATGTTCATACACGTACGAGAGCACGGCGTAGCCCTGCTTTTCATTGTCCTGTGCGGACTCCTGTGACAGCGCGCTGCGCAGAATGTCCCGCAGCGCTTCTGAGCGGTTGTTGTAGCCACGGCGTTCGCTGAGGTTATCCAGCGTTTCGAGCAGGTCATCATCCAGTGTTATGGTCACGCGTTGCATGGCAGGATCCTTGTTAATGCGCGGGGGAAGGCAGGCAATACCGCCTGTTGTAGCGTTTGCCCGGCCTGAGAGGTAAAACGTAGCGGCGTCGCGACGTCCAGCGTTTCAACGATAGTGCCGTTTTCCATTACCATCACCCGCTGGCAAAAGCGCTCCACCAGACGTAAATCGTGGGTGATAAACAGGCAGGCGACGCCGGATCGCTCTTGCAGGCGTTTGAGCAGGCGAATCACCCCGGCCTGGAGCACCAAATCCAGGCTGGAGACGGCTTCGTCCAGAATCAGCAACGTGGGTTCCACCGCCAGCGCACGCGCCAGGCACACGCGCTGCAACTGACCGCCGCTCAGCTGCGGCGGGCGTTTATCCAGCAGCGTGCTCTCCAGCTCAACATCGTCCAGCAACTGCGTAATGCGCGCCTGCTGTTCCGTTTTCGCCAGTTTCAACAAATGGCGCAAGGGTTCGCGCAGAATGTCGCGCACGGTTTTACGCGGGTTCACCGCACTTATCGGATCCTGAAAGACCATCTGAATATCGCGGCGAAAGGCTTTGCGGGCGCGGGCGTCAAGCCGGGACAGCGGCGTGCCCTGCCAGACCACATTGCCCTCGTTTGGCGTTTCCAGCCCGACCAGCAGCCGTGCCAGCGTGCTTTTACCACAGCCGCTGCGTCCCAGTAAGGCAACCGTCTCGCCGCTCTTCAGTTGCAGGGAAATATTGTCGAGGATCCGTTGCTGATGATAACCATGTGACAGACCGTTCACATCGAGCAGATTCATGAGGTTAGCTCCATCCCGTACAGTGCCAGATGCGCCGCCACCAGTTGGCGTGACACCGGGTGCTGCGGTGCGTGAAACAGTGACTGCACCGCGCCATATTCAATAATGCGTCCGTGATCCATCACCGCCACGTCGTCCGCCAGGCGTGCTACGACACCCATATCGTGGGTCACCAGCAGCATGCCGGGCTGGCGCTTGCGAACAATGTTCTCCAGTAAATCCAGAATGCGCGCCTGCGCCACGGCATCAAGATCGGTGGTGGGTTCATCGGCAACGATATAGGCCGCGTCGCTGAGCAACGCCATGGCAATCATCATCCGTTGCAGCATGCCGCCGCTCATCTCGAAGGGGTAGAGCGAGAGTACGCGTTGCGCCTCGTCCAGCCCCACATCCTGCAGTGCCGCCAGCAGTGTTTCGTCATCTGCGGGTTTGCCCAACGCCAGGCAGGTTTCCCGTGCATGTTCCGCCATGGTGCGTAACGGATTAAACGCGCTGCGCGGGTTTTGCATCACTGTCGCGACGGTGATGCCGCGTAGCGCCTGCGGGCTGACAATCGCGCCATCCGCCAGCACCCGGCCAGCGGTTTGCCGCACGCCAGGCGGTAATACGCCGAGTGCCGCCGCGCAGGTCAGTGATTTGCCGCTACCGCTGCCGCCCACCAGTGCCAGCACGCGCCCGCGTTGCAGCGTTAACGAGACGTCCTGCACCAGCGGGCGTTCCGCATGCAGGGTAATACTCTCCAGGCTCAGTTGTGCAGGCATCAGTGGGCGTGCTCCGTTTCCAGATGAGGATCAAGATGGTCGCGCAACGCGTCGCCCACCAGGTTAAATGCCATCACGCTGATAAACAGCGCCAGTCCTGGCCACAACATTTGCAGCGGCTGTGTCCAGATATATTGCCGTGCGTCGTTGATCATCACACCCCATTCGGGGGTTGGCGCGGTGACGCCGAGACCCAGAAAGGACATGCCCGCCACATGCAGCATCATATGACCGATATCCAGCGTCGCCAGTACCAGTAGAGACGGTACCACTGCGCCTGCCAGGTGATCGCGAAAGACGTGGAGAGAACTGGCACCGCAGAGCCGTGCCGCCAGTACATACTCACGACCGCGTAGCGAGATCACCAGGCTGCGCACCATGCGGGCGTACCAGGCCCAGTGGGAAAGGGCGATAGCGATGATGACATTGGTCAGCCCGGTGCCCAGTACGCCGACCATAAAAAAGGAGAGGATGGAGGTGGGGAAGGTCATAAAGATATCCGCCACGCGCATTATCCCCTGGTCAACCCGGCCGCCCAGCAGTCCGGCGCAGCCGCCTGCCGTTAAGCCCAGTGCCAGTACCAGCAGCAGGCACAGCATGACCGATCCCAGCGAAACACGCGTGGCGGCCATTAAGCGTGAGAAAATATCGCGCCCGAGATGGTCTGTACCGAGCCAGTGCTGGCTACCCGGTGGCAATAGCCTGGCAGGTAAATCAATGGCCTGCGGATCATAAGGTGTCCACCACTGGCAGGTCAGGGCAATCACCAACAGCAGGAATAAGATCAGCAACGCAATACGCACCGGCCAGCGGGCCGTGTTCAGAAAGTGCATCAGTGCGCTCCTTCATGGTGACGAATACGCGGGTCCAGCGCTGCGCTCAGCAGGTCCACCGCCAGGTTGCACAGCACAAAGACCATGACCATCACTAATGTAAAGCACTGGATCACCGGGTAGTCGCGGTTAAAAATCGCCGACACCGCATAGCGCCCGATACCGGGCCAGGCGAAAATACTTTCGATAATCATCGTACCGCCAATCAGCTCGCCAATGTGCATCCCCAGCGCAGTGATCACCGGAAGCGAAGCATTACGCAGAATGTGCCGCCGCTCAGTTTGCTTCTCGCTTAACCCCCGCAGCCGTGCCCAGGTCACATGGCGCTGCCCGGCGGCTTCCAGCATGCTGGCGCGCAGCAAACGGGCGTTGATGGCCAGCGACATAAACGCGATAGAGAGCGCAGGCAGGATCACATGCTGCCAGCCGCCATAACCCAGGGCGGGCAGCCACTGCAAATGCACGGAGAAAAACATCACCAGCAGGAAGGCCAGCCAGAAGTTAGGCATCGACACCCCGAGGAACGCGATTGCCCGTACGGCGAAATCCGGCAGCCCGTCGCGGTGGCGCGCCGCCCAGATGCCGAGTGGGACAGAGGTGAGTAAAATCAGCACCAGCGCAGCGCCTGCCAGTTGCAGCGTGGCGGGCAGAAAGTGCAGTACATCGTCCAGCACCGGGCGTTGCGTGGCATAAGAGAGGCCGAAATCAAGGTGCAGCGCGCGCCATAGCCAGTGGCTATATTGCGCGATCAGCGGCTGGTCGAGACCCAGTTGGATGCGGGTGGCGGCAATCATCTCCGGCGTGGGTGGCAGGTTGGACAGCCGCAGATAGTCCATTGCCGGATCGCCCGCGCCCAGGCGTAGCAGCAGAAAAATCACCACCGAGGCGGCGAAGATCATCGGGATCAGCAACAGCAAGCGCTTGCAGATATAGCGGCTCATTTTGCGGCGCCTGGCGTGAGCTGATCAAAGGGGATCTCCGACGCGATGGGGGCGAAGGGGATGGCCCCCAGTTCGGGTTTCGCCACCACCATCATGGAGATATAGCTAATCGGCAGATAGACCGCGTCGTTATGCAGACGGGTGAGAATATCCCGGTATAGCGCCTGACGTGCGGTTTCTTCGCGGGTCGTCAGCACTTCACCAATCTCTTTGTCGATCACAGCCTTGTCCGGCAGGCCAAGCTGCGCCTGATAATCCGCATGCGACGGTACGCGCATTGAGCTCATAAAGGCGTGCGGGTCGTACGGCGCGCCCCAGGTGCGGTTGAAAATCATGCCGAAACGCCCGTCGCGCTGACGTGCATAAATGCTGCTCTCTTCTTCACCAACCAGTGCAACGTCCACGCCGATAGCACGCAGATTGGCCTGGATGATCTCTGCCATCGATTTGCTTAACGCATCGGTGCCGATAAACGCCAATTCGACATGCAACGGCTGCCCGGCTTTTTCACGGATGGTTTTCCCGGCGGGTAACGTCCAGCCCGCCTTATCCAGCAGCGCGCGCGCCTGCGCTGGATCGTACTGGCGCGGTTTCAGGCCAATATTGGCGTACGGTACAGACGGGGCAAACAGCGTGTCGGCAACCTGTTGTGTGCCATACAGTGCGCCATCAATCAGCGTCTTTTTGTCCACTGCATAGTTTAGCGCTTCACGCACGGCTAACTCGTTCGTTGGTGCGCGTGCCGAGTTTAGCGCCAGCATCACGGTCTCCATCGGGGCGGAGAGCTGTGTATGCCACGCCGGGTTTTGACTGAAGCGGGCAAACGTATCCAGCGGCAGCAGCCCTTCATTACCGTACAGCAGATCGATATCCCCGGTTTCAAACGCCACGGCGCGGCTGGTCGGGTCGGGGATCACGTTGACGATGACTTTACCGAATGCCGGTTTTTCGCCCCAGTAATGTTCATTGCGCACCAACACGTCGTACTGGTTCAGGCGCGATTCCTGCAACACCCACGGCCCGGTGCCAACTGGTGCGACGATACCGTCCTTTGTTCCGTGTTGTTTAAATTGCGAGGGGGCGATAAAGCGGAACGGGCGGGGCAGGGAGAGTTCTTGCAGGAAAGGATAGTAGGCGCTTTTCAGGGTAATTTGTAACTGGCTGGGGCTCAGGGCTTTGACGTCGGTGATCTGATTGGTTAGCTCCAGCCAGGCATGGCGCTGGCGATTATCCAGCACGGCGCGAAAATTCTCTGCCGCCGCCTGGGCATTAAAGGGTTCGCCGTTGGAAAAAGTCACCCCCTCGCGCAGGGTGAAGACCCAGATTTTGCCGTCTTCCGAGTGCGTCCAGCTTGTTGCCAGCCAGGGCTTCACACTGCCGTCGGCCTGGTATTTCACCAGTGCTTCGTAAACCATGCTTTGGGCGAACATCTGGTTCGGAGTGTAAAGGTGTGGATTCAGTGGGCCAACGTTCACCGGCCAGGCGGTGGTGAGCGTCGGTAACGCCGCAGAAACGGCGAAAGATGCGCAGAGCAGCAGCAGAGCGCCGGCTTGACGATAGAAAGACACAGTAGGTTCCCTGACGAAAAGTATGGCGAAGAAGTATGATGATTTTAGATATTCATCATACGAATAGTATGTTTTGGATCAAAAACCCTGTCACTTAAAGGGGTTTAACCGCACAGCCTGCACAGGTAGCATGATGGCAGCGTACTCAGAAGGGTAAATAGGATGACTACAACGCTGAATATCCTGGCGGCAGGAAGCCTGAAGTCTGCCTTTACCCCTTTACTGGCGGCCTTTCGCGAGCAGAGTGGAATGGCGGTGACGGCGGATTTTGGCCCGGCGGGCCTGCTGCGGGAACGTATTGAGGCCGGAGAACCCTGCGCACTGTTTGCCTCGGCCAATACCGCACACCCGCAGGCCTTACTGGCAAGCGGGTGTGCGCTCGAGGTGCACACCTTTGCCCGTAACTGCCTGAGCCTGACAGTTCGTCATAGCGCGTCCACACGGCAGGCCGACTGGCTTACGCTGTTGGCGGATACCCGGCTGCGTCTGGCGACCTCCACGCCCGGCTGCGATCCTTCCGGCGACTACACCTGGCAGTTGTTTGCCCATATCGACACCCTGCGCCCCGGTCTTGGGCAGCAATTGATGCAGCGCGCGTTGCCGCTGGTGGGCGGACGTGAAACCTTAGGCGTGCCGCCAGGCGAGATTGCCAGCGCGTGGCTGTTGCGTCAGGGATGGGCGGATATGTTTATTGGCTATCAACACTATACCCGGCGCCTGTCAGAAGAGGCGGATCTGCGGGTGGTGACGATCCCGGAGGCCGACAATATTCGCTGCGACTATCAACTGGCGCTGCTGGAGGCACAGGCGACGCCGCTGATGCACTTTATTCTCTCTTCGCAGGGGCAGACGTGGTTACAGGCCGCCGGGTTCTTGCCGCCGCAGATCGAATAGTGGCACCAGCGCCGCACCGTGTGCGTCATCAAGCTGGATGCGGCGTACCGGTATACCGTAGGCGCGTTGCAGGTTCTCTTCGCTCAGCAGGGTGTGCGTCTTTCCGGCGAGCCATTGCTGATCCGGCAATAGCAGCAGTGTGTTGTCGGCAACCTGCCAGGCATGGGTAGGATCGTGGGTGGTGAACACCACGCTGCGTGCTTCACGATGAGCCAGGGTGGCAATCAGCTGTAAGACGATTTGCTGGTTCGCCAGATCGAGCGCCGAGCAGGGTTCATCCAGCAGGAGGGTGCGATTTCCGCTGACCAGCGCGCGGGCAATCATCACCAGTTGTTGCTGCCCGCCGGAGAGCGTCAGAAAGGTACTGCGGGCCAGAGTGTGCAGATTGAGCCGACGCAGGGCATTGTCGACATGCCTATTGTCCTGTTTCGAGGGCATTGAGAGCAGCCCCACATGGCGGGCGCGGCCCATCAGCACCACATCATGCACGCTCCAGTCAAAGGCTGGGCGAAAAGATTGCGGCACAATACTGATACCGCCCTGCACGGTAAAATGGCCCGCCAGCGCCGGCAGCACACCGGTGAGCGTATCCAGCAGGGTACTTTTCCCCAGGCCATTCGCCCCCAGGACTGCCCAGATTTCCCCCGGCTTGCAACAAAAGCTGAGCGGTGAAAAGAGCGGTTGGCCGCGACCGAAAACCAGTCCTTCAACCGTTAACGCGGGTTGTGTCATTGCGTGCTCCTGCGGGTGGTGTGGAAAAGCAGTACCGCGAACATCGGTGCGCCAAGCAGCGCAGTGATTATACCGATAGGGATCTCCGCCTGCGTCAGGGTACGCGCCAGATCATCCACCACAATCATAAAGCTGCCACCAAGCCAGAAGGCGACGGGCAACAGGTGGCGGTGATCCGCCCCAACCAGCAAACGCGCCAGATGCGGGATAACCAGGCCGACCCAGGCAATGCTGCCGCTGACCGCCACTTGCGACGAAACCAGCACCGCGCAGCAGATCAGCACGCTGCGACGCAGCATTTTCAGCGGCACGCCCAGCGCCAACGCATCTTTCTCTTCCAGCGCCAGCAGATTAATGCGCCAGCGCAACTGAAACAGCACCACGGTGACGAACGAGACCGGAATGGCCAGCATAGCGACTTTATGCCAGTTGGCCGTGGCAAAACTGCCCAGTAGCCAGAACACGATATTGGGCAGGGTCTCTTCGCTGTCAGCCAGGTACTGCATCAGGCTCACCAGTGCGGCAAAAAAACCGCTGATGATAATGCCGGAGAGGATCAGCATCAGGGTGTTTTCCCGCTGCTGTAAGGCGGCAATAAGCCAGACCAGAATCAGCGCACCAAGGCCAAAACCAAAGGTGGAGACCATCATGATGAGCGGGCTGACGCCAAGCAAAATGGCCAGTGTTCCGCCAAACGCGGAGCCGGAGGTCACACCAATAATATGCGGATCCACTAATGGGTTCTGGAACACACCCTGTAACACCGCACCACACAGCGCGAGCCCGCCGCCCGCCAGCAGAGCCAGCAGAATACGCGGCAAACGCACCGACCAGACAATCTGCCCGGCGGTGCCATCACCCGGAAAGGAGACGATCTGTTGCATCACCTCGCTCAGCCCCAGCCGGTACTGGCCCAGACAGAGTGAGGCCAGCGCCAGGCACAGTGTCAGGACAATAAACCCGCCATGCAGCAGCGGGTAGCGGTTAGTGGCCTGCATTCGCGTGCCAGTCAACACGGTAGAAGCGCTGGTAATATTTCTGCGCTTCGGCGTCGACATTCACCGCTGCATAACGTGCCGGGTAGAGTTTTTTCGCCATCCACAGCTCGCCGATAGCCAGCGCTTCCGGCATCGGATAGCCCCAGGCTTTGACGTATTCCGGCATCAACCAGACACGGTGGTTTTTCACGGCATCGATGTTTTTCCAGCCTGGATCGTTCTCAATAGCGGTCACCACTTCCGGGTAACGATCCTGCACAAAAATGACCTGCGGATTCCACTGGATCACCTGTTCCAGCGACACCTGATGCGCGCCTTTGATGGTCGCGGCAGCCACGTTTTTCGCGCCAGCGTGCTCCATCATCAAGCCGGTATATTTACCGGAGCCATAGGTATTCAGATCCGGGTTGGCCATATAGACGCGGATTTTGTCTGCTTCGGCAACCTTCGCCACAGGGGCGTTCGCTTTTTCGCGCGCGGCAAAGGTGTAATGGATCAGATCTTCCGCTTGTTGTTTGCGATCCACCACGTCTGCGATCAGGCGGATCCCTTGCTTCAACCCCTCGTTGTAGGCTCTCTCTTCATCGTCCATGGTGGGGTTCATTTTGTTTTTCTCCCCGGCGGCATCTTCACGCAGCGACACGGCGACCACCGGAATCCCAGCCTGTTCGATCTGCTGGATCATATCGGCTGGCGCATAGTTGGCGATAAATACCACCTGCGGGTGTAGCGCCAGCAGGCTTTCAATGTTCACCTGGGTCAGATCGCCCGGTGTCGGGAGCGTTTTAATCGTCGGCATAAAGCGGGCGAAGCCCGGACCAAGCTGCTTCTTCCAGCTACTGAGGACGCCAACAACATCGTCTGTGGCGTTGAGCTGCACCAGCAGGTTGAGGGTCTGGTGTTGTAGCACCACTGCGCGGGTGACATGGTCCGGCAGGGTGACCTGGCGTCCCAGTTGATCGGTGAGGGTGCGTTCTGCGTGGGCAAACAGGCTGGCGCAGGCCAGCGTAAAGCCCAGCATCAATGATGTGATTTTTGACATGGTATCGCTCATAAAGGAGTTGGCGATATATATTAAATTATATAACGAATGCACCTGCAAACATTTCTCGCAGGAAATTCAGGGGCATACAGCAGACTACGTTTGTTGAGTGCGCTTACGCCTCTTTAAAGAGCTGCAACAGCCTTTCCACCTGCTCATCCAGTGGGGCGAGATCTTTTTTCACAATCAGATGCAGCGGCGTGGCGCGCCGTACACCGTGGCTGAGCGGCAGGATGCGCAGCGTGTCGTTAGCCAGCAAGGGCTGGATCCGCTCTTCCGGTAGCCAGCCGTAGCCTACCTGATACTGCACGGCTTCGACGGCCGCATCAATGGTAGAAAAGGTCCACGAGGCCTGCGCCACCGGGCTTTGCCGATCGTCACCTTCGGCAATGCGGATCAACGGCCAGGCGGCGAGCATCGCTTCGCTCACCTCTTCGGCGGCACAGAGGGGGTGATCGCGGTGCGCCACGGCGACAAAATCGATATTCATCAGCCATTCGCCGCGCCCGGTCATATCCTGGCGACGGGTCAAAATCATCACATCCGCCTGTGCATGCACCGGCAGGTCGGCAGAGGCGGTTTCCAGCACTTCTGTCAGGCGCACCTGCGTTTGTGGGTAGCATTGCTGAAACTGGCGCAAAATGGCGAATAACCGTGAGCGCGGAAAAATGCTGTCCACCACCAGATCCAGACGCGTACGCATGCCGTTACGCAGTGTGGCCGCGCGGGTTTCCACCCAGTCAAAAGCTTTCAGCAGTGGTTTGACCTGCTTCAGCAACAGCTCGCCAGCAGGTGTCAGCACCGCGCGCCGCCCCTCCTGCATCAGTAATGCTACGCCCAGTCTCTCCTGCAATAGCGCCAGGTTATAGCTCACCGAAGACTGGCTGCGGTGCGTCTCTTCAGCGGCTTTCGCAAAGCTGCCTAGCTCTACCACTTTTTGCAGTAGCGCCCATTGTTCCAGCGTGGTCTTGTGCATGACTCATCTAAAAATTGAATGAATGTGATGCAAATATAGCGTTTTTTATTGATTTTTTGCAGGCGTACGATGGTGCTATTCCAACAGAGGAGAGAAAAAATGAGCACCTTTGATAAACACGATTTGAGCGGTTTCGTCGGCAAACATCTGGTTTATACCTACGATAACGGCTGGAATTACGAGATTTACGTGAAAAATGACACCACGCTCGACTACCGTATTCACAGCGGCATTGTGGCGAATCGCTGGGTGAAAGATCAAAAAGCATTTATCGTTCGCGTAGGCGAAAGTATCTATAAAATTTCCTGGACAGAGCCAACCGGTACCGATGTCAGCCTGATTGTGAACCTTGGTGATCGCCTGTTCCACGGGACCATTTTCTTTCCGCGCTGGGTCATCAACAACCCGGAAAAAACGGTCTGCTTCCAGAACGATCATATTCCGCTGATGGAGTCGTACCGCGCAGCAGGCCCGGCTTACCCGACAGAAGTGATTGATGAATTTGCCACGATTACTTATGTGCGCGACTGCGGCGCCAACAATGACAGCGTCATTGCCTGCGCCGCCAGCGAATTGCCAGCCGGCTTCCCGCAGAATCTTTCGTAATTTATTAACGCTATTTAATATATTTCAACGGTTACGATTGAAATAATTAATTGCATAACAGTATTATTTTTTTTGATTTTGTTGCTGTGTTGTTTAAATAAGTGTATCCACGCCCTTGTGTACAGTGCAGGGCGTGGATTGTTACATTTATTTGACACTGATCACACCCGTTGAATGCATAAATGTTAATTAAGCTGTTGTTTTTATTTATAATTTCAATGATTTTATATTTCTTATTTCCCTCTTTTCTTAATCTTGTCCTAATATTCAATTGATAATATTCAGAAATAAGCTGTGATGAATGATAATTGGGACAACCGGACGTTCATTATATTTCGGTTTAACTTCCATCCGCCATTTTACTCAATAGCCGCAAAGTGTCTTTGTGGGGTCCTTTAACGCGTCTGTGACGCAGGGAAAAAAAGATGAGTGATTTTCTACCGTTCTCGCGTCCCTCGATGGGGGAGGAAGAACTCGCCGCTATCCAGCAAGTGCTGGCATCGGGTTGGATCACGACCGGCCCGAAAAATCAGGCTCTGGAAGAGGCTTTCTGTACGTTAACCGGTAACCGCCATGCCATTGCCGTGAGCTCGGCGACGGCAGGGATGCACGTGACGCTGATGGCGTTGGGCATTGGGCCGGGGGATGAAGTCATTACGCCATCAATGACCTGGGTGTCCACGCTCAATATGATCGTGCTGCTGGGCGCGACGCCGGTAATGATTGATGTCGACAAAGATACGCTGATGGTTACGCCGGAAGCGATTGATGCGGCCATCACGCCGCGCACCCGGGCGATTATTCCGGTGCACTACGCCGGAGCCCCGGCGGATATTGACCCTATCCGCGCGGTGGGTGAAAAACACGGCATTGCGGTGATTGAAGACGCTGCGCATGCTGCCGGTACGTACTACAAAGAACAGCACGTTGGCGGCAAAGGAACCGCGATTTTCTCCTTCCATGCCATCAAAAATATGACCTGCGCCGAAGGCGGGTTGGTGGTGACGGACGATGAGCAACTGGCCAACCGCATTCGCAGCCTCAAATTCCACGGCCTCGGCGTGGATGCCTACGATCGTCAGACGCACGGTCGCGCGCCGCAGGCGGAAGTTATCTCGCCGGGTTTCAAATATAACCTTGCCGATATTAATGCCGCCATCGCCCTGGTGCAGCTTGGCAAGCTGAAAACGGCGAACGCCCGCCGCCACGAGATTGCGCAGCGCTACTTGCGCGAACTCGCCGATACGCCGTTCCAGCCGCTGGCGCTACCGTCATGGCCGCACCAGCATGCCTGGCACCTGTTTATTCTGCGTGTTGATGAACAGCGTTGCGGCATCACCCGCGATGCATTAATGGAAACGCTAAAAGCGCAAGGCATCGGCACTGGCCTGCATTTCCGCGCTGCGCATACGCAGAAGTATTACCGCGAACACTTTCCTGTCTCGTTACCGAATACCGAGTGGAACAGTGCGCGCATTTGCTCTATCCCCCTGTTCCCGGACATGACCCATGACGACACAACCCGCGTCATTGACGCGCTCCATCGCATTGCAGGACGCTGATATGTTTACCCTGCCTCCCGTTGAAAAAGTCTCCGTGGTGATCCCGGTTTTTAACGAAGAGGAGAGCTTACCTGAGCTGATCCGTCGTACGACCGGCAGTTGCGACAGCCTCGGTATCGACTATGAAATTCTGCTGGTGGATGACGGCAGCAGCGACAACTCCGCGCAGATCCTCACGACCGCGGCAGAGCAGCCCGGCAGCCATATTGTGGCCGTGCTGTTGAACCGGAACTACGGTCAGCACTCCGCAATCATGGCGGGCTTCAGCCATGTCACTGGCGATTTGATCATCACGCTGGATGCCGACCTGCAAAACCCGCCGGAAGAGATTCCGCGCCTGGTGGCGAAGGCGAACGAAGGTTACGACGTGGTGGGCACCGTGCGCCAGCATCGGCAGGACAGTCTGTTCCGCAAACTGGCGTCACGCACCGTTAACCGGTTGATCCAACGGACCACCGGTAAAGCGATGGGGGATTATGGCTGCATGTTGCGTGCGTATCGCCGCCATATCGTCGATGCCATGCTGCACTGCCATGAGCGCAGTACCTTCATTCCGATCCTCGCCAATACCTTTGCCCGTAAAGCGGTGGAGATCCCGGTGCAGCATGCCGAGCGCGAGTTTGGCGATTCGAAATACAGCTTTCTGCGTCTGATCAACCTGATGTACGACCTGGTGACCTGCCTGACCACTACGCCGCTGCGCTTGCTCAGCGTTGTGGGCAGCGTGATTGCCCTGGCGGGCTTTTCGCTGGCGGTGTTACTGGTGGTTCTGCGTCTGACGTTTGGGCCGCAGTGGGCAGGCGAAGGGGTGTTTATGCTCTTTGCCATCCTGTTCACGTTTATCGGCGCACAGTTTATCGGTATGGGACTCCTTGGGGAGTACATCGGCCGTATCTACAACGATGTTCGCGCCCGTCCACGCTATTTTATTCAACGTGTTGTTCGTCAGGAGCACGACGCTCCGCAAGAGGAAAATAATCAATGAAAGCTGTTGTCTTTGCCTATCACGATATGGGTTGTGTCGGCACTCAGGCGTTGTTGGATGCCGGGTTTGAGGTTGCGGCGATTTTTACCCACCCGGACAGCGCCAATGAAAACCACTTTTTCGGTTCCGTCGCGCGCATTGCCGCAGAACGCGGTATTCCGGTGTATGCTCCGGAAGATGTTAACCACCCGCTGTGGGTCGATCGCATTCGCGATCTCAACGCGGATGTGATCTTCTCGTTCTACTATCGCAATTTACTGTGCGACAAGATCCTCAACAGCGCGCGTCTTGGCGCATTCAATCTGCACGGCTCCCTGCTGCCGGCTTACCGTGGACGTGCGCCGCTGAACTGGGTACTGGTGAACGGGGAAACGGAAACAGGCGTAACGCTGCACCGGATGGTGGCGCGTGCCGATGCGGGCGCAATTGTGGCGCAGCAGAAAGTCGCCATTGCCGACAGTGATGATGCGATGTCGCTGCACCGCAAACTGAGCGAAGCCGCGCAAACTCTGCTGCGTAGCACGCTGCCGACCATCAAAGCGCAGACCTTCACGGAAACCGCACAGGATGACAGCAAAGCCAGCTACTATGGCCGTCGTACCCCGGAAGATGGGCGTCTCGACTGGGAGTTGCCGGCGCAAACCCTGCACAACCTGGTGCGCGCAGTGTCCGACCCGTGGCCGGGCGCATACAGTTTTGCCGGGACACACAAATTTATCGTCTGGAAATCCCGCGTGCGTAATGACATTGCGGCGGCCAGAGCCGGTACGGTGCTGTCTGTCTCTCCACTGGTGGTCGCCTGTGCTGAAGGCGCGCTGGAAATCCTTACCGGGCAGGTGGACAACGGTGTCTATATGCAGGGCGGGCAACTGGCGCAGTCTCTGGGTCTGGTGGCCGGTGCGCTGTTAACCAGCAAGCCGGTGGTTGCGGTGAAACGCCGCACGCGCGTATTGATCCTCGGCGTGAACGGCTTTATCGGTAACCATCTGACCGAACGCCTGCTGAATGACGATAACTACGAAATTTATGGTCTTGATATTGGTTCAGATGCCATCAGCCGTTTCCTCGACTGCCCGCGTTTCCACTTTGTAGAAGGCGATATCAGCATTCACTCTGAGTGGATCGAGTACCACATCAAGAAATGCGATGTGGTGCTGCCGCTGGTGGCGATCGCAACGCCAATCGAATACACCCGCAACCCGCTGCGCGTATTTGAACTTGATTTTGAAGAGAACCTGAAAATCATCCGTGATTGCGTGAAATACAATAAACGCATCATTTTCCCGTCCACTTCAGAAGTGTACGGCATGTGCACCGACAAAGTGTTCGACGAAGACAACTCCAATCTGGTAGTTGGCCCGATCAACAAACAGCGCTGGATCTATTCAGTGTCAAAACAGCTTCTGGACCGGGTGATTTGGGCGTATGGCGAGAAAGAGGGCCTGCGCTTTACGCTGTTCCGTCCGTTTAACTGGATGGGGCCGCGCCTGGATAACCTCAATGCGGCGCGTATCGGCAGCTCGCGTGCGATCACCCAATTGATCCTCAACCTGGTGGAAGGGTCGCCGATCAAGTTGATCGAGGGCGGCAAGCAAAAACGTTGCTTTACCGATATCAGCGACGGCATCGAAGCGCTGTTCCGCATTATTGAGAACAAAGAAGGGCGTTGCGACGGGCAGATCATCAACATTGGTAACCCGGAGAACGAGGCCAGTATTAAAGAACTGGCGGAAATGCTGCTGGCCAGCTTCGAGAAGCACCCGCTGCGCGACCGCTTCCCGCCGTTCGCCGGTTTCCGCGAAGTAGAGAGCAGCAGTTACTACGGCAAAGGGTATCAGGACGTGGAGCACCGTAAGCCGAGCATTCGTAACGCGAAACGCTGCCTGCACTGGGAGCCGAAAGTCGATATGCGCCAGACCATTGATGAGACGCTGGATTTCTTCCTGCGTACCGTAGAACTCTCGGATGAGAAAAACGCATGAAGTCAGTCGGCTTACGCATTGATGTCGACACCTTTCGCGGCACTCGCGACGGTGTGCCGCGTCTGCTGACGTTGTTGAAAAAGCACAATATTCAGGCGAGCTTTTTCTTCAGCGTCGGGCCGGACAACATGGGGCGCCATATCTGGCGCCTGCTTAAGCCGCAATTTCTGTGGAAGATGCTGCGCTCGCGCGCAGCATCCCTCTACGGGTGGGATATCCTGCTGGCTGGTACGGCGTGGCCGGGTAAGATCATCGGCGAAGCCAATGCAGAAGTGATTCGCGCTACTGCACAAGTGCATGAAGTCGGCCTGCACGCCTGGGATCATCATGGCTGGCAATGCTGGAGCGGCGTATGGGATCAGCCGAAGCTGGAGGCCGAGATCGAACGGGGCCTGTTGGCGCTGGAAATGATCATCGGGCGGGCCGTGACCTGTTCCGCCGTGGCGGGCTGGCGTGCGGATCAGCGTGTCGTGAAAGCCAAAAATGCGTTTAATTTTCGCTATAACAGCGACTGCCGCGGCACCCGACCTTTCCGGCCGCAGCTCACAGAAGAGGAGTGCGCTGTCCCGCAGATCCCTGTGACGCTGCCGACCTGGGATGAGGTGGTGGGAACGCGCGTCGATGCGGCGAACTACAACCGTTTTATTCTTGACTGTATCCACCGGGATAACGGTACGCCGGTTTATACCATCCATGCTGAAGTGGAAGGCATTATCGGCGCAGACGGTTTTGATGAATTGCTGAGTATGGCCGCGCGCGAAGAGATCGCCTTTTGCCCTCTGAGTCAGCTATTGCCGACGGATGTCAGCACGCTACCGGTGGGGAAAGTGGTGCGCGGACAAGTGGCTGGCCGGGAAGGCTGGCTGGGTTGCCAACAACTGTTGAGTGCCAGGTAATGAAATCCACTAACGCTGTGTTGGGTCTGGTTGCACTATTTGTTCTCTATTACCTTGTTCCCCTTGAGTACCGGCTGCTCTGGCAACCGGATGAAACCCGCTATGCGGAGATCAGCCGGGAGATGCTTAATAGCGGTGACTGGGTGGTACCTCATTTTCTGGGACTGCGTTATTTTGAAAAACCCATCGCGGGTTATTGGATCAACAGCCTCGGTCAGTGGCTGTTTGGACATAACAATTTTGCAGTGCGTTTTGGCTCTGTCTTTTCCATTACCGTGTCGGCACTACTGGTTGCGGCGCAGGCGTGGAACATGTGGCGCGACAAAGCCGTTGCCGTGCTTTCTGGCGTTATCTTTCTGACGGCGTTTCTGGTGTACGGTATCGGTACCTATGCGGTGCTGGACCCGATGATTACGCTGTGGATGACGCTGGCGATGTACAGCTTCTGGCTGGCAGCGCAGGCGCAAACGCGCGGCGGCAAATTCGCCGGTTATACGCTGTTGGGCATTGCCTGCGGCATGGGGGTGATGACCAAAGGTTTTCTGGCGCTGGCTGTGCCGGTGCTGGGCGTGCTGCCGTGGGTGATCACGCAAAAGCGCTGGAAAGAGGTGCTGTTGTGGGGCTGGTTGGCCATTCTCTGCTGCGTACTGACGGTACTGCCTTGGGGGCTGGCGATTGCCACGCGTGAAGCGGACTTTTGGCGCTACTTCTTCTGGGTCGAGCATATTCAACGGTTTGCCCAGCAGGATGCGCAGCATAAAGCGCCGTTCTGGTATTACATTCCGTTCCTGATTGCCGGCAGTTTGCCGTGGCTGGCGTTGCTGCCCGGCGCACTGAAAACGGGCTGGTTGGCGCGTAAGTCTGTTCTGCAAGAGGCGTTTTACCTGTTCGGTTGGGTGGTGATGCCACTGCTGTTTTTCAGCATCGCGAAGGGTAAGCTGCCAACCTATATCCTGCCCTGTTTTGCGCCGCTGGCGATCCTGATGGCGCGCTATGCGCTGACTCTCGCACAGACAGGTGGACGGGCATTGCGTATTAATGCGTGGATCAATATCGTCTTTGGTCTGGTCGGTCTTATCGCCGCGATTGTCGTCTCGCCGTGGGGATTCCTGAAACACCCGGTGTGGGCGCCCATTGAGCTGTATAAAGCCTGGCTGGCGGCTTTTGCCTTGGGCGTATGGGCGCTGTTTGGCTGGCTGGCGCTGAAAACCAGCGAACAGCGCTGGCCGCTCGCCGCGCTCTGCCCGTTGGGGCTGGCGCTGGTAGTGGGGACGGTGATCCCGGACAAGGTAATGGATTCCAAACAGCCGCAATTTCTCATCAACTTTGTTAATGAAGCGCTGAAGCCAAGTCGTTACGTGCTGACGGACAATGTGGGCGTAGCGGCGGGACTGGCCTGGGAACTGAAGCGTTCCGATATCATTATGTTCGGCTCGCGCGGAGAGCTGACCTATGGCCTGGCCTACCCGGATGCGAAAGATCGCTTTGTGGAGGAAGACAACTTCAGCGACTGGCTGGCGCAACGCCGTCAGCAGGGGGTTGTGTCGCTGGTGCTGCATCAATCTAACCCGGATGACTTTACCCGGCTGCCGATCCCGAAGCCGGATAACGTCTATGTACAGGGGCGTATGGTCTTTATTCAGTATTATCCGCAATGATGAGCTGGTTGCTGCTCGCACTGGCAAGCCTGTTGAGCTGCGCCGGGCAACTGTGCCAGAAACAGGCGACACGCCCGGCAACGCCCGGGCATCGCGGCAGGCACGTTGGCCTGTGGCTGGGTCTGGCGTTGGCCGCGCTGGGCGCGGGCATGGCGCTGTGGTTGCTGGTGTTGCAGCGTCTTCCTGTGGGCGTCGCGTACCCAATGCTAAGCCTCAATTTCGTGTGGGTCACGCTGGCGGCGCGTTTCGTCTGGCGTGAGCGGGTGACCGCCCGTCATGCCGTTGGCGTGCTACTGATCATTATCGGCATTGTGCTGTTGGGGAGTTCGCTATGAAAGGCGTGGTCTGGGCGCTGATGAGTGTGTTGCTGGTCAGCGTCGCGCAGTTACTGCTGCGCTCAGCAATGCAGGTACTGCCGCCGGTTGCGCCCTCCTGGGAGTTTATCAGCGCCGTACTGCAACCGCAGAAAGGGACGCTTATGCTGCTGTCTGGCCTGCTGGGGTATGTCGCGTCGATGGGATGCTGGTTTTTTGCCCTGCATCGCCTGCCGCTGAGCAAAGCGTATGCTCTGCTCAGCCTGAGTTATATTCTGGTGTGGGTTGCCGCCATCTGGCTTCCCGGCTGGCACGAACCGTTTTCGTGGCGCGGCGCGCTGGGGGTGCTGGTGATTGTGGCAGGCGTGCTGGTTATCTTTCTGCCGGGAGCGTCGCGAGCAGATCGGCCGAAAGCGTAAACGGCGTCGGCGTGCAGACTGACAGGCTCACCTCGCCAACCTGGCAGTGGCTAACATTGAGATTGGGCGTGTTGCGGCTGTCAACGCTGACAATTTGCCAGGCGCTGCCGCCACGCTGCTTGATAATGGCTTCTTTGCGTGTCCAGATTTCCCAGAACGCCGTCAACTGGTGATCCGGGCACCATTGCTCAAGTTCATCATGTTCCGCCTGACTGAATACCGCATTAGCCAGCGTGCGCCAGTTGGCGCGCGGGCGTATCACTTCAATATCACAACCCACTTCACCTTCATCGCTCAACAGGAGCGCAATACGATCGCCACTGTGACTCAGGTTGAACCACAGCGGCGTCCCGTTGGCGAATGCCGGTTTGCCTTGCTCGCCGTAGACAATATCAGGTAGCGGAGAACACTCGCGCGCCAGTAATGCCCGCCCGGCAAGCCAGCTCTCCCGGCGTTTGCCCTGCGGCGCTTGTTGTCTGAGTGCGGGCGGAATGTTGCCAGCGCTCAGTGCGGAGATATGACCCAGTACTACCCGATACATACGTTATGCCCAGCGTTTAATAATGATGGAGGTGTTAATGCCGCCAAAAGCGAAGTTATTGCTTTGCAGGTATTCGCAATCGATCCGGCGCGCTTCACCTTTGATGTAATCCAGTGCGCCGCACTGTTCATCCGGGGTGGTCAGGTTGAGCGTTGGCGCAAACCAGCCTTCACGCATCATTTGCAGGCTCATCCAGGCCTCCAGCGCGCCGCATGCCCCAAGGGTATGACCGAAGTAGCTTTTCAGCGACGAGATGGGAACATTATCGCCAAAGATGGCCGCCGTCGCCTGACTTTCTGCGATATCGCCGCGATCGGTGGCCGTGCCGTGTGCGGAGATATAGCCAATATCCAGCGGGCTGAGTCCGGCAATTTTCAGCGCCTGCTCCATACAGATTTGCATGGTTTCCCGCTGTGGCTGGGTGATATGTGCCGCGTCGCAGTTGGTCGCAAAGCCGACGATTTCACCGAAAATGGTCGCACCGCGCGCCTTCGCATGTTCCAGTTCTTCCAGAATCAGCGTGCCCGCACCTTCACCGATCACCAGACCGTCGCGGCTGGCATCGAACGGGGAGGGCGTGGTTTTCGGTTCATCGTTGCGCTGGCTGGTGGCAAACAAGGTATCAAACACCGCCGCTTCCGATGGGCACAGCTCTTCTGCGCCGCCCGCGACCATAACGTCCTGATAACCGTGACGAATCGCTTCCCAGGCATAACCAATGGCCTGGCTTCCGGAAGTACAGGCACTGGAGGTGGGGATAACGCGTCCGCGCAGGCCGAAAAACAGCCCGGTGTTCACCGCCGTGGTGTGCGGCATCATCTGCACATAGGTTGTGCCGGTGATATTGTTGGTGTGTTTTTCGGTCAACATGGTGGCGAACTCGCTCACCGGTCCGGTACTGCCGGTCGAGGAGCCGTAAGCAATGCCGGTATTGCCGCTGGTTAATACCGGATCGTCAATCAACCCGGCCTGTTCCAGCGCCAGTTCGCTGGCGCGGGTGGAGAGCAGCGATACGCGGCCCATTGCACGGATGCGTTTGCGAGTGTAGTGATCCGGCAACGTGAAATCATCAATCGGCGCGCCAAGCAGGGTATGCAGACCGTCGTAAATTTGCCACTCCGGCATTTTGCGGACGGCGTTTTCATAGGTCAGCAGACGTTTTGACACATCCTGCCAGCTCTGGCCAAAGGCGGTCACGCCGCCCATGCCGGTAATGACGACGCGACGTGTCATAACATTCCCCCGTTGATGGAAATAACCTGGCGGGTCACGTAACCCGCAATATCTGACATTAAATAGCTGGCAAGCCCGGCCACTTCTTGTGCCTGGCCCATACGTTTCATCGGGATGATCGCCATCGCTTCTTTCAGCGCGGCCTCTTCCATTTCAATCATGCCGGTATCAATCAGCCCCGGTGCGATGCAGTTGACGGTGATTTTGCGTTTCGCCAGCTCAATCGCCAGTGCTTTTGTGGCGCCGATAATACCGGCTTTTGCCGCACTGTAGTTAACCTGGCCACGATTGCCCATCACCCCGGAAACCGACGAGAGGGTAATGATGCGTCCGCCTTTGCGCAGGCCAATCATCGGCATGATGCAGGGCTGAATCACGTTGTAGAAGCTGTCGAGATTGGTGTGGATCACCGCATCCCAGTCATCATCGCTCAGTGCCGGGAACGCCGCGTCACGGGTGATACCTGCATTGCTGACCACGCCATACCAGGCACCGTGCTGCTCAATATCCTGTTCCAGAACACGGCGACACTGTTCGCGGTTGCCGACATCAAAACTCAGCAGACGGCCCGCGCCGCCCGCCTGCTCAATGGCGCGTAGCGTTTCCTGCGCGCCGTTTTCGTCACGATGATAGTGCACGCCAACGGTAAAGCCATCGGCGGCAAGGTGTTGGGCAATGGCGCGGCCGATGCCTTTACTGGCTCCGGTAACCAGAACGGAACGATTCATGCTTCTGCCCCTTTCGATGTGTGTGGTTGATGAAACAGCGCACTAAGCTCGTCTTTTGTTGGCTGGAAAGTGTTGATGCGCCCGACAGAAACGGTGTCTGCGCCAATCTGGATCGTGCAGTCGAAGCTGCCGAAACGCGTATCCTGCATCAGCAGTTTGGCGTGGATATCCAGCACTGCGCCTGCGGGCAATGAGCCTGCGGCGCAGGTCAGCTCGCGCGCGCCGAGCACCATACCCAACGCAATGCTCTCTTCGCCGCGTTGCAGGCGGTGCCAGCCGGACCAGACGCCAATGCATTGCGCCATCAGCTCCAGCGCATACCAACCGGGCAGGTTGCCTTGCGCATCCATAAAGGGCGACAGCACGCCCCCCTTATTCACGCTCACCCGGCAGTGGGCATCGTCATCCGTTACCGAAATAACGTCTTCCAGCAGGATCATCGGCGTGTCATGGGGCAGATATTCCCCCGCCGTAAGGTACTGAATCATGTCACTCTCCCCAGCAAAATACTGGCGTTGTTTCCGCCGAAGGCGAAGGAGTTAGATAAAATGACCGGACGCGCCAGTGGCTCTGCAGCCAACAACAGGCCGCAGGCCGGGAGCGTTGGATCGATAGGCCCACGGCTAAAATCCTGAGGCGGTAGTGGTAAGTCGCGTTGCAGGATCAGCGCGCTCAGCGCCGCTTCCGTAATCCCCGCCGCGCCCAGCGTGTGTCCGGTTAAGTGTTTGGTGGAACTGCACGGCACACCCTCACCAAACAGTGTGTGCACGACCGCTGATTCAATCTGATCGTTGAGCGGCGTGGCGGTGCCATGCAGATTGATATACCCCACATCGGCCGGCGTGAGCCTGGCTTGCGCCAGCGCCATATTGATGGCGCGGATAGCGCCTTCCCCCTGTGGATGCGGTGCGGAAATATGCCATGCATCACTGGATTCGCCGGTGCCAAGTAGCGCCAACGGCTGCGGCTCACGGGTCAGCACCATCAGTGCCGATGCCTCGCCAATCGTAATGCCGCAGCGGTCACGGCCAAACGGCTGGCACAGCGTCGTGGAGAAGGACTCCAGGCTATTAAACCCGTTGACCGGCATTCGGCTCAGGGAGTCTGCGCCGCCTACAATCGCCACATCTGCCAGACCGGCTTCAATCAGGCGGTGACCATTGATAATGGCGCGCGCGCTGGAAGAGCACGCGGTGGAAACGGTAAACGACGGGCCTTCCAGCGCCAGCCAGCGACTTAAAAAGCGCGATGGATCGCCCAGTTCCTGCTGTGGGTAGCGCCATGCAAGGCTCTCTTCCCCGTTGAGCGAAAGTCGGACGTGCAGATCCCCTTCATCCAGCCCGGAAGTACTGGTGCCCAGCACCACAGCCACGCGGTCGCGGCCATAGCGGGTAATCGCCTCATCCACCGTTGGCTGGATGTGTTCCAGCGCCGCCAGTAGCAGTTGATTATTGCGGCTGCGGTGGGCATCCATTTGCGGCGGAATGGCGGGCAGTTCGCCGTCCACGCTGCCGAGTACCACCTCCGTGTGCCCCTGCAGCCAGCCTGTACGGGTGTGCATCCCTGGCGCATGGCCGCGCGTCAGGTTGGCGGCTATCTCATCCAGGGTGCGCCCCAGCGCGTTCACCATGCCGATGGCAGAAATGTAGATCATCTCAGTCACCCAAATACTGAATGGTGATGTGGTATTTAAAAACATGCTGCTCGATGCTGATCGGCTCACGTTTGCCTTTGCGTTGCAGGTAGGTGATTTCCGTCACCAGCTTGCCGTGCGCGTTACGCAGTTCGCGCTTATCGTCGTGATCGGTCAGTGTCCAGCCTTTGGGTAACTGCGGCTGCCAGGCGGCAATCGGCCAATGGCTGATCATCACGTCCGCCAGTACCTGGCTGGTGGGCGGCAGTTGCGGCACGACGATCGACTGCTCGGTATGAATTCCGCGTTCATCATAGGTGACGAGGAATAAACGGATCCCCACCGATGAGAGCCCGGCAAGGGTGATCTTTTTGTCGTCGGCGGTCATCATCACCAGCAATGACTGGGTTTGCCCGTTAAAACTGCCGGTTAACAACTGCTGGGAGTTCACCGCCGGCGCGATCCCCGGCGCAGGCAGCGTTACGCGGGTCCCCGGCTCCAGCCACGCTTGCGGACGGCTGCCGTCAGGAGAATGGGTTGAGTGGCTGCATCCGGTGAGCAGCAGGGCGGCGGCAAGCGCGACGCCAGTGCAGAGGGGGCGAATCATCGTTTTCTCTCTTTTTTCGCTGGCATTGCGAGGGGGGAAAGCAGGAAGGCGGTAAAAATACCGCTGACCAGCACAATGCCGAAACTGCTGATAGCCTGAGTGGCGCTGAATATCAGCATCCCCAGGGTGAGTAACGTGGTTATCATGGCCAGCGTGATGGCCAGCAACGACGTGAGCGGCGTGCCGCGCGGATTGCTGAAAAACAGCGTGTAGTTGATGCCGATCCCCAGCACCAGCACCAACGCCAGCAGGGAAAACAGATTTACTGCGTGACCGCTCAGTGATAACACCGCCAGCCCGCAACCGAGCGACAGCACTGATGGCACAAGGCTTATCAGCCCTTTTTTCCAGCCCAGACGCAGCACCGCGCCTGCGGCAATCACCGCCAACGCAACGAACAGCAACCCGGTTAACACCAGTCGGTACAGCGCAAACAGCTCATCAAACGCGCTTTTGCGATCTACCCAGGCGATGCCCGGTTGTGTTTTTGCCAGTGCGCTAAGCGCTGCACTGTCTTTAACACCGTCGACCGGGGCCAGCACGCCGCTTTGCCCGTCGGGCAGCGTTAACCACAGTAACCGCCAGCCTTCACTGGCCGGGCTGGCAAGCCACTGTTCAACGGTAACGCTCATCGGGCTGAGGTCTGGCGCAACACTTGCCATTCCCGCGGCGTGGAGTGTGCGCGTCACGGCAGGCGTCGCGTTTTTCAGCAGTTCAAGATCCTGCTGTTGTCGCGCCAGTGAGTTAATCGGGAGGGTGCGAAAACCCGCAATCATCCCTTGTTTGCGCGCGTGATCCAGTTGCGGCGTAAACGCTTCTAGCCGCTCCAGCGTTTGCTGCGGCGTATCGCCATAAATCACAAACCATTTCTGATCGACGCTTTGCCCGGTCAGCGCCGTGATGGCTTTCTCCTGCGCCAGGATCCCTTGCGGCAGCGCCTGTAACTGGCTGATATCGTCATTAATGCGCAACGTAGCGAGACCGGCGAGAGAGAACAACGCCAGCGCTACTGGCAGGCCAATAGCGAGTTTTTTATTGCGCCGCCAGGCTGCCAGCCAGCGCAGAAGCAGCACCATGGCGGGCACCGGACGCACCGGTAAACCGCGGCATAGCCACGGATGCCAGAAGATCACCGTCAGACAGGAGGCGCTAAGGCCGACGGCGGCGAAAATCGCCATCTGGCGGATGCCAGGGAAGGGGGCCAGCATCATGATCAGGTAGGCGACAACGGTGGTGGCCAGCGCCAGCAACAACGCATTACGCACTTTGGCGAGACTTTGCCATGGCGATGCCTCTGCGCCATGCACCATCCGTTCGGTCAGGTAATAAAGTGTGTAATCTGCTGAAATCCCAATGATGCTCAGGCTCATCACCAGCGTCATCAGATGCAGTTCGCCGAACAGGAGCAGTGTAGCGACGGTGCCCGCCAGCGCGCCAATCGCAATTGAAATCAGGCACAGCAGCAGGGGACGCAGGGAGCGGAACACGGCGACAATCAGCGCAATCACCCCAAGAAGGGTGGCGATGCCCAGCGTGGAGACGTCGCGTTTGGCCTGCTGGCTGGCGTAATCGCTGTAGAACACTGTGCCGCGTGATAGCAGCTGTGCCTGCGGGAATCGGGCTTTCAGTTGCGCTTCCAGTGATGCCAGTGTGTTAACAAACTGGTGCGTTTGCTGCATATCGAATGAAGAACCCGCCAGTTCACCGTGCAGCAGATACCAGTCGTTACCTTTATCGTCCTGCGTCACCAGCCAGCCATCCATCAACCGCAGCTTCTGGCTGTTCTGCGCCATCGCAAGCTGTGCGCCGCGCATCAGCATCAACGGATCGTTTTGCAGCTCTTTACCGCTCACGCCGGAAAACGCCGAGTAGAGCTGCGTCAGCACCCATTGTGCCTGTGCCTCGCCGCCGTTTTGCAGACGCGTGCGCGTGGTGCTGTCGAGCAGGGCGTTACGATGCTGCCAGAAGAATGTGCCCCAGGCTTGCTGGCTTTGCGCATCCATCGGCCCTTTCAGGTTGTTCACCGCCTGCGACTGGCTGAGCAAGGAAAGCCAGTATTTCGCCGCCTCAGGATTGGCCTGTTTGCCGGGGCTGATCAGCCAGACCAACTGTTTGTCGAGGCGCTGCATAAAGCCGTCGTTCAGTGCCGGGGGAAGCGTACCCATCGTCTGAGCGGGCAGCATCGCCAGCACACTGCTGTTCATGCGCGCTTTTGGCAGCAGCATCAACAGCATGCCGAGCAACAGCAGGCAGAGCAGTCCCCAGAGTAGCGCCGGACGCGGGGAGTTAGTGCGCGGCAAAGCGTTGGCGTTCGTCATCGGTCAGCGTGGTGGGCGTCAGTCGGTGTTGGGAAAAAGCGATATCGGTGAGATCGCCCTGTTTGTCGTTCAGGCGGATGCTGTCCAGATACTGCTGACCGGCAAGCTCGATAGAGGTGAAAATCTTATCCAGCGGCGTGGTGATCGGCGTCAGTTTCAGGGTCCAGCGTCCTGCGCCCATATCTTGAAAATCGATACGGAAGTTTTGCTCCAGTACCGCGCGATCGGCCTGAAACAGTGCGCGCAGCAGGTGATTAAACTGGAACATCTGCGGGTTGTTTTCGGCGGTGATCACCTGTGGCGGCTGACCATTGATGATTTGCACCATCCGCGAGTCATCAAGCATGAGTGCCATCGGGAACGGCACTTTTTGATCCCACAGCAAGCCCTGGTCACGTGCGATCAACATCTCGCCCTGCGAGCGTAAAGGCTGCGGCAGATCTTTAATGGTGCGGGTCTGGGTGAAATGCGCCCGTACTATCGGTTGTTCGGTAAAACGTTGTTGCAGCGTGTCCAGCGTGATCGCGCCAACGAAGGGGCTGAGCAACAGCGCCAGCAAAGGCCAGTATTTCATGGTGTTACCCCCATACGTTCAAACAACACTGCCGGGCTGACAAAGCACATCTCGCGGCTTTTTTCGTCCACCGCGACCTGAATGGTGTAACCGGTGGTGGTGCGTTTACCGCTGGCGGCATCAAAGATGTCGTAAGCGATTTTCAGGCGGTTTTCGAACTCTTCCAGTCGGGCGCGTACACGAAAATGCTGCTCAAAAGTCAGCACATCGCGGTATTTCACCCGGGTGTCCACCACCGGCCAGACATAGCCGGAGGCTTTCATCTGACGGTAGCCATAATCAAACTGATTCAGTAGCGCCTCGCGGGCAATCTCAAAGTAGCGGAAGTAGTTACCGTGCCATACCACACCCATCATATCGACGTCGTGGAAGGGAACGGTCAGTTCTACTTCGGCGGTAAAACGCGGATCGTTTAACACCTGTTACTCCTTGTCCGTGGATTGCGGTGCATGATCGGGCAGCCGCCAGAAATCAAAAAAGTTAAACCAGTCGAGCGGTGATTGCAGGGCGTAGTGCTCAAGGCGCGCAGCATAGCGGTCTGTTGCCTCGCGCAGAGCGGCCTGCCTTGCGGCGCGCGGCATGGGCAGTGGATCGGCGAAGACTTCACAGTGCAGGCGCAATTTGCCCTGCTGGCGCAATGCAAACATCAGCAGTACCGGGCAGCGTAACGCCGCAGCGAGAATAAACGGTCCCTGCGGGAAGGGCGCAGGGTGGCCCATAAATTCGCTCCAGTTCACCCGCCAGTCGCCGCCGCGTTGTGGGTTAACCGCCAGCCGATCGCCGACGATCGCCACCCATTCCCCGCGATCAAGCTTCTCTTTCAGCAACATCGCGGTATCCGGGCCGATGTGCTTCACCGGGATGAGGTTAACGCCCGCCTCCGGTGCCATCTTTTGCATAATCTGCTTAAAGCGCAGGGCATTTTCATGAAACACCAGCGCATGAATGATCTTGCTCTCGTTGATCTGCGCCAGCGCCCGGCTGGCTTCCACATCACCCAGATGCGACGCCAGTAGCAGTTTGCCTTTGCCATCGTGCAGTCCGAGTGCTTCTTCCGCACCGGGGGCAAATTCCACATCGCGGCCAAAGTGCAACTCGCCACGCCAGCCCGCGACTTTATCCAGCATTGCTTCGCCGAAGCGCAAAAAGTGGCGGTAGCTGTTTAACCCGGCAGGCAGCGGAAGATGGCGGGCCGCCAGCGTGGTGCGCACCCGCGCCAGCCAGTTTTTCGAGGCCCGACGCGCATCACGGGCGAGGAGCCAGTAGACGGCGACCACCGGATAAAGCAGCAGCGAGAAAGCGCGGCGACCTAATACGCGCCAGACCAGTAGCATAAAGCGCATACCCCACAGGCCTTGCACCTCTTTTTGCTGCGCCCAGTGCGTGGCATTGCGGCGAAACAGCAGAGACGGAATACGCGGCAGCATGCCGAAGAACAGGCGGGTATGCATCAGTGAGATGCGCACGTTATCTTTCAGGGCGTCAAAATGCGACAGGCCATCCAGCGGGTAGGTCACGCGCGTCGGCACGAAGTAGCTGTCATTGCCCTGCCAGTAAAGTCGCACCATCACTTCGGTGTCGAAATCCATACGTTTGCCCAACGTCACCCGGCTGGCGAGCTGCAGCGTGGGGGCAATCGGGTAAACGCGAAAACCGCACATGCTGTCTTTCAGTTGCAGCGACAGGGTTTCAATCCATACCCAGACATGGGTGATCCAGCGACCATACAGACGCGAACGTGGAATGGAGTCGTCATAGAGCGGTTGGCCGGAAATCAGCGCCTGCGGGTGTTGCTCCGCCAGCGCCAGTAACGCCGGGATATCTTCAATGGCATGCTGCCCGTCGGCATCCACCTGCACCGCATGCGTGAAGCCCGCTTGTGCGGCTTCACGCAAGCCACGGATCACCGCTTCGCCTTTTCCGGCGTTCTGCGGCAGGCGGATCAGCGTCAGGTTGCTGTCGCCACGCGCCAGCGCTTCCAGAATGATTGGCGTATCGTCAGTGCTACCATCATCCACCACGAAAACCCGCAGGCCCGCAGGCTGTAAGCGAGTCAATACGTTGGACATGGTTGCGCCGTGGTTATAACAAGGGATCACCACACAAGGGGTAAACGTTAACGACATAGGCGAATTTTCCCGCTGCTGCAGAGGTGGCGCACTTCACCTTCATGGCGATGATAGCTGAAGGTCAATTGCTGTTTTTCTTCGTGCCAGTCGAGCACCAGCGTGACGACATTGTCCGGCAGTAGAGGCGCCTGGAACTTCACGCTTTGAATGCTGTGAAAACGGTGCTCCGGCGCCAGCAGGGTGGTGGCGTAGTGCATCGCCCAGTCGAGTTGTGCAACGCCGGGAAGCAGAGGCTGAATGGCAAAGTGACCACGAAACCAGAACAGTTCCGGCTCCAGTTGGATCACGATTTCCGCGTGTTGTGGTTGCGCCTGATGGCGTTCAATTTCATGGGGTTTCATGAAATAACTCCTGTAGTTGCGCATAAACCCGCTTGTTCATACTGTTGACCGGGATCTCATCAAGAATTCGCCAGTAGCGCGGCACTGCCACCGGCTCCAGCCATGGGATAAGCGCCCGCCGCCACGACAGCTCAAGGGCTTTACTGTCGCTGTGTTGCCATTGCGTGCGCATCTCATCGTCCAGCACCAGCAGAACACCCACACCCTGACGACCGCCACGGGAGACCGGTAGCGCCGCCGCTTCACGTATACCGCCCAGCGCCAGAACGCGGCGTTCGATCTCGCTAAGTGAAATGCGCTTCTCTTCGATTTTGACCACCCGACCACGGCGACCGGCAATCAGGAATGTGCCGCTGGCATCAAAAATCAGCTCATCGTCCAGCAACAAGCCATCGGGTTCGGGAATGAGTGGTGAATGCGCGCGAAAGCTCTCCGCTTCTTGTTCGATGGTCACGCCGGGGAACGGCAGCCATGAGATGTTATCCTGCTGGCGATAGCGCCAGGCTAGGATCCCGGTTTCAGTGCTGCCATAGATTTCATCCGGCCAGACGCCCAGCCAGTTCGCCGTTTCCTGAACATCGCGCCAGGGCAGCATGCCGCCCGCCGAGAGGATAAGCGACACGGGCGGAGGCGAGAGCCGGGGATCGAGACGTTTTAAAAATGCCGGACTGCTGATAAACGCATAACGGTGCTGCCCGTCGAGCGCAGCAAGTTGCTCAGCGTAATAGAGCATGGCGGCATGCAGCGGCAACCCGAGCGACATTGGCAGAAAGATACGAAACGTCAGACCGTACAGATGCTGCGGCACCACGGAGGCGACAACACGGCACCCGGCCAGGCGATCGGCAAAGCGCGCAGCCAGTAACGCGGCTTCTTTGTCCAGACAGGCGATGGGTTTGATAACCCGACGCGGCTGACCGGTGGAGCCGGAGGTAAAAAGCTCAACATAGGCATCTTCGCGCAGTGCGGGAAAGGTGGGCACATCTGCGGCCTGCCTGTTGTCGGACGCCACTACATAGTGTGGCCCTTCCCAGTTCAGCGGCCGGTCGCTTAGCACCCCGTCGAACAAGGATTGTTGCTCTGCCAGCAGCGATACCCGGCTATGACCAGGGATGACCGGGGTTTTACCCGCGTGCAGCGAGGCTAACAGCGCCACAATAAACAGGTAGCTATTTTCGAAACAGAGTGCCCAGCGTTTGCCAGGTTGCTGCGTTAATTGCGCCACGCATTGTGAAACGTCATGACGTAAATGTCCCAGCGTCCATGTTTGATCGCCAAGCCAGGCAATCGGCGTTTCGGCAGTACGCGGGCTGTTTAGCCAGGCGGCGAAAGGAAGGGTCTTCATGTTGTCTCTCGTTTAATCACCTGGCGGCGCACCAGCCACTCTCCCACCATGAGTGCGCCCATCAGCAGATAGGCGATCATCCCGTTCCAGGCTGTCCACAGACGCATATCGCCGTACAGGGCGGTAAACAGTGCAATGCCGCCGTTCAGCACAAAAAAGATGCACCAGATCTGCGTTACGCGGCGGGTATAACGTACGGCGGCGGCGGGTAACTGCGGCTCACGCAGGCGCGCCAGTCGTTCCACCAGCGGCATCGCCGTTGTGAGTGAACCGCCAAACACCGCCAGCATGATGAGATTGACCGCCACCGGGTAGTACAGCAGCAACTGGTGGGTTTTTAGCAGCCAGCTTGCCGCGCACAGCGCGATGCCCACGACCGCCACGCCGCCACTGACAGCGCGCAGTGGTGCTATCGCCTGCCGGGCTTGCCGTAAACGGAAAAGCAGCATTAGTGCCATCAGGGGCAGCAGCCAGTGCAGACTGTTATGTGTCAGGCCAAACCAGATCACAAATGGCCAACTGAGCATTAACAGGGCAGCGACCAGCCTGAGTCCCGATTGGAGGCGGGATCCGCGCATCGTGGTTTACTCTTCTTGCAGTAAACGTTCTACCGCGTCGACAACATCCTGTACGGTGCGCACGGCCTTGAACTCTTCCGGCTTGATTTTCTTACCGGTTTTCTTCTGCAGGTGCACAATCATGTCGACGGCGTCGATGCTGTCCAGCTCCAGGTCTTCATACAGCCGGGATTCCGGGGAGATATCCTGCGGGTCGATTTCAAACAGTTTGGTAAGAAGGGTGGAGACTTCCTGGTAAATTTCATTTTTCTCGATCATAGCGAACCCACCCTTATGCGCGTTGAGCCTGGATAAATGACGCCAGCGTGGCGACAGAGTAGAAGTGCTGACGCATCTCTTCGCTTTCGGCCGACAAGACCACGGCGTACTGGTTTTTAATCGCCAGACCTAATTCCAGCGCGTCAATAGAATCCAGACCCAGACCATCCCCAAACAGCGCCACATCGGTGTCGATGTCATCGGCGCTTAGTTCATCCAGATTCAGTGTGTTGATGATGAGATTTTTAATTTCAAGATAAAGCTGTTGCATCATTCATTCCTAAAAAGGTGCAAAACCCGGTGTTAATTGATGCAGAAGATGCCGGTTCAACTGTCTTGCCGCCAGCGCCGGTTCTTGCGATTCCGCATCAAAAAATTGTTTTATTGCCACCCGTTCGCGTACTTCCACGGTAAACATGGGCTTACGGGGTGGGACGTCATACCATCGGCTGTGTTTATCCAGCAGATGTTCACTACAGTGGATGACCACGATGCGTAGATCACAACCGCAGCGCACAGCAATATTCGCCGCGCCGCGTTGCAGTGTCATTGCCTCTCCCGGGCGTGTTCGCGTACCTTCCGGGAAGATGAGAATCGTATCGCCCTGTTGCAGGCGCTGCTCACAGGTGGGAAGCAGGGCATCCGCCTGACTGTTAATCAGGTAGTCCGCCGCTTTTACCACGCCGCCAAGAAAGGGATTGCGCAGCAGCGCACTTTTAACCAGGCAGTCGGTTTCCGGCATCACTGATGCCAGCAGAACATAATCAATAAGCGTAGGGTGGTTGGCCACCACCAGACAACCGCGTTCATGACGCAGGGTTTCTACGCCGTGGATGCGGTAATCCAGTGCGCCTGTTGCTTTCGCGGTGTTTAAAAACAGACGGAAACTGGCGGCAATACTGCGGCGTGCGAGGCGGCGGCGCGTTGCTTTGTCGCGCACGGCAATCAGCAACAGGTTAAACCACACCAGCGACAGCAACAGCCCACCGATGCCAAACAGCGCAAAGCACAAGCCGGTCATCAGCAAGCGCCAGAACCAATTCAGGCGAGAGGCGAGACGTTTCATGCGCGGCTCCAGTGCCAGTTCAAACGCTCGCCGGGAATCATGAATTCACGCTCTTCGCGCAGATAATGCTGTAAAAATTGCACGCTTTGGGGTAGCCGTGGCTCACCTTCACAGATTGCCGCTTCACTGGTGCATTGCAGGTCTTCACCGGCTTCAAAGACCAGCGCGACGGCATAGGCCCAGGTTGGCATATCCGGGTGCAATCCGGGGTGATAAAACGCCGGGAGCGCGCCATCGAAATCCACCATCAGTACGCGCTGATAACCCGCCTGCAAAAAGCAGATGACTTCACATAGCCCCTGCTGGAAGGTATCCAGCCCGGCGGAAAGCGAAGAGGAGACGATAGGTTGTTGGGCAGCAATAGTGAGGTTCCCCACAGCCGAGTTGTGCACCGACATCGCGAAATCGGTCGGCGAGAGATCCTGCCCCGTCGCCAGCGCTTGCAGAATGCGGAAGTTACGCTCCAGCTCACCGTGGCGGCTGGTAAAGACCACGGCCTCTACCTGATGCTGGCGCAGCAGCGTGATGCCGCATTCAACGGCCAGCCGACTGCCTGAGCTGAGACGACGCGCGGTCATCATGGGCAGTGCGGTCAATTTTGCCTGGGGTAACGCCGGATCGATAGCGTCGAGGTTTTGTGACCATTCCCGCCACTGCGCCGCTTCACTTAATCCCGGCGCACGAGCCTGCCAGTCGGTAATCTTGAGTGCAAATTTCATCAAACGCGCGTCCGCGAAAAAACGTGATATCCAGTGATGCCGTTTCGGGCATCATGGCGGCGCGGGCGCCGCCCTTTCTTATTTTTTATGACATATCAATAAGGTATGCCCCACCCCGAGGTTATCGAGGCGCTTTTCAACGCCGAAGCCCGCCATGTCGAGATAGCGCAGGAAATTCTCCGCGCTGTAAAAACGGCTGTTGCCATTCGCCATACAGGTAAAGTACAACGACGTTGCGTTTAAACTGAATGCCGCAGCATCAAATTTTTGCGCATCCCAGAACAGTTCCATCACACACAGTCTGGCATCCGGTTTCATGACCTGGGCTATCTTACTTAAGATGCCAACAATCTGTTCCGGGGAGAAGCAGTCCAGGAACTGGCTCATCCACCAGATATCCGCTGCGTTGGGCAGCGGCGCGTCACCCAGCATATCAATTGCATGGAAGCCGATCCGCGAAGCGAGTCCCGCTGTGTTGACGTTTTGCTGCGCCAGGGCGATTTGCTCAGGCAGATCCAGCAAGGTTACCGCGACGTTTTCGTCATATTTGCAGCAACTGATTGCCCACTTTCCGGTATTACCGCCTATATCGTACAGATTTGCCGGCTGGCTGGCGAATATATGCGGTAACGCTGCGTTAAACGCCGCATCGGAATAGTAATGGTCAAAAGCAAACCAACTTTCCCGTGCCGGGTTCGGTAATTGCGATAATGCCGGGTAAATGGTCGGCCATTCGCCAAACACGCGCAGCCCTGCAGGTTTTCCCTGTTTTAGCGCCTCGTCAAGGAAATAGAGTCCCTGATAACAAACATCCTGCGAAAAATCCATATTCACACGCGTCATTGTATCATGGAGCAGGAAGTGTCCGACTTTGGCAAGATAAAAACGATCTGCACTGCGCGTGATAATTCGTCCACTAAGCGCCATGTCGAGTAATACACTCGCGGCATATTCATCGGCTTCGCTCCCGAGAACAATTTCATCAAGGGTTGCGCCCTGATTTCCTTGCTTATCGAGAAAATCCAGCAACCCAAACTTACGCAGACAAACTGCCGTCTGGAATAGCATCGGGGCAAAAGCAATACGCTGCGCTTCCGCTATTGCTTCGAGCGCGCTGAACGGATCCTGTTCATACATGGCGTATACAACCTTATTAAATGCATCAGGATTATCGGACCGTTACCGGCCCGACTTTAGACAGGATGGCAATTAAAGCGCGGCGCCTGAAGCCAAATTCTGCTGAATTTGTTTATCGAGGGTGTTCACCCAAGTGTTGTATTTTTTATGGATTCGACCATCAGACGCTTTCAGGTTCAGGCTGTTTGCGTAGTTAATGGAGTAGCTGTCTGCAGCGTAAGTAATACGAATTTCGGCAACGTGGCCGCGGTTATCCAGACGACCTGTGATAACGCCTGGGCCAGCATCGTTCATAACCCATTGACGTTGTTGACCCGCTTTCAGAATAGCGGCGCGCACCTGAGACTGAGTGTGACCTGCGCTGACCGGGGCGTCGATATTTTGCACAATAGCGGTACGCGCACAACCTGCCAGTGCTCCGGCTACGGCAATCACAGCCAGGAATTGAACAATCTTCTTCATGAGAACTCCGTATCAAATAATTTAAGATTGAAGACACACTTACTTTCTGGAATTAATCCAACGCCATGATGAAAATGGAAAATACTGCCAATAAAAACGGTGCAGATTGCCATTTTTGTTTGCGAATATTGGGTGTTTTTAAAGTGAGTGATACTGCTGCCCGGCTTTTTATAAGCATATTGCCAAATTTTGTGGAGTCAGCCGGGGTGGGCGGATAATAAAATATCATTGTGTACAGTGCAACCATAATGATAAGAGGATATCAATGGTTATATATTACTAATCGTATGTATTACAGGCTGTTAGCTTGATTCTGATGCGGGTAATTATTCTGGTTATAAAATTGTTATATTTATTTAATTAGCTTAAGGTAAATTTCAGGCGTTTTAAGTGGTGCATTGTTTATCGTTAAAACGCCTGCAATAAAGCAGGCGCAATTATTTTCTTTACTTTAACGTTAATAAGATAAATATAAAACTACCCCCGTTGGTAGGTCATTTATCCTGGCAAGCGGCTTTTAGGTCTGCCTGGCCCGAGCAAAATAGCCAGTTTGCTCCCCCCGGTGGTGGTCTCCATCCAGATTTTACATACGCTGGTGAGGGGAACCGACAACAGCATTCCTACCGGGCCGAGCAGCCAGCCCCAGATTAATAATGATAAAAATACCACCAGCGTCGACATGCCAAGGCGGTGGCCCATCATACGGGGCTCCAGGATATTGCCGATGATCATATGCACGACCAGAAAGAGCGCACCCACCAGCAGGCATTCGTAAACGCCATTAAAGAGTAATGCCTGGAGCATGGGCGGAATAGCGGAGATCACGGAGCCAATATTGGGAACATAGTTGAGTAAAAACGCCAGTACTCCCCACATCAATGCGAATTGCACATCCAGCAGTACCAAACCCAGCCAGACAATGACCCCGGTCCATAAACTGAGCAAGGTTTTCAGTGCCAGATAGTGCGACACGCCCTTCAGCGCCCGGTGCAGTCCGGCAATGTGGATCTGCGGGTTGTGCAGCGCGAAACGCAGTTTATAAGGCACATGGCGGACTTCAAAGAGCATAAATACGACGGTCATTACCAGCAGGAGGATGCTGGCCATGGCGTTGGAGAGTTGGGTCATCATCGTGGTGGCAAACGTCATCACGCGATCGGAATCCATTCGTTGCAGCATGCGTTCCGGCGACATATGCAGGTTGAGGAACGGTACCATTTGCTGCAGATCGAGGAATTTGCGCGTTAATTCGCGGTTATATTTTGGCAACAGGGTCATAAAGTCGTTTATCGACGCGGCCAGCACGCCGACCAGCGCGGTGAGGACGATCAGCATAACCAGAACGACGATGGCGATAGCGACCGGGCGCGACAGTTTCCGGCGGATAAACCAGCGGACTAACGGGTTGAGTACGATGGCAAAAAAGAGCGCCAGTAAAAGTTGCACGATAATATCGGCGGCAGCATGGATACCGGCGAGGATCACCACCAGCGCAGCCAGTTTTAAGAGAATATGTAAACTCGCCTGATCAGGCTGAGGATATGTCATGTGTACGTCCTTATGTCATTTTGCCTGTTCAAGTGTAGTGCCTTGTAAGGTCTTCGCCTGACGACGATATTCTTAAAGTGAATGCTGATTTCTGTGCGCTGACGTGGTAATAGTGAAACACTGTTGTAAATATCTGGATTTCACTCTCATGCCTGAAAACGCCGCTGAATCGGCGCTTAGCGGATGGCGTCTTAATCTGCGGATTTTGTCCGTCGTTATTTTTAACTTCGCAAGCTACCTCACTATCGGCCTGCCGCTGGCCGTGTTGCCTGGCTATGTCCATGATGTTATGGGGTATAGCGCCTTCTGGGCCGGTTTGGTCATCAGTTTACAATACTTCGCTACGCTGCTTAGCCGACCGCATGCCGGGCGTTATGCCGATGCGCTGGGGCCGAAAAAGGTGGTGGTGTTTGGCCTGTGCGGCGCGTTTCTGAGTGGACTGAGCTACATGTTAGCGGGGATGGGTAGCAGCCATGCCGGTATCCTTAGCCTGGTGTTGCTGTGCCTCGGGCGTGTCATTTTGGGGATCGGCCAGAGCTTTGCCGGAACCGGAGCCACTTTGTGGGGCGTCGGTGTGGTTGGCTCTGTACATATTGGGCGCGTTATTTCCTGGAATGGCATTGCGACGTACGGTGCGATGGCGCTTGGTGCTCCGCTGGGGGTGCTCTGTTATCGCTATGGTGGTTTAGCCGGGTTATCACTCACCATTATGGGGGTGGCGCTGTTGGCGATTTTGCTGGCGCTGCCGCGCCCGGCAGTGAAAGCCAGTAAAGGCAAACCGTTGCCGTTTCGCGCCGTACTGGGCCGCGTGTGGGTGTATGGCCTGGCATTGGCGCTGGGCTCTGCGGGCTTCGGTGTTATCGCCACTTTTATTACCCTTTATTACGATGCGCAGGGCTGGGAAGGGGCGGCCTTCGCCCTGACACTGTTCAGTGTTGCGTTTGTGGGCACACGTCTGCTGTTTCCGAACGGCATTAACCGCTTCGGCGGGTTGAATGTGGCGATGATCTGCTTTGCGGTGGAAACCATCGGCCTGGTGCTGGTAGGGCTGGCGGCGGATCCGTGGATGGCGAAGCTTGGCGTCTTCCTTGCTGGCGCGGGTTTCTCACTGGTCTTCCCTGCACTTGGTGTGGTGGCGGTGAAAGCCGTACCGCAGCATAACCAGGGTTCTGCACTGGCCACCTATACGGTGTTTATGGATTTGTCGCTCGGTATTACCGGGCCGCTGGCAGGGTTGTTGATGGCCTGGTCCGGGGTCTCAATGATTTATCAGGCGGCGGCTGGACTGGTGGCGATAGCGCTACTGCTGGCGTGGCGATTGAAGTTACGTCCAACATTGGAGTAATGCCTGGTATCACGGAGAGCCGCAATAAAAAAGGAACCCGAAGGTTCCTTTTTTCATTTCTGGCGCGGTGTTAATTCACCACGATGGTATTGATAATGTTTTCTGCCGCGGTTTGCGCTTGCTGCTGGTTGTCCGCCGGCAGCGTCACCTGCAGGGTCAGCAGTTTATTATCGACCTTACCCAGTACCACAGAAGACCATGCAGTCTGACCTTTGGCGGAGATAATGCTATCGAGCTGTTGCAGGGTCTGGCCTTTCAACTCAATGGATTTATTGGTCACCACTTGCAGTTGCGGATCGCGGCTGCGCTGCTGATCTTCCAGGCGTTTCGCCAGTGCGGCGAGATCTTCCTGCGTGTTGTCGCCCACAATCACAATCACGGCTTTTTGCCCGGTAGCGTCGGAGTAGACGTGCATATTGTTAGCCTGTGTACCCAGTTTGCCACTCTGATCGGTCATATCTGCCGGAAGCGAGAAGCTGAGTTTGCCGTCGAGCAGCGTGACGGGCTGACCGTTGGCGTTGCTTTCAGCGGCGGCGCCCTGAACAGGTTTTTTGCTGTCGCTGTTATCACAGGCCGCCAGCCCCATTACCAGCAGGCCAATACCGACATATTTCACCAGATTGCGCATTGACTTCATCCTTTCAATAAACAGCCATAACGGCTCATCAGTGCATCTTATCATAACTGATAAGCCGTACCTTTAGCTGGCCTGTAATGCGGGAATTTCAGATTTGTCTGCCAGTCTTTTCAGCAACATATTCAAAAGCACACCGTACATCGGCAGGAAGAACGCGATGCTGATAATCACTTTGAAGCCGTAGTCCACCAGCGCGATTTCCATCCAGTGCTGCGCCATAAACGTATCCGGGCTGTGCCAGAAGGCAATAAAGAAGAATGCAACGGTGTCGCTGGCGTTGCCAAAAACGGTTGATGCGGCAGGCGCCAACCACCAGCGGCGGTTCTGACGCAGGCGGTTAAATACGTGTACATCAAGAATCTGACCCAGCGCATAGGCCATAAAACTGGCGGTGGCGATACGCGCCACAAACAGATTGAAGTGGGCGAGTGCACCAAAGCCCTGCCAGGAACCCATATAGAACAGGGAGGAGATCACATACGAAGCCAGCAACGCCGGAACCATCACTGCGAAGATAATCCGCCGTGCGAGGGGCGCGCCGAAAATGCGTACGGTTAAATCCGTCGCCAGGAAGATAAACGGGAAACTGAATGCGCCCCAGGTGGTGTGGAAACCAAAAATGGCAACCGGCAACTGGACCAGATAGTTACTGGAGATGATCACCAGCAGGTGAAAAAGCGAAAGCCAGAACAGCGCCTTCATGCGCTGCGAGTGCGAAAATTGCGTCATATTGTGACCTTTTTGGTAAATGGGGTGAGGGAACCCAGTACTTTTTATGCTCTGTCAAACAGAGCCGCCGCATGATACTGCAATCATCACCGGATGCAATGGCTATTTTTAACGCAATCGTTAACCTTGCTTGCGTCACAAAAAAGGCAGCGTAAACTAATGCGGTTTTTTCCGTTGTGAGATGAAAATGACCGATCCGTTTACCACTGCCGACCATACGCTGGACGCTCAGGGCCTGCGCTGTCCGGAGCCGGTAATGATGGTGCGCAAAACCGTACGCAACATGCAGGTTGGCGAAACATTACTGATTATTGCCGACGATCCGGCAACCACCCGCGATATTCCCGGCTTTTGCCGTTTTATGGAACATGAGCTGGTCGCCGGGCAAACCGAGACGCTGCCGTACCGCTATGTAGTGCGTAAAAGCCACTAATCTTTGCGGCGCAACAGGCGCAGGGCGTTGGCGGTCACCAGCACCGTCGCGCCCGTATCCGCCAGCACCGCCAGCCACAATCCCGTTATTCCCAGCAGCGTCGTCACCAGGAATATGGCCTTCAGTCCCAGCGCCATGGCGATGTTCTGCCGGATATTGCTGTGTGTGGCGCGCGCCAGGCGGATCATCTGACCAAGACCGGTCAATCGGTTATGGGTTAATGCTGCATCGGCAGTTTCCAGTGCGACGTCTGTACCGCTACCCATTGCAATGCCAATGGTGGCGGCTTTCATTGCCGGCGCGTCGTTAATACCATCGCCCACCATCGCCAGCGGCGCATGCTGGTTTAATGTTTGTACGGCGCTGACTTTATCTTCCGGCAGCAGCCCGGCGCGGAAATCCAGTGCCAATTCCCCGGCAATCGCCGCCGCTGCACGCGGGTTATCGCCGGTGAGGATCACGCCTTGTACCCCTAACGCATGGAGCGCGGCTATGGCTTCTTTGGCGTCGTCACGCAGCGTATCCTGCAACGCCAGCGTCCCTATCACTTCTCCGTCACGCTGTACCACAACCACCGTCTGACCGTGGCTTTCCTGGTGATTAATCTGCGCCAGTAACGCGCTGTCCAGCATGCCTGCGGCGAGTTTGTCCGGCGCGCTGATGTGGATGGTGCGCCCGTTTACTTCGGCCTCAATACCTTTCCCGGCCAGAGCTCGCTGCGCCTGCGCATCGGGAATGGCGAGCTGGCGACGCTGAGCTTCCTGCACGATGGCCTGCGCCAGCGGGTGGGTGGAGCCTTGTTCAACAGCGGCGCTCAGTGTTAACAGTTCCTCTTCGCTGCACCCGCTCAGCGGGTTTAACACGGCGACCTGCGGTTTCCCGATGGTCAGCGTACCGGTCTTATCAAAAGCAATCTGGCGGATGCTGCCCAGTTGCTCCAGCGCTGCGCCGCCTTTGATCAGTGCACCGCGTCGAGCCGCTGCTGCAAGGCCGGAGGTAATCGCCGCCGGGGTGGAGATCACCAGTGCGCAGGGGCAGCCAATCAGCAACAGCGCCAGACTTTTGTAGATCCACTCCAGCCAGGGTGCGGAAAACAGTAACGGAGGCAGGAGGGCGACCAGCAGTGCAACTCCCATTATCACAGGCGTGTAGAGGCGACTAAAGCGATCGATAAAGCGTTCAATCGGCGCGCGACGCTCTTCCGCTTCTTCAATCAGTTTCAGGATACGGTCAATGGCGCTTTCACCGGGTCGGGAAACCACTTCCAGCGTGACCAGCCGATCAACGCTGGTCGCCCCGGCGGGAACCGCCTCGCCGCTGGCGCGTTCAACCGGTACGGATTCACCGGTGAGTGCGCTTTCATCAAAGCTGGCAAACGAAGACAGCAAACGGCCATCCGCCGGTAAACGACCACCAGCAGGGACTTCAATCGTATCGCCGGGTTGCAGTTCGCTGGCTGCCACCGTCTGACGTTCACCGTTGCGCAGGCGGGTTGCGGTGTCCGGTTTCAGCGCCATCAATGCGCTGACGCCACGGCGTGCGCGGCTGGCAGCCCAGCCTTCAAGGCGCTCGCCAATTAAAAACAGCATCAGCACCATGGCGGCTTCGGCAGTGGCACCAATAAACAGCGCACCGATGGCGGCGACGCTCATTAACGTTTCGATGGCGAACCAGGAACCGCTTTTCATCAAGCGCAGCGCCTGACGGGCGATAGGCCACAGGCCAACAAGCGTAGTGGCGATAAATGCGGCCTGGCCGAGCGGATGGTTGAACTGCTCCAGCAACCAGCTTATTGCCATCATGACGATCAACAGGAGCAGCGGCAGGTTTTCGCGCAGGCTCGAAGGAGGCGCTTCCGGCGCACTGTGTTCGCCTCGCAACTGATAACCCGCCTGCTGTACCGCCTGTTCGACCTGTGTACGTACATCACGGTTAGCCACGACAGTGAGTTTTTCTGTGGCGAAGGCAACCTGCACCAGGCCGATGCCATCAAGCTGGCGTACGGCGTTTTCCACTTTACGGGCACAGGCGGCACAATCCATACCGGAGACCTGCCAGCTATAACGCTCACCTTCGGCGCTCACCGGGGCAGCAACGGTGTTTTCGCAGGTTTCGTCGGCACAACACGGTTGCGGTTTTTCCGGCATCGGGCGCAGTTTGACCGCCGCGAACTGCGGGGCTTTTTTCGGTTCAGGCTGCGGTGTGGGGGTCGGCATTGCATCCTCCGGTTAATGATAATTTTCTCATTAACCAGAGTATGCACTCTGGAGTCGACTCCAGAGTCAAGCTTTTTAAATATACAGAGAGCGAACGATCAGAAAATGCCCGGCGAAGTAGCAAGCGGACGCAATAGCGTTATCGGCGCTAAAGCGCTTACGGTAGTGGCTGCCCAGCCAGACCACATTGCCGAGCAGCAGCAGCGTGGCACCAACAAATGCAGACAGCGCAGGGCTTGTCGGACGGAAGAACCACAGTTCACCCGCCAGCCAGACCATCACTAACGTCATGGCAATAAAGGTGAGCACCGGTAGGCGCAACTCTTCCAGCCGCGTCCAAATCACCGCCACCAGCAGTGCGCCAATCACCAGCAACACCAGCGGCAATGGCCAGAAGAAGGAAAGCGTCATTTGGCTGGCGAAGTAGATGGTATAAAGCAGATGAGCAAGGAAAAATGCCCCAATGGCGTAGAGCATTTTTTGCCGTGGCAGAAGCGTCAGCGCATCCCCGACCAGTGAAGCGCACAGACCCGCCAGCACAAGGTAGCTGATGGCATCGAACATCGGGGCTTGCCAGGCCAGCAACAACAGGAGAAGTAAGGTAACGGGTTTGAAAACCCAACGCTGCCAGGCCGGGCCGCGGTAGGAGGCGTCGACATACAACCAGGCGGATAAACAGACAGCAATAAATGACCACAGCATAATTAAGTCCCTGTATCTTTTAGCGTTGCGTGAATCTCTCTTACTCAGTGTAGTGGCGGGGAAAGGGGGATGACAATGCTGACTCCCCCACTATGGACGTAATTCCGCTTTTTCTGACCGGCTTATTTCTTCGCTTTGAGCCTTTCTTGCCAGATCAACAGCTCGAAAACGCCGAACAGGAAGATACGGATCTGTTCTGCTTTGCTCATCTGCGGACCGTCTTTCGGCAGTGCACTTTTCAGCATAGTAGCCTGCAAAGCGTGCATAAACACGGTGAATACCAGCGCGACGTTGACAAAAATATTCAGTGGGCGCGGAAAGGGTTTAATTAAGTTCCACAGCAAAAAGGCCCAGATGCACAGCATCAACAGACGGCCCAAATTAATCAGCAGCGGCATGCTTCTCTCCTTGTACTGCGCGGTGATAGAGACGGTAAGCCACCTGACCCGCGACTTTTTCCCGATACAGTTGCCAGTGCGCAGGCACCGGCGGTTGCCCATTTTCCACTTCGCTTTCTATATAGATTAACGCGTCATCAGCGAGCCAGCCGTTGTTTTCCAGCAAGCGTAGCGTCTCTTCCAGCATGCCTTTACGAAAGGGTGGATCGATAAACACAATATTGTGCGGGGTGCCCGGCGCGGCTAAAAAGCTCAGCGTATTGGTGTTAACGACGGTTGCATTCGTTGCTTTCAGCGTAGCCAGATTCTGTTGCAATTGTTGCGCGACGCTGCGCTCCATCTCCAGCAGGGTGGCACGGGCAGCGTAGCGCGACAGTGCCTCCAGCCCCAGCGCGCCGCTTCCGGCGAAGCAGTCGAGACAGTGGGCGTCTACCATTGAGGGTGCCAGCCAGTTAAACAATGTTTCACGCACGCGGTCGGTGGTCGGGCGCAGGCCGGGGCTGTCGGGCACCGGCAGTTTTCGGCCTCGCCACTGCCCGCCGATAATGCGTATCTGGCCGCTGGCGGCACGGTTGGGTTTCTTCATGGTTTTCGCTTTGCTCATCATTTCGGCCTGCTATTCTAGCGGCCCGGAGAAGGACGTTAAACCCTAATCCTCAAGTCGTGATGCGAGTTCAGGAAAGTGGTAGACTATCCGACTAATTAACAAATGTTTTCAGTCCTGGTCGTGCAGACGGGCTGCGCCATGAATCAATCGCGAGGAGTGTGGTCGCCAATGGCAAATGAGAAGAAACGTGGCTTTTTTTCCTGGCTTGGCTTTGGGCAGAAAGAGCAGGCCGATGAGGCGCAAACCGAACAACAGCCTGTCACTGAGCAGCCGGTTGACGAGACGCCGGTAGCTGAGCCTGCCGACAGTGAAAAATTCGCCGAAGAGGTCGTAGCGGTAAGCGAAACGCTCAGCCACGAAGCACCGTCTCCGGAACCGGTAGCGGAAGAGACGCGCGCGCAGCTTGAACACGAAGAGCTGCCGCTGCCGGAAGAGGTGGTTGAGCAGGAGAGCGGCGCTGAAGAGTGGCTGTCGGAAGCTGAACCACACGCGGAAGCGCACGTTGATGCTGAAGACAACGACGCACCGCTGAGCGACGAAGAGCTGGAAGCCCAGGCGCTGGCGGCGCAGGCGGCTGAAGAAGCGGTTGTGGTGGTGCCGGTGGACGAGACGGCGATTGAACAGGAGAAACCGACGAAAGAGGGTTTCTTTGCGCGTCTTAAACGCAGCCTGCTGAAAACAAAAGAGAATCTCGGATCCGGATTTATCAGTCTGTTCCGCGGGAAAAAGATCGACGATGATCTGTTTGAAGAGCTGGAAGAGCAACTGCTGATTGCGGATGTGGGCGTGGAAACCACGCGTAAAATCATCACCAATCTGACAGAAGGCGCCAGCCGCAAACAACTGCGCGACGCCGAAGCACTGTATGGTTTGCTGAAAGATGAGATGAGCGGGATCCTTGCAAAAGTGGATGAGCCGCTCAGTGTCGAAGGCAAAACGCCGTTTGTTATCCTGATGGTTGGCGTGAATGGTGTGGGGAAAACCACCACCATCGGCAAGCTGGCGCGTCAGTTTGAGCAACAGGGCAAATCGGTCATGCTGGCGGCGGGGGATACCTTCCGTGCGGCAGCGGTGGAACAGCTCCAGGTGTGGGGCCAGCGCAATAATATTCCGGTGATTGCTCAGCATACCGGCGCGGATTCCGCCTCGGTGATTTTTGACGCTATCCAGGCGGCGAAGGCGCGTAATGTGGATGTGCTGATTGCCGATACCGCAGGGCGTTTGCAGAACAAATCGCACCTGATGGAAGAACTGAAGAAAATCGTCCGCGTGATGAAAAAACTGGACGAAGATGCGCCGCACGAAGTGATGCTGACGATTGACGCCAGCACCGGGCAAAATGCCATCAGCCAGGCCAAACTGTTCCACGAAGCGGTAGGGTTAACGGGGATTACGTTGACCAAGCTTGATGGTACGGCCAAGGGGGGCGTGATCTTCTCGGTGGCGGATCAGTTTGGCATTCCTATCCGTTACATTGGTGTCGGCGAGCGTATTGAGGATCTGCGTCCGTTTAATGCGGGCGATTTTATTGAGGCACTTTTTGCCCGAGAGGATTAACAATGATTCGCTTTGAACACGTCAGCAAAGCCTATCTCGGTGGGAGACAAGCGCTGCAGGGGGTGACCTTTCACCTGCAGCCGGGCGAGATGGCCTTTCTGACCGGGCATTCCGGTGCGGGGAAAAGCACCCTGCTGAAGCTTATCTGCGGGATTGAGCGGCCCAGCGCCGGGAAAATCCTTTTCGGCGGCCATGATATTACCCGTCTGAAGAACCGCGAAGTGCCGTTTTTGCGCCGCCAAATCGGCATGATTTTTCAGGATCACCATCTGTTGATGGATCGTACGGTATTCGACAATGTGGCGATCCCGCTGATCATTGCTGGCGCCAGCGGCGATGATATTCGTCGTCGCGTCTCTGCGGCGCTGGATAAAGTGGGTCTGCTCGACAAAGCGAAAAGCTTTCCGATTCAGCTTTCCGGTGGTGAACAACAGCGCGTGGGGATTGCCCGTGCAGTGGTGAATAAGCCTGCCGTGCTGCTGGCGGATGAACCGACCGGCAACCTGGATGACGCGCTGTCGGAAGGAATCTTACGTCTGTTCGAGGAATTTAACCGCGTTGGGGTGACAGTGCTGATGGCGACGCACGATCTGGGACTGATTTCCCGGCGTTCGTATCGCATGCTGAGCCTGAGCGACGGTCATTTGCACGGAGGCCATGCGGGTGAATAAGCGTGATGCACTAAACCAGATCCGGCAGTTTGGCAGCAAGCTTGACCGTTTCCGTAAAGCGTCTGGTTCTTCTGGCGACAGCAACCGCAATGCGCCGCGTCGTGGCAAAGCGGCGAACAAAGCGCCATCGCGTAAGAGCAATGTGTTTAACGAGCAGGTGCGCTACGCCTGGCACGGCGCTTTGCAGGATCTGAAAAGTAAACCGCTGGCAACCTTCCTGACGGTAATGGTTATCGCCATCTCTCTGACGCTGCCCAGCGTTTGCTACATGGTGTACAAAAACGTCAACCAGGCGGCCTCGCAGTACTATCCGTCTCCGCAGATCACCGTTTACTTCGACAAGGCGCTGGATGATAACGCTGCTCAGCAGGTGGTAGGGCAGTTGCAGTCGGAGCAGGGAGTTGAAAAGGTTAACTACCTCTCCCGCGAGGATGCACTTGGCGAGTTCCGCAACTGGTCCGGTTTCGGTGGCGCACTGGATATGCTGGAAGAGAACCCCTTGCCTGCGGTGGCGGTCGTGGTGCCGAAACTTGATTTCCAGACGCCCGATTCGCTTAACACCTTGCGTGACCGCATTTCCCGTATCCACGGCATTGATGAAGTACGCATGGATGATAGTTGGTTTGCGCGCCTGGCGTCACTCACCGGGCTGGTGGGGCGCGTGTCGGCAATGATTGGCGTATTGATGGTGGCGGCTGTCTTCCTGGTGATTGGCAACAGCGTGCGGTTGAGTATCTTCGCCCGCCGCGACACTATCAACGTGCAGAAACTGATTGGCGCAACGGATGGCTTTATTCTGCGCCCGTTCCTGTATGGCGGTGCGCTGCTCGGCTTCTCCGGCGCGTTCCTGTCGTTGATCCTGTCGGAAATCCTGGTGATGCGTTTGTCATCGGCGGTGACCGAAGTGGCGAAAGTCTTTGGCACCCAGTTTGAATTGAGCGGTTTGTCGTTCGATGAGTGCCTGCTGTTGCTGCTGGTGTGCTCTATGATTGGCTGGGTCGCGGCCTGGCTGGCGACAGTGCAACATTTACGTCACTTTACTCCGGATTAGAAAAATTTTGGTATACTCTTTCCCGGCAATGCAGAATTCCGTTGCCGGGAAGGATACGGATTCCTTTGATCTTCCTTGCCACGGTTTTTTCATCCCGATGTCACAATTTGTGCGTAATTTATTCACAACCCTACAGGGAACTTGTGGATAAAATCACTGTCTGATAAAACTGTGAGTGCTATTCTCGTTGCTCAAAAACGCTGGCATGTTTGTTGCCTGATGGGGACTGACCGCCGCCAGTTGAAAGTGAATTGAGAGGATTTGAATGACCAAAGAAATGCAAACTTTAGCTTTAGCCCCTGTTGGTAACCTGGAGTCGTATATCCGGGCCGCTAACGCATGGCCGATGTTGACGGCTGATGAAGAGCGGGCATTGGCTGAAAAGCTGCATTACCAGGGCGATCTGGAAGCAGCGAAAAAGCTGATTCTGTCTCACCTGCGCTTTGTTGTTCATATTGCTCGTAATTACTCGGGCTATGGTCTGCCGCAGGCGGATCTGATCCAGGAAGGTAATATCGGCCTGATGAAAGCCGTGCGTCGTTTCAACCCGGAAGTGGGCGTGCGCCTGGTCTCCTTCGCCGTACACTGGATTAAAGCTGAGATCCACGAGTACGTATTGCGCAACTGGCGTATCGTGAAGGTCGCCACCACAAAAGCACAGCGTAAGCTGTTCTTTAACCTGCGTAAAACCAAGCAGCGTCTGGGTTGGTTCAATCAGGATGAAGTGGAAATGGTTGCCCGTGAGCTGGGCGTAACCAGCAAAGACGTGCGTGAAATGGAATCGCGTATGGCCGCCCAGGACATGACCTTTGATATGTCGCCTGATGACGATGCGCAAGACAGCCAGCCAATGGCACCGGTGCTTTATCTGCAGGATAAATCGTCTAACTTTGCCGACGGCATTGAAGACGATAACTGGGAAGAGCAGGCCGCTAACAAACTGGTCGATGCGATGCAGGGGCTGGACGAACGTAGCCAGCAGATTATTCGCGCCCGCTGGCTGGACGAAGAGAATAAGTCCACGTTGCAGGAGCTGGCCGACCGTTATGGCGTGTCTGCCGAGCGTGTGCGTCAGTTAGAAAAGAACGCGATGAAAAAACTGCGCGCCGCTATCGAAGCGTAAGCGAATTGCAGTGAAACAAGCCGGGACGGCGTCAGCCTCTCCCGGCTTTTTGTTGTCTGTTTGTTCCTGTCTTCGCCTTCATCCCATGTTATCCCGCCGTTTCGTCCCGTCATTCACCACTTCTTGTTTCTGTCACATCGCAACATAAAAGCTGTCCTGTCGGTGTTCCATCGCTTGCGCGAAACTGAGTGAAATATCGCATTGCTAAAGGCGCTATATACTTGGTAAGCGGGCATACACAGACAGGGGACATCAAGGTGAAAAATAACGAATTACATCAACGCCGTTTACAGGCGACGCCGCGTGGAATTGGGGTGATGTGCGGGTTTTACGCCGAAAAAGCGGAGAACGCCACGCTGTGGGATGTGGAAGGCAACGAAGTGATCGATTTTGCCGCCGGTATTGCAGTGCTGAATACCGGACATCGCCATCCGAAAGTGATGGCAGCGGTAGAAAAACAGCTGCAGGCATTTACGCATACTGCCTACCAAATCGTGCCTTACGAAAGCTATGTGTCACTGGCGGAGCGCATCAATGCGCGCGTGCCGGTCACTGGCCCGGCCAAAACAGCGTTCTTCTCAACGGGGGCGGAAGCGGTGGAAAACGCGGTGAAAATCGCCCGTGCATATACCCGGCGCCCGGGTGTTATCACCTTCGGCGGCGGTTTCCATGGCCGAACCTTTATGACCATGGCCCTGACTGGCAAAGTCGCCCCTTATAAAATCGGCTTTGGTCCGTTCCCGGGTTCGATTTACCACGCGCAGTACCCAAACACCTTGCACGGCGTGAGCACGGACGATGCGCTGAAAAGCCTGGAACGCATTTTTAAAGCCGATATCGCACCGGATCAGGTTGCCGCTATCCTGCTGGAACCGGTACAGGGCGAAGGGGGCTTTAATGTCGCACCTGCGGACTTTATGCAAGCGCTGCGTAAGTTGTGTGATAGCCACGGTATTTTATTGATTGTCGATGAAGTCCAGAGCGGGTTTGCCCGTACCGGCAAACTCTTTGCCTCGGAGTATTACGACGTCAAACCTGACCTGATCACCATGGCGAAGAGTCTGGCGGGCGGCTTGCCGCTGTCGGCGGTTGCGGGACGCGCGGAGGTCATGGACGCTCCTGCACCTGGCGGGCTGGGCGGCACCTATGCAGGTAACCCGCTGGCGGTGGCGGCAGCGCATGCGGTGCTGGATGTTATCGAAGAAGAGGATTTGTGCGAACGCGCTAATCACCTGGGTAAACATCTGGTGGAAGTGTTGAACAACGCCAAAACGCAGTGCCCCTATATCGCGGAGATTCGTGCGCAGGGGTCGATGGTGGCGGTGGAGTTTAACGATCCGAACACCGGCGCACCGTCGGCAGAATTTACGAAGCAGGTGCAGGATAAGGCGCTGGCGGCAGGGCTGTTACTGCTGACCTGCGGCGTTTACGGCAACGTGATCCGTTTCCTCTATCCATTGACCATTCCGGAAGTCCAGTTCCGTAAAGCGCTGGATATTCTCCAGCAGTCGCTGACGCACTAATTATTTAGCCGCCTTATGGGCGGCTTTTCCACAAACTGTCATCACGCTGTCGCACAACCTTCAAAATTGTTATTCCATATTCTGAAAATTGGGGTATGTTTTAGCAGAGTATGCTGCCAGTGCACGGGCAGAATCGCTAATAACTACTATCATATTCTTTGCTTATGTGTATAAGCAAAATAATGTGTCAAACAACAACATCACAACAAATAGCAATCACCATAACAATGGGGAATCTCAGGATGAAAATGAAGGGCAAAGCGTTACTGGCGGGATGTATTGCGTTAGCAATGAGCAACGTGGCATTCGCCAAAGATATTAAAGTTGCCGTTGTGGGTGCAATGTCCGGTCCGGTTGCGCAGTACGGTGACCAGGAATTTACCGGCGCTGAGCAGGCAATTGCCGATATCAACGCGAAGGGTGGGATCAAAGGCGACAAACTGGTTGCGGTGAAATATGACGATGCCTGCGACCCGAAACAAGCGGTAGCGGTTGCCAACAAAGTGGTTAACGACGGGATCAAATACGTAATCGGTCACCTGTGCTCCTCCTCCACTCAGCCAGCGTCTGATATCTACGAAGATGAAGGCATTCTGATGATTACGCCTGCAGCGACGGCACCAGAGCTGACCAGCCGTGGTTACAAACTGACGCTGCGCACCACCGGTCTGGACTCCGATCAGGGGCCGACCGCCGCGAAATACATTCTGCAGAGCGTGAAACCGCAGCGTATCGCGGTTATTCATGATAAGCAGCAATATGGCGAAGGCCTGGCGCGCGCTGTGCAGGACGGGCTGAAAAAAGGCGGCGCGAACGTGGTGTTCTTTGACGGTATCACCGCGGGTGAGAAAGACTTCTCTACGCTGGTGGCGCGCCTGAAGAAAGAAAATATCGATTTCGTCTACTACGGCGGTTATCACCCGGAAATGGGTCAGATCCTGCGTCAGTCACGCGCAGCAGGTCTGCAAACCAAATTCATGGGCCCGGAGGGGGTCGCCAACGTTTCCCTGTCTAATATTGCAGGCGACTCTGCGGAAGGCATGCTGGTGACCAAGCCGAAGAACTACGATCAGATCCCGGCAAACAAACCGATTGTGGACGCGATCAAAGGCAAGAAACAGGATCCGAGCGGCGCGTTCGTATGGACCACCTACGCGGCGCTGCAGTCGCTGGCTGCTGGCCTGAATCAGTCTGCCGATCCGGCAGCTATCGCAACCTGGCTGAAAGGGCACTCAGTGGATACCGTAATGGGGCCGCTGTCCTGGGATGAGAAGGGCGATCTGAAAGGTTTTGAGTTCGGTGTCTTCACCTGGCATGCTAACGGCACAGCAACCGACGCGAAATAAGCCTGAACTGACCGCAGCCTTTCGTGCCGCAGGCGCACTGGCTGCGCTCGCTTACCCCGTTTACTTATCTGTGTAGGTATCCGGGGAGAGCAGCAACCTGCCTGAGACGCCATATTCCCGGGCAAGGCGTTCTTCTAAGCCGGATGGAGATCTTCCCATCCGGCTTTTTTTAGCGTTTTTCCCAGCCGTTTTCTTGTGCGGTGAAGCCCAGTGTTTGGGTAAAGGCGGCCATCACGGCCCTGTCTTCCACACCAATATCCACTATCCACCAACTGGTTATCGCCGGATTATCGCGCATCACTTCTTCGACCAGATATTGCCCGATACCGCGACGGCGAGTGATATCGCGCACGCGAAGTGAATCCAGTGCGCCTTCGGTACCGCGTAATGTCACGCGTACGGCGGCCAGCAACCTGTCATTAAAGCGCGCCGCATAGATGCGGTGCGTGTCGTCCACGTCGAGCGACGCGGGGGAGTATTCCGGCCAGACTTTCGCTAAATCAATATGATCCTGCTCGGTAAAGTTCACCAGTCGGATGATAGTCAATTTCATGTACAGCTTGTCCAAAATGCAAAAGATAGTGTGAGTGTAAACAATTTCGTTTGGCCGGGTCTGTTAGTTTTTTATTTTTCATCTAACAGGCGAATAATTTTGCCGCAGCCTTCGGGGTAGCGTGAAACATTGGAGATCGAAAAACAGACAGGATTTTAACCTGATCAGTAGTGATTTATTCCGCTCTTTGTACCATTATTTTATGCTGAAGCCTGGCCTTTTTTTGTTTATCTCCGATTAAATACAGAATATTATCTCTGCTTAATCGCCTGAAAAATAGAGGATTTAGTCTGGTTTTTGCCAAAAGACTGCGCTAAACCATTAAAGGCACTGGTAAAAATAGCGTTGTACATTAAAAGTACAGAATGCTTTTTAACCATAAAAAAACAAAATATTTACACAACATCACGACAAGTGGGGATTTAAAAGAATGAGAAGGAACGCGAAGACAGCGATCGCGGGGATGGTTGCACTTGCGATGTCTCACGCGGCCATGGCGGCAGAGATTAAAGTCGCGGTTGTAGGTGCGATGTCCGGTCCTGTTGCGCAGTGGGGCGACATGGAGTTTAACGGTGCGCGGCAGGCAATCCACGATATCAACGCTAAAGGCGGGATCAAAGGCGACAAACTGGTTGCGATGGAATATGACGATGCCTGTGATCCGAAACAAGCGGTTGCTGTCGCTAACAAAATCGTTAACGACGGCGTGAAATATGTCATTGGTCACCTCTGTTCCTCATCAACGCAGCCTGCTTCCGATATCTATGAAGACGAAGGCATTCTGATGATCACGCCTGGCGCGACCAATCCGGAACTGACCCAGCGCGGTTATCAGCACATTATGCGTACCGCCGGGCTGGACTCCTCGCAAGGGCCGACTGCTGCAAAATACATCCTGAATACGGTGAAGCCGCAACGCATCGCCATCATCCATGATAAACAGCAGTACGGCGAAGGCCTCGCACGTTCCGTTCAGGACGGGCTGAAAGCGGGCGGAGCGAATGTGGTGTTCTTCGACGGTATTACCGCCGGTGAAAAAGACTTTTCTGCGCTGATTGCACGCCTGAAAAAAGAAAACATCGACTTTGTCTACTACGGTGGTTACTACCCTGAGATGGGGCAGATGCTGCGTCAGGCTCGCGCCAACGGCCTGAAAACCCGGTTTATGGGACCGGAAGGTGTGGGCAACGCGTCGCTGTCCAACATCGCGGGGGATGCAGCGGAAGGCATGCTGGTTACCATGCCGAAACGCTATGACCAGGATCCTGCGAATCAGGGCATCGTCGATGCGCTGAAAGCAGAGAAAAAAGATCCGAGCGGTCCGTATGTGTGGATTACCTATGCCGCCGTACAGTCGCTGGCGACCGCGCTTGAGCGGAGCAGCAGCGCCGAGCCGCTGGCGCTGATCAAAGATTTAAAAGCCAACGGGGCTAAAACCGTGATTGGGCCGCTGAACTGGGATGAAAAAGGCGATCTGAAGGGATTTGATTTTGGCGTTTTCCAATGGCACGCCGATGGTTCGTCGTCCGTGGCGAAATAACTGTCATCCCTCTCTCCGGGCGCAACGTCTGGAGAGATTTAAGAAGGTTATGTTATGTCCGAGCAGTTTCTTTACTTCTTGCAGCAGATGTTTAACGGCGTCACGCTGGGAAGCACCTATGCATTGATCGCCATTGGTTACACCATGGTTTACGGCATTATCGGTATGATCAACTTCGCCCATGGCGAGGTGTACATGATCGGTAGCTATGTCTCTTTTATGATTATCGCTGCACTGATGATGATGGGTATCGACTCCAGCTGGTTGCTGGTGGCGGCCGGTTTCGTCGGGGCGATTGTGATAGCCAGCGCTTACGGCTGGAGCATTGAACGGGTGGCCTATCGCCCGGTGCGTAACTCCAAACGCCTGATTGCGCTCATCTCCGCCATCGGTATGTCGATATTCCTGCAAAACTACGTCAGCCTGACCGAAGGTTCCCGTGATGTGGCGTTGCCAAGCCTGTTTAACGGCCAGTGGGTAGTCGGTCACAGTGAAAACTTTTCTGCCAGCATCACCACCATGCAGTTGGTTATCTGGATCGTGACGTTTATCTCCATGCTGGCGCTGACATTGTTCATCCGCTATTCCCGCATGGGGCGCGCTTGCCGCGCCTGTTCGGAAGACTTAAAAATGGCAAGCCTGCTGGGCATCAATACTGACCGCGTGATTGCGCTGACCTTTGTGATCGGCGCAGCAATGGCGGCGGTGGCGGGTGTGCTGCTGGGCCAGTTCTATGGCGTTATTAACCCTTACATTGGTTTTATGGCGGGGATGAAGGCGTTTACCGCGGCAGTGCTCGGCGGTATCGGCAGTATTCCTGGCGCTATGATCGGCGGGCTGATCCTCGGTGTGGCGGAATCCCTCTCTTCGGCGTATCTGAGTACCGAATATAAAGATGTGGTGTCGTTTGCGCTGTTGATCATGGTGTTGCTGGTGATGCCGACCGGTATCCTTGGCCGCCCGGAGGTTGAAAAAGTATGAAACCGATGCATTTTGCGATGGCGCTGCTTTCTGCTGCGCTGTTCTTCATCCTGGCGAGCGTCTTTATGGGCGTCCAACTGGAACTGGACGGGACCAAACTGGTGGTGAACACCGCTGCGCATATTCGCTGGCAGTGGGTATTTATCGGCACGGCGGTGGTCTTTTTCTTCCAGTTGTTGCGCCCGATGTTCCAGAAATCACTGAAGGGTGTCTCCGGGCCGAAGTTTATTCTGCCAGCTATTGATGGCTCAACGGTAAAACAGAAGCTGTTCCTGTTGGCGCTGCTGGTGATTGCCGTGGCGTGGCCGTTTGTGGTGTCGCGCGGTACGGTGGATATCGCCACCATGACAATGATTTATATCATTCTCGGTCTGGGCCTGAACGTAGTGGTGGGTCTCTCTGGCCTGCTGGTGCTGGGCTACGGTGGTTTCTACGCGATTGGCGCGTATACCTTTGCGTTGCTGAACCACTATTACGGTCTCGGTTTCTGGACTTGCCTGCCGCTGGCCGGTCTGGTCTCCGCCGCCGCGGGTTTCCTGCTTGGTTTCCCGGTGCTGCGTCTGCGTGGCGACTATCTGGCGATTGTGACGCTGGGTTTTGGGGAAATCGTCCGTATTCTGCTGTTGAACAATACTGAAGTTACGGGTGGCCCGAACGGCATTAGCCAGATCCCGAAACCGACGCTGTTTGGTCTGGAGTTCAGCCGGACGGCGCGTGAAGGCGGTTGGGATACCTTCAGCAACTTCTTTAATGTGCAATACGATCCCGGCGATCGTGTCGTGTTCCTCTACCTGGTGGCGCTGCTGCTGGTGGTGGTGACGCTGTTTGTGATCAACCGTCTGCTGCGCATGCCGCTGGGCAGAGCGTGGGAAGCGCTGCGCGAAGATGAGATCGCCTGCCGTTCGTTGGGTCTTAGCCCGACCCGCATCAAGCTGACGGCGTTTACCATCAGTGCGGCGTTTGCCGGTTTTGCCGGGACGCTGTTTGCTGCGCGCCAGGGGTTTGTCAGTCCGGAATCCTTCACCTTCGCCGAGTCTGCATTTGTACTGGCGATCGTGGTGCTGGGGGGGATGGGGTCGCAATTTGCGGTTATCCTCGCCGCTATCCTGCTGGTGGTCTCCCGTGAACTGATGCGTGACTTTAATGAATACAGCATGTTGATGCTGGGTGGTTTGATGGTACTGATGATGATCTGGCGTCCGCAAGGCTTGCTGCCGATGACCCGTCCGCAGTTGAAACTGAAAAACGGGCAAGTAAAAGGAGAGCAGGCATGAGTCAGCCATTATTATCCGTAAACGGCCTGATGATGCGCTTCGGCGGCCTGCTCGCCGTTAACAACGTGGCGCTGGAGCTGAAGGCACAAGAGATCGTTTCGCTGATTGGTCCGAATGGTGCAGGTAAAACCACGGTGTTCAACTGTCTCACCGGTTTCTATAAACCGACAGGCGGTACCATTATGCTGCGTGACCAGCACCTGGAAGGGCTGCCGGGTCAGGAAATCGCCCGGATGGGCGTGGTGCGCACCTTCCAGCATGTGCGCTTGTTCCGTGAAATGACGGTGATCGAAAACCTGCTGGTGGCACAGCATCAGCAATTAAAGACCGGGGTCTTTTCTGGTCTGCTGAAAACCCCGTCGTTTCGCCGGGCGCAGAGTGAAGCGCTGGATCGCGCCGCCACCTGGCTGGATCGTATTGGTTTGTTAGCGCACGCTAACCGCCAGGCGAGCAACCTTGCCTACGGCGACCAGCGTCGTCTGGAAATCGTGCGTTGCATGGTGACGCAGCCAGAGATCCTGATGCTCGACGAACCAGCCGCCGGTCTGAACCCGAAAGAGACGAAAGAACTGGATGAGCTGATTGTTGAGCTGCGCAATAACCACAACACCACCATTCTGCTGATTGAGCACGATATGAAACTGGTGATGGGCATTTCCGATCGTATTTATGTGGTGAACCAGGGGACGCCGCTGGCGAACGGAACACCGGAAGAAATTCGTAACAATCCGGACGTGATCCGCGCCTATTTGGGCGAAGCATAAGGTGGGTGAGGCTAAGATGGAAAAAGTCATGTTGTCGTTTGACAAAGTAAGCGCCCACTACGGCAAAATCCAGGCACTGCACGATGTCAGTCTGCATATTAATCAGGGGGAAATCGTGACCCTGATTGGCGCGAACGGTGCGGGTAAAACCACGCTGCTTGGGACGCTGTGCGGCGATCCGCGCGCCACCAGTGGGCGTGTTGTGTTTGATGGTAAAGATATTACCGACTGGCAAACCGCGAAGATCATGCGTGAAGCGGTGGCGATTGTCCCGGAAGGGCGTCGTGTCTTTTCGCGTATGACCGTTGAGGAAAATCTGGCGATGGGCGGTTTCTTTGCCGACAGCGAGCAGTATCAAACCCGCATTAAGCGGGTGTATGAGCTGTTCCCGCGTCTGCATGAGCGCCGTCTTCAGCGTGCGGGCACCATGTCCGGTGGTGAGCAGCAGATGCTGGCCATTGGCCGTGCATTGATGAGCCAGCCGCGTTTGCTGTTGCTGGACGAGCCGTCGCTTGGACTGGCACCTATCATTATTCAGCAAATCTTCGATACCATTGAGCAACTGCGTGAAGAAGGGATGACCATCTTCCTTGTGGAGCAGAACGCCAACCAGGCGCTGAAGCTCGCCGATCGCGGCTATGTGCTGGAGAATGGTCACGTGGTGCTGGAAGATACCGGTGAAGCGCTGCTGGCGAATGAAGCGGTGCGCAGTGCTTATCTGGGCGGTTAAACGTTCGCGTAAAACATCTGAACCGGTCGCGAGTGGCCGGTTTTTTATTATCTGAAAAGTGCCATGCCGGGATGCTGCCTGCGGATTTGATGGGATATGATGCGGGCGGCGCTTGAGGCTTTTTGCCTCATGACGGTAGAAAGTTGTGCGGCAGAAAGAAGAAAGCCCCGTAGTAAGTTAATGTTGATTAACCACCACGAGGCCATCCGAATGCCTGAACAACATCAGGATAGCCTCTTACCCGCCGCAAGGCAAGGAGGCGTGAACCATGAAAATTCCGCGAAACACTCTTCTCTGGTGCGTATTTATGGTGTGTTTCACACTCGTGATATTCACCTGGCTGACACGAAAATCACTGTGCGAGATCCGCTACAGGGATAGCGACAGGGAGGTGGCGGCTTTCATGGCTTACGAATCCGGTAAGTAGCAACCTGGAGGCAGGGAGCAATCCCTGCCTTTTCAGGAGCGACAGTTGCCGGCATCGCCTCTGAGCGCCTTTATAAAGGGCTTCTTTGCGAGCAGGGAAGCCCTTTCCCTTATCCTCTGGCAATCCGCCATTTTTCCTTCACGTTACTATCATCCCACCGACATTTCCCTGACGCCTGGTTGTCATTTATTTGTAATTAAAAGATTATTTTTCTGTCATTCGAGCATGTCATGTTACCTCGCGAGCACAAAACGCGTGATATCGCGCATCCCGTATAACAAGAGAGAGCATAATGACAACGTTACGACATACAGCTTTGGGTCTGGCGCTGGGATTCGTTTTTGCAGGCAACGCCCTGGCCGCAACCACCATTCCATTCTGGCATTCGATGGAAGGGGAGTTAGGTAAAGAAGTTGACTCCCTGGCGCAACGTTTCAATGACACCCATCCGGATTACAAAATCGTACCGGTGTACAAAGGCAACTATGAGCAGAGCCTGAGCGCAGGTATCGCTGCCTTCCGTACTGGCAACGCGCCGGCGATTTTGCAGGTATACGAAGTGGGCACCGCGACCATGATGGCATCAAAAGCGATCAAGCCGGTGTACCAGGTCTTCCAGGACGCAGGCATCAAGTTTGATGAAAGCCAGTTCGTTCCGACGGTTTCCGGCTATTACACCGACTCTAAAACCGGCCATTTGCTCTCTCAGCCGTTTAACAGCTCCACGCCGGTGCTCTATTACAACAAAGACGCTTTCAAAAAAGCCGGTCTGAACCCGGACCAGCCGCCGAAAACCTGGCAGGATCTCGCCGAATACACCGCGAAGCTGAAAGCTGCAGGCATGAAATGCGGCTACGCCAGCGGCTGGCAGGGCTGGATCCAGATTGAAAACTTCAGCGCCTGGCATGGTTTGCCGGTGGCGACCAAAAACAACGGTTTTGACGGTACGGACGCCGTACTGGAATTTAACAAACCGGAGCAGGTGAAACATATCGCCATGCTGGAAGCACTGAACAAGAAAGGTGAATTCAGCTACTTTGGACGTAAAGATGAGTCCACTGAGAAGTTCTATAACGGCGATTGCGCTATCACTACCGCGTCTTCTGGGTCGCTGGCAGATATTCGTCACTACGCCAAATTTAACTATGGCGTCGGCATGATGCCTTACGATGCCACGGTGAAAGGTGCGCCGCAGAACGCCATTATCGGTGGAGCGAGCCTGTGGGTCATGCAGGGCAAAGACGAGGCAACCTACAAAGGTGTTGCGCAATTCCTCGACTTCCTGACGAAACCGGAAAACGCAGCCGAATGGCACCAGAAAACCGGTTATCTGCCGATTACTACCGCCGCTTACGACCTGACGCGCCAGCAAGGGTTCTATGACAAAAACCCCGGTGCGGATATCGCTACCCGTCAGATGTTGAACAAGCCGCCTCTGGCTTTCACCAAAGGTCTGCGTCTGGGCAACATGCCGCAGATCCGCACCATTGTTGATGAAGAGCTGGAAAGCGTATGGACCGGCAAGAAAACCCCGCAGCAGGCGCTGGATGCGGCCGTAGAGCGTGGTAACCAACTGCTGCGCCGCTTCGAGCAGTCCACTAAGTCTTAATCTTCTCACCCTCTCTCCGGCCCTCTCTCTACCCGGGAGAGGGTGTTTTTCTCTTTGCCCCTGGTGGAGAGGGGCAGGGGAGAGGCAAACACAAGCAGAGCTAATTTATGTCCTCATCCCGTCCGGTGTTTCGTTCACGCTGGCTACCTTACCTTCTGGTTGCGCCGCAACTGGCGATCACGGTTATTTTCTTTATCTGGCCTGCGGGCGAAGCGCTGTGGTACTCGGTGCAGAGCGTCGATCCGTTCGGGCTTTCCAGCCAGTTCGTTGGGCTGGATAACTTCGTGGCGTTGTTTCACGACAGCTATTATCTGGATGCTTTCTGGACGACTATCCGGTTTAGCGCACTGGTGACGTTCAGCGGTCTGCTCGTGTCGCTGTTTTTTGCCGCTCTGGTGGATAACGTGGTGCGCGGCAGTCGGATTTACCAAACGCTGATGCTGCTGCCCTATGCCGTTGCTCCTGCTGTTGCCGCAGTGTTGTGGATCTTCCTCTTCAATCCCGGGCGCGGGCTGATCACCCACTTTTTGGAACACTTTGGCTATGACTGGAACCATGCACAACATAGCGGCCAGGCCATGTTCCTGGTGGTGTTCGCCTCGGTGTGGAAGCAAATAAGCTACAACTTTCTGTTCTTTTTTGCGGCGTTACAGTCGATCCCCCGTTCGCTGGTGGAAGCGGCCGCCATTGATGGCGCAGGGCCTGTTCGCCGGTTCTTCACATTGTCGCTACCGTTAATCGCACCGGTCAGTTTTTTCCTGCTGGTGGTGAACCTGGTGTATGCCTTCTTCGACACTTTCCCGGTTATTGATGCTGCCACTGCTGGTGGACCGGTACAGGCGACCACCACGCTTATCTACAAAATCTACCGTGAAGGTTTTGCCGGGCTGGATCTCTCCGCTTCTGCGGCGCAGTCGGTGGTGCTGATGGTGCTGGTGATTGTGCTGACGGTCGTTCAGTTCCGCTATGTTGAAAGTAAGGTGCGCTACCAATGATTGAGAATCGCCCTGGCCTGACCCTGTTCAGCCATATCATGCTTATTCTCGGCATCGCGGTGGTGCTGTTTCCGCTGTATGTCGCCTTTGTGACGGCAACGCTGGATATCAAGGCGGTCTATGACACCCCGATGACCTTAATCCCCGGGACGCACCTGTGGGAAAACCTGCGCAATATCTGGATAAACGGTATCGGCGTGAACAGCGCGCCTTTCTGGTTGATGCTGACCAACAGTTTCATTATGGCGCTGGTGATCACCATCGGGAAAATCGCCGTGTCGATCCTGTCGGCGTTTGCCATCGTCTGGTTCCGTTTCCCGCTGCGTAACCTGTTTTTCTGGATGATCTTCAGTACGTTAATGCTGCCCGTGGAAGTGCGCATTTTTCCGACGGTGGAAGTGATCGCCAACCTGAAAATGCTCGACAGCTACACCGGCCTGACGCTGCCACTGATGGCCTCGGCCACCGCAACATTCCTGTTCCGCCAGTTCTTTATGACGCTGCCGGACGAACTGATGGAAGCGGCGCGCATTGATGGTGCCTCACCGATGCGCTTTTTCCGCGACATCGTGCTGCCGCTCTCCAAAACCAACCTTGCGGCGTTATTTGTTATCACCTTTATCTACGGCTGGAACCAGTATCTGTGGCCGCTGCTGATTATCAGCGATGTGAACCTTGGCACCGCCGTGGCGGGCGTGAAGGGCATGATTGCCAGCGGCGAAGGCACCACGCAATGGAACCAGGTAATGGCAGCCATGTTGCTGACGCTGATCCCCCCGGTCGTTATCGTTTTAGCCATGCAGCGCGCCTTTGTACGCGGCCTGGTCGACAGTGAGAAATAAGATGGCAGGATTAAAATTACAAGCGGTTACGAAGAGTTGGGACAATGGTAAAACCAAGGTGATCCAGCCACTGACGCTGGATGTCGCCGACGGCGAATTTATTGTTATGGTTGGGCCATCCGGTTGTGGGAAATCCACCCTGCTGCGCATGGTCGCCGGGCTGGAGCGTGTCTCCAGCGGCGATATCTGGATCGATACCCAGCGTGTTACGGAAATGGAACCCAAAGATCGCGGAATTGCGATGGTGTTTCAGAACTACGCGCTCTACCCGCACATGAGTGTGGAGGAGAACATGGCGTGGGGGCTGAAGATCCGCGGTATGGGCAAGGAGCATATCGCCGGGCGCGTGGCGGAAGCAGCACGTATTCTCGAACTGGATGGGCTGTTAAAACGCCGCCCGCGCGAGCTTTCTGGCGGTCAGCGTCAGCGTGTCGCGATGGGGCGTGCGATTGTGCGCGATCCGGCGGTATTCCTGTTTGATGAACCGCTCTCGAATCTCGACGCCAAACTGCGTGTACAGATGCGCCTGGAACTGCAACAGTTGCACCGTCGCCTGAACACCACCTCGTTGTATGTGACACACGACCAGGTGGAAGCGATGACGCTGGCACAGCGGGTGATGGTGATGAACAAAGGTGTGGCGGAACAGATTGGTACGCCGGTTGAGGTGTATGAAAAACCCGCCAGCCGTTTCGTTGCCAGTTTTATTGGCAGCCCGGCCATGAACCTGCTTGATGGTCGTATCAGTAGCGCCGGCACCCACTTTGAACTGGACAGCGGTATGGCGCTGCCCATCAATGGGTACTATCACGGTTACGCCGGGCGTAAAATGACGCTGGGTATCCGCCCGGAACATATTGCGTTAAGCTCACAATCCGCCGGCGGTATCCCGCTGGTGATGGATACGCTGGAGATGCTCGGCGCAGATAACCTGGCGCATGGGCGCTGGGGAGAGCAGAAGCTGGTGGTGCGTCTTGCGCATCAGGAGCGCCCGGCGGCAGGCAGCACGTTGTGGCTCTCTCTGCCGGAAAATCACCTCCACTTATTTGATGGTGAAACAGGACAACGAGTATGAGTAACTGGCCATATCCCCACATCGTCGCGCATCGTGGCGGCGGTAAACTGGCGCCGGAAAATACGCTGGCGGCGATTGATGTCGGCGCTCGCTACGGTCACACGATGATTGAGTTCGACGCCAAGCTGTCAAAAGATGGGCAAATTTTCCTACTGCATGACGACAACCTCGAGCGCACCAGCAATGGCTGGGGCGTGGCGGGCGAGCTGGCATGGAATGATTTGCTGAAAGTGGATGCGGGCGGCTGGTACGGCGGGAAATTTAAAGGTGAGCCGTTGCCGCTGCTCTCTCAGGTGGCGGAGCGCTGCCGTCTGCACGGCATGATGGCCAATATCGAAATCAAACCCACCACCGGCACCGGGCCGCTGACGGGCAAAGTGGTGGCGCTGGCGGCGCGAGAACTCTGGGCAGACATGACGCCCCCGCTGCTCTCTTCCTTTGAGATTGATGCACTGGAAGCGGCGCAACAGGCTGCGCCTGAACTGCCGCGCGGGCTATTGCTGGATGAATGGCGTGATGACTGGCAGGCGCTGACTACCCGGTTAGGGTGCGTATCAATTCACCTGAATCATCGTCTGCTGGACGAAGCCCGCACGCGGATGCTGCGTGCAGCGGGTTTACGCATTCTGGTTTATACCGTCAATGAACCCCAACGCGCGGGAGAGTTGCTGCGCTGGGGCGTAGATTGTATCTGCACCGATAAAATCGACGAGATCGGCCCTGATTTTACGTTTTAAGGCGTTGTGGATGACGGCGTGTCACGCAGCAGGCCGCCATTCTGATTTTGCGGCAACATGTGCTGCTGTGTTCCAGTATCAGCATTATTTGTTCCGTTGCTGAGCTGATTGCCGTTCTGATTCTGCGGCAACATATGCTGCTGCATATTCACCCTGCCACCATTACCGATCCCCTGGCTGAGCATGCCGCCGTTAGTATTGGGGAGCAGTTGCTGGCGGCTGGGATCGAGCTCCCCCGGCTGGGCCTGCCTTACGCGTTGCGCGTCGTTATTTAACTGGGTCTGCAGGTGTTGTTGTTGTTGACGGGCTTGCGTCTGTAGCTGTTGATTCAGCATTCCTTGCTGTTGTTGTTGCTGATTAAGCATCCGCGTTTCCATGCGCTGCTGGCTGGGGATCACATAACCCGGCTGGTTGGGATTATTAGTGGTATTCAGTGGCTGTGCAAATGCGGCAAAAGGCAGCAGTGCCGCCACAAACAGTAATCGTTTCATCGTCCTTTCCTCCTTTGAGGCTTCTCCTAAGTTTACCTCGTTTCATTCATGACGATGATTTTTTAGGAGTTGTGAACCAGGCTTAATCGGGAACTGTAGCCCTTCTATTCGGAGAACAACGATGATGAAACAGACGTTTGCGCGCTGGGTGACCATCGCCGCGCTGACCGCGGGAGGATGTTTTAGCGCGGGCGCTGCGCCGCCACCGACGCAAGCACCTGCGCCCGTCTCATACGGCGTTGAAGCCGATGTCTTCCATCCTGTGCGGGCGAAGCAGGGCATGGTGGCATCCGTGGATGAGACCGCAACCCGTGTCGGCGTGGATATCCTGAAACAGGGGGGGAACGCCGTGGATGCTGCCGTCGCGGTGGGCTATGCGCTGGCAGTCACCCATCCCCAGGCCGGGAACCTGGGCGGCGGCGGGTTTATGATGATCCGCACCAAAGATGGCAAGGTTACTGCTATCGATTTCCGAGAAATGGCACCCGCCGCGGCCACACGCGATATGTTTCTTGACGATCAAGGCAACCCGGACAGTAAAAAATCACTGACATCGCATCTGGCTTCCGGTACGCCCGGCACGGTTGCGGGGTTCTCGCTGGCGCTGGAGAAGTACGGCACTCTGCCATTGAACAAAGTCATTCAACCTGCGATTAAGCTGGCCAGACAAGGGATCACGGTGAATGATGCGCTGGCGGACGACCTGAAAACCTACGGCAGTGAAGTGTTGCCAAACCACGAAAACAGTAAAGCGATTTTCTGGAAAAACGACGAACCGCTGAAAAAAGGCGACAAACTGGTGCAGAGCAATCTCGCCAAAAGCCTGGAACTGATTGCGGAGAAAGGGCCGGATGCTTTCTATAAAGGCGAGATTGCCAGCCAGATCGTGCAAGAGATGAGTAAGAACGGCGGGCTTATCAGCAAAGAGGATCTGGCAAATTATAAAGCCGTAGAGCGTACGCCCATCAGCGGTGATTATCGTGGTTACCAGGTTTACTCCATGCCGCCGCCGTCATCGGGCGGTATCCATATTGTGCAAATCCTCAATATTCTTGAAAACTTCGACATGGCGAAATATGGCTTTGGCAGCGCCGATGCAATGCAGGTGATGGCGGAAGCCGAAAAGTACGCCTATGCCGATCGCTCTGAATATCTGGGCGATCCGGACTTTGTGAAAGTGCCGTGGCAGGCACTCACCGATAAAGCGTATGCCAAATCCATTGCGGAAAAAATTGACGTTAACAAAGCCCGGCCCTCCAGCCAGATCCGCCCCGGTAAGCTGGAGCCGTATGAGAGTAACCAAACCACGCACTTCTCCGTGGTGGACAAAGACGGTAATGCGGTTTCGGTGACCTATACACTGAACACCACGTTCGGGACCGGGATTGTCGCGGGGAATAGCGGCATTTTGCTGAATAATGAGATGGATGACTTCTCCGCAAAACCCGGCGTACCGAATGTCTACGGACTGGTTGGTGGTGACGCCAACGCGGTCGGCCCCGGCAAACGTCCGCTCTCTTCCATGTCGCCAACTATTGTGGTGAAAGACGGCAAAACCTGGCTGGTCACCGGTAGTCCCGGCGGTAGTCGTATTATCACAACAGTGCTGCAAATGGTGGTTAACAGCATCGATTTTGGGATGAACGTCGCCGAAGCGAGCAATGCGCCGCGCTTTCATCATCAGTGGTTGCCGGATGAGTTGCGCGTGGAAAAAGGCTTCAGCCCGGACACGCTAAAACTGCTCGAGCAACGCGGGCAGAAAGTGGTGGTGAAAGAGGCGATGGGCAGTACGCAGAGCATTATGGTCGGGCCGGATGGCACGCTGTATGGCGCGTCTGACCCGCGTTCGGTGGATGATTTAACGGCCGGTTATTGATTTAAACCTCTCCCCACCCGGGGAGAGGTTTCCGTTTAACCCTTCACGCGTGCCATAAAGTAAGAATCCACATACTCGCCATTGCGCAGTGCGTAACGCTTAGCTGTGCCCTCGATCTCAAAGCCGAATTTGCGGTACACGGCCAGCGCGGGCGCGTTATCGATAAACACCGTCAATTCAATGCGTTCGATGCGCAACCAGTTATCGCACAGGTTGATCATCTCCTGCATAAGTGCACTGGCGACGCCGCGATTGTGAAACGCTGACGAAACCGCCATGCCAAAAAAGGCCACATGGCTACGTCGCTGATTTTGTTCCAACATCAGCGTCAGGTTTCCGACGACCTGTTCATCAATACAGGCGACCAACTGGCGGCGGCCTGGCTGCGGTTTCAGACGATCTTCCCACAGCTCAGCAGGCGGGTGAGGTAGCTGTAGCAGGTTGTGATACACCTCAGGTTGCGCATAAAACTGGCGTAGAGCTTCTGCATCGCGCGCTTCGGCATGGCGTATCACTATCTTACTCATCCTGCTTCTCCTGGTTTGTGGGGGTGCCTTACACATTCCTGGCTTTGTGATGCAGCGTCAACTGCCAATTTTTGCAAAAATCAGTAGACAAGTGCGAATGATAATGATTATTATTGCTATGCGTTCAGGGAAACCGTAGCGGTAATCCTGAAAGCACGACATTGCTCACATTGCTTCCAGTATTTTCTTAGCCAGCCGGGTGCTGGCTTTTTTTTTGCCGCAAGCATGCCGGTCTTTTAAGACCCCATGCAGGGACAACTTCCGCAAGATTGCGCTATGGTAATGGCAGTCACCTTAACAAGGACTGGAACATGACCTTACATTGCGCATTCATTGGATTTGGCAAAAGCACCACTCGCTATCATCTTCCCTACGTACTCAACCGCAAAGCGAGCTGGCATGTGGCGCATATTTTCCGGCGTCACCCTAAACCAGAAGAGCAGCATCCGCAGTATCAACATATTCACTTTACCAGCGATATTGATGACATCTTTAATGATCCGCAGGTCAAACTGGTGATCGTCTGCACCCACGCTGACAGCCACTTCGACTATGCAAAGCGAGCGCTGGAAGCGGGTAAAAATGTGCTGGTGGAAAAGCCGTTTACGCCAACGATGGCGGAAGCGATCACCCTGTTTGAACTGGCGAAACGCAAAGGTCTGACGGTCACGCCGTATCAGAATCGCCGTTTTGACGCCTGCTTCCTGACTACCAAAAAGGCGATTGAAAGCGGTAAGCTTGGCAATATCGTTGAAATCGAAAGCCATTTTGATTATTACCGCCCGGTGGCGGAAACCAAACCCGGCTTGCCGCAGGAGGGATCCTTTTACGGTCTGGGCGTTCATACCATGGACCAAATTATCTCTCTGTTTGGCCGACCGGATCATGCCGCGTATGACATCCGTAGTCTGCGTAATAAGGCCAATCCGGACGATACCTTCGAAGCACAACTCTTTTATGGCGATTTGAAAGCCATCGTCAAAACCAGCCACCTGGTGAAGATCGACTACCCCAAATTTATTGTTCATGGCACCAAAGGTTCGTTTATCAAATACGGTATCGATCAACAGGAAACCAGCCTGAAAGCCAATATCATGCCGGGTGAGGCCGGATTTGCCGCAGACGATAGCATTGGCGTGCTTGAGTATGTGAATGCAGCGGGCGAGACGGTGCGGGAAGAGATCGCGCCGGAAAAAGGCGATTATGGCCGCGTCTACGATGCGTTGTATGAAACGCTGGTGAATGGCGCGCCAAATTACGTCAAGGAATCTGAAGTTCTCACCAACCTTGAACTGCTGGAGCGTGCCTTTGAGCAGGCGTCACCTGCCACGGTAACCCTCGCAAAATAGCCTGAAAAGACTCCTCACAACTTGTTCACATTTTTTGAACAGAGGAGTCAATTTTCACCCTCTATGATCCCCGACCGATTGCGTCCACACTTACCCCATCGAAAACATACGGGGGTAAAAAACATGATCTTCTTACGCAAAGCAAACGACCGTGGCCACGCAAATCATGGCTGGCTGGATTCCTGGCACACGTTCTCTTTCGCCAACTATTATGATCCGAATTTTATGGGCTTCTCGGCGCTTCGCGTCATTAACGACGACGTGATCGATCCGGGGCAGGGTTTCGGCACCCATCCGCACAAAGACATGGAAATCCTGACCTATGTGCTGGAAGGGGCCGTTGAGCACCAGGACAGTATGGGCAACAAAGAGCAGGTGCCTGCGGGTGAATTCCAGATTATGAGCGCCGGGACCGGGGTACGTCACTCTGAGTACAACCCAAGCGATACTGAGCGTCTGCGCCTGTACCAAATCTGGATCATTCCGGAAACGAACGGCATCACGCCGCGCTACGAGCAGCGCCGCTTTGATGCTGCGCAGGGTAAACAACTGGTGCTGTCGCCGGACGCACGCAATGGGTCTCTGAAAGTGCACCAGGATATGGAACTTTACCGCTGGGCACTGTTGAAAGATGAGCAGTCGGTACACCAGATCGCCGCGGATCGCCGCGTGTGGATCCAGGTGGTAAAAGGGGATGTCACCATTAACGGCACCAAAGCCACCACCAGCGATGGTCTGGCAATCTGGGATGAGCAGGCTATCTCGGTTCATGCCGATAGCGACAGTGAAATTCTGCTGTTTGACCTGCCGCCAGTTTGATGTGGCTTAAATAAATGACGCAACCTTCTGGTTTTGGCCGGAAGGTTGCGCGTTGTCCGTGATAAACTGAGAAAATCTCTCTCTGTTTAAAATGTCAGGACGATGAAAAAGAAAAGACCCGTACTTCAGGATGTGGCCGATCGCGTTGGCGTGACCAAAATGACGGTCAGCCGTTTTTTGCGTAACCCGGAACAGGTGTCCGTTGCGTTACGTGGCAAAATCGCTGCTGCGCTTGATGAGCTGGGTTACATTCCCAATCGCGCTCCCGATATTCTCTCTAACGCCACCAGCCGCGCTATTGGCGTATTGCTTCCGTCGCTGACCAACCAGGTGTTCGCTGAAGTGTTGCGCGGTATTGAAAGCGTAACGGATGCGCACGGCTATCAAACCATGCTGGCGCACTACGGTTATAAAGCCGAAATGGAAGAAGAGCGTCTGGAATCGATGCTCTCCTGGAACATTGACGGCCTGATCCTCACCGAACGCACACATACGCCACGTACGCTGAAAATGATTGAAGTGGCGGGCATTCCGGTCGTGGAATTAATGGACAGCAAATCTCCCTGCCTGGATATCGCCGTCGGTTTCGATAACTTCGAAGCGGCGCGGCAGATGACCGCCGCGATTATTGAACGCGGTCATCGCGGCGTTGCCTATCTCGGCGCACGTCTGGATGAACGTACTATCATCAAACAGAAGGGTTACGAGCTGGCGATGCTGGATGCCGGGCTCACGCCGTACAGTGTGATGGTGGAACAGTCCTCCTCTTACACCGCCGGTATTGAACTGATGCGTCAGGCGCGTCGCGAGTACCCGCAACTGGACGGAATTTTCTGTACCAACGATGACCTGGCGGTAGGTGCCGCGTTTGAGTGCCAGCGCCTGGGGCTGAGAATTCCTGATGATATGGCGATCGCCGGGTTCCACGGTCACGACATTGGCCAGGTAATGGAGCCGCGTCTGGCGAGCGTGCTCACGCCGCGTGAACGTATGGGGCGTATCGGAGCCGAACGTCTGCTGGCGCGCATTCGTGGTGAAGCAGTTACGCCGAAAATGTTAGATTTAGGTTTCACTTTGTCACCGGGTGGATCTATTTAGTCTGACAAATTTGAAGTAGCTCACACTTATTTATCTCTGGCACGAATGGATATTGCTTCTCCGTTACCCCGGCAGGACAATGTTACCGATAACAGTTACCCGTAACAATTCACTCTTGCACCAGTGGGGGCCTCCCTTTGAGCACGACTAATCTTGATCACCACGTTTATGTCCTGATGGGCGTTTCCGGCAGTGGTAAATCTGCCGTCGCCAGCGAAGTGGCGCATCAGCTGCATGCCGCGTTTCTTGACGGTGACTTCCTTCATCCGCGCAGCAACATCACTAAAATGGCGTCCGGTGAACCGCTGAACGACGATGACCGTAAGCCGTGGCTACAGGCGCTGAACGACGCCGCGTTTGCCATGCAACGCACCAATAAAGTGTCGCTAATTGTCTGCTCGGCGCTGAAAAAGCATTACCGCGATCAGCTGCGCGACGGTAACCCGAACCTCTCATTTATCTATCTGAAAGGCGATTTTGATGTCATCGAAAGCCGTCTGAAAGCGCGTAAAGGCCATTTCTTCAAAACGCAGATGCTGGTAACCCAGTTTGACACGCTGGAAGAGCCGGGCGCAGATGAGCGTGATGTGCTGATCGTTGATATCGATCAACCGCTGGACGACGTGGTCGCCAGCACGATTGCAGTCATTAATAAAGGCAGTGCGCAGTGAGTACATTAACGCTTGTTTTAACAGCAGTAGGGTCGGTTTTACTGCTGCTGTTTTTAGTGATGAAAGCGCGTATGCATGCTTTCATGGCTTTGATGGTGGTGTCTATTGGTGCAGGGCTTTTTTCCGGAATGCCGTTGATTAAGATCGCGCAGACCATGGAAAAAGGCATGGGCGGTACGCTGGGTTTCCTCGCCATTGTGGTGGCGCTCGGCGCGATGTTCGGCAAAATTCTTCATGAGACCGGCGCGGTGGATCAAATCGCCGTCAAGATGCTCAAATCTTTTGGTCACAATCGCGCACATTATGCGATTGGTCTGGCAGGGTTGATTTGCGCATTACCGCTGTTCTTTGAAGTGGCGATTGTGTTGCTGATTAGTGTTGCGTTCTCAATGGCGCGCCACACCGGCACTAACTTGGTCAAACTGGTGATCCCGTTGTTTGCCGGTGTTGCGGCGGCCGCGGCGTTCCTGCTACCGGGGCCCGCGCCAATGCTGCTGGCTTCGCAGATGCATGCGGATTTTGGCTGGATGATCCTGATTGGCCTGTGTGCGGCAATCCCAGGCATGCTGATTGCGGGTCCGCTGTGGGGCAACTTTATTAGTCGCCATGTGCAACTGCATATTCCGGACGATGTTAGCGAGCCGCATCTGGGCGAAGGCAAAATGCCGTCATTTGCTTTCAGTCTGTCGCTGATCCTGCTGCCGCTGGTGCTGGTCGGGATGAAAACCATCGCTGCGCGCTTCGTGACCGAAGGCAGCAGCCTGTATGACTGGCTGGAATTTATCGGTCACCCGTTCACCGCGATCCTTGTGGCGTGCCTGGTGGCGATTTACGGCCTGGCAATACGTCAGGGCATGGCGAAAGATCGCGTGATGGAAATTTGCGGTCATGCGTTGCAGCCGGCTGGCATTATTTTGCTGGTGATCGGTGCGGGCGGCGTGTTCAAGCAGGTGCTGGTTGACTCAGGCGTCGGCCCGGCACTGGGCGAAGCACTGACCGGAATGGGACTGCCTATCGCGATCACGTGCTTTGTGCTGGCGGCGGCGGTGCGCATTATTCAGGGTTCCGCCACGGTGGCTTGCCTGACTGCGGTCGGTCTGGTGATGCCCGTGATTGAGCAACTGCACTTCAACGGCGCGCAGATGGCAGCACTCTCTATTTGCATCGCGGGGGGATCCATCGTGGTGAGCCACGTGAACGACGCCGGTTTCTGGCTGTATGGTCGCTTTACCGGTGCGACGGAAGCGCAAACCCTGAAGACCTGGACGATGATGGAGACCATCCTCGGCACCACCGGCGCGATTATTGGCATGATTGCCTTTACACTGCTGAGCTAAGGTTTGTATGCCTGGTTGATAAGGCAAAACCGCCATCTGGCGTTGAAAAACACCACGTTGTTTAACGTGGTGTTTTTTTACCCGCGTCTGGCAAGGTGATATCAAACGCTGTTGCTTACCTCAAAGTCCCTCCGCAGCCGGGACAGACAGATAAAAATTGAAGAGGAGTAGGCTATCCCTTCATCCACACTCTTATCCCATCGAGGAACATTTGGGTGGCGAGCATTACCAGAATTAGCCCCATCAGGCGTTCCAGCGCATTGACGCCTTTCTCACCGAGCAGACGCAGAAACAACGATGATTGCAGCAGAATGGCCACCGTACCGCCCCAGGCAATCAGCAGCGCAATCACCAGATGCCCCATCTGATTCGGGTATTGGTGCGACAACAGCATCAACGTTGCCAGCAAAGTCGGGCCTGCAACCAACGGGATTGCCAGTGGCACAATAAAGGGTTCTTCACCGGCGGGAAGACCACTGCTGCCGCCAGACTCACTGGGAAAAATCATCTTAATGGCGATCAGAAACAGAATAATGCCGCCGGAAATGGAGACCGTCTCGGCGCGTAAGTTCAGCAACGCGAGGATCTTTTCACCAGCAAACAAGAAGATAAACATCACCAGCAGGGCGATCAGCAGTTCGCGGATCATGATGGCCCGGCGGCGCTTGGGCTCGGTATGTTTTAATACCGACATAAAGATAGGCAGGTTGCCCAACGGATCCATAATCAGGATCAGCAACACGGTTGCGGAGATGATCTCACTCATTCATTATTATCCCTGACACTTGCCACATAATTGCAGTAATTAGCTGCGTTTCTGATACATTCGCGATCATTGATTAATTTCACTTGCGACTTTGGCAGCATTTTGTAATGTGGTCATACCCCAGTTGGACACTGGCTCGCACAACAGCACACACCTCTGCAGGAACTTCGCTATGAAAAATGTTGGTTTTATCGGCTGGCGCGGAATGGTCGGCTCTGTACTCATGCAACGCATGGTTGAAGAGCGCGATTTTGACGCCATTCGCCCTGTCTTCTTTTCCACTTCCCAGTTTGGGCAAGCTGCTCCCGCATTCAGCGGCCAGGCAGCGGGCACACTTCAGGATGCGTTCGATCTGGAAGCGCTGAAGGCACTCGACATCATTGTCACCTGCCAGGGCGGCGATTATACCAACGAAATCTATCCAAAGCTCCGGGAAAGCGGCTGGCAGGGTTATTGGATTGACGCAGCCTCTTCGCTGCGCATGAAAGATGACGCCATTATTATTCTCGACCCGGTCAACCAGGCTGTGATTAACGACGGGCTGAACAATGGCGTGAAAACCTTTGTCGGCGGCAACTGTACCGTCAGCCTGATGCTGATGTCCCTCGGCGGGCTCTTCGCCAACGATCTGGTGGAGTGGGTTTCTGTCGCCACCTATCAGGCGGCATCCGGTGGCGGCGCGCGCCACATGCGCGAGCTGCTGACGCAAATGGGTCAGTTGCACAACCACGTTGCGGCGGAACTGGCGGATCCGGCTTCCGCTATTCTCGACATCGAACGCAAAGTCACCGCGTTGACCCGCAGTGGCGAGCTGCCGGTCGATAACTTTGGTGTACCGCTGGCGGGAAGCCTGATCCCGTGGATCGACAAACAGCTTGATAACGGTCAGAGCCGTGAAGAGTGGAAAGGCCAGGCGGAAACCAACAAAATCCTCAACACCTCCAGCATCATTCCGGTTGATGGCCTTTGCGTACGTATCGGCGCGCTGCGCTGCCACAGCCAGGCTTTCACCATCAAACTGAAAAAAGATGTCTCAATTCCGACCGTGGAAGAACTGCTGGCGGCGCATAACCCGTGGGCGAAAGTGGTGCCAAACGATCGTGAGATCAGCATGCGCGAACTGACACCTGCCGCAGTCACTGGCACGCTGACCACGCCTGTGGGCCGTCTGCGTAAGCTGAATATGGGGCCGGAGTTCCTCTCCGCTTTCACCGTAGGTGACCAGCTTTTGTGGGGGGCAGCCGAGCCGCTGCGTCGTATGTTGCGCCAACTGGCGTAAGCATAAAAAAGAATCAGGGGGTGCTTCGGCACCCCTTTTTTTATGCTTTTTTTCCGCAAATTTTCCGCAAATAAAAAGTGATGTTTTTATTTTCTCAAGAGTCTGAGCACGTTGGCTATGCTTAAGATTGGGTATTTTCATATTTTGCCTGAAATGGGACGGTGCTGAGCAGATTCCCGAGGGGCTGCACCGTTCAGATCACATAAGTATCGCAACCGGACGTAACCACGGTGGAAGGTGCGATACCATTACAACAGGATGAGAACCATGTCCGTTGATGTTGATAAAAACGTGATTGACGCGCTAATCGCCGGTCATTTTGCCGATCCTTTTTCCGTATTGGGAATGCATTCCACCGACGCAGGTCTTGAGGTTCGTGCCCTGTTGCCCGATGCCACGGAAGTCTGGGTTATCGAACCGAAAACCGGACGCAAAGTCGGCAAGCTGGAGTGTCTCGACTCGCGGGGCTTTTTCTGTGGCGTGATGCAGCGCCGCAAAAATCCTTTCTATTATCAGTTTGCCGTTGTCTGGCACGGACAGGAGAACCTGATTGATGACCCTTATCGCTTCGGCCCTCTGTTGCAGGATGTTGATGCCTGGCTGCTGAGTGAAGGCACGCATATGCGGCCGTACGAAACGCTTGGCGCGCATGCCGATACAATGGAGGGCGTGGTGGGGACACGTTTTTCCGTCTGGGCGCCTAATGCGCAGCGCGTCTCCGTAGTTGGGCAGTTTAACTACTGGGATGGTCGTCGCCACCCCATGCGCCTGCGTCGTGAAAGCGGGATCTGGGAGCTGTTTATCCCCGGAGCGCTGAACGGGCAACTGTATAAATTTGAGATGATAGATGCACAAGGCAAACTGCGGATCAAAGCCGATCCTTACGCGTTTGAATCCCAGATGCGTCCGGACAGCGCATCGCTGATTTGCGGCCTGCCAGGCAAGAAAACACAGAGTGAAGAGCGCAAAAAAGCAAATCAGTTTGATGCGCCTATCTCTATCTATGAAGTGCACCTGGGCTCCTGGCGTCGACATGCCGACAACAATTTCTGGCTGAGTTACCGGGAATTAGCGGATCAACTGGTGCCCTACGCCAAATGGATGGGATTCACCCATCTGGAGCTGATGCCGATTAACGAACACCCCTTCGACGGGAGCTGGGGCTATCAGCCAACCGGGCTTTATGCGCCGACTCGCCGTTTTGGCACCCGCGATGACTTCCTGCATTTTATCCATACTGCACATGCCGCCGGCCTTAGTGTGATCCTCGATTGGGTTCCGGGACATTTCCCCTCTGATGATTTTGGTCTGGCGGATTTCGATGGCACCAAACTCTACGAACATAACGATCCACGTGAAGGTTTTCACCAGGACTGGAACACGCTGATCTACAACTATGGCCGTCGGGAAGTGAGCAACTACCTGGTCGGCAATGCGCTGTACTGGATCGAACGTTTTGGCATTGATGCGCTGCGTGTGGATGCGGTGGCATCGATGATATACCGCGATTACAGCCGCAAAGAAGGGGAGTGGATCCCCAATGAATATGGCGGGCGCGAAAACCTCGAGGCAATTGAGTTTTTACGCAATACCAACCGTATCCTCGGTGAGCAGGCTCCCGGAGCGGTCAGTATGGCGGAAGAGTCTACGGATTTTGCCGGCGTGTCACGCCCGGCTTCGATGGGGGGACTGGGTTTTTGGTTCAAGTGGAATCTGGGGTGGATGCACGACACGCTGGACTACATGAAGCTTGATCCGGTGTACCGCAAGTTCCACCACGACAAACTCACTTTCGGCATGCTCTATAACTACACCGAAAACTTTATTCTGCCGCTATCCCATGACGAAGTGGTGCATGGCAAGAAATCGATCCTCGACAGGATGCCCGGCGATGCCTGGCAGAAGTTCGCCAACCTGCGCGCTTACTACGCCTGGATGTGGGCTTTTCCCGGCAAGAAACTGATTTTTATGGGTAACGAATTCGCCCAGGGGCGCGAGTGGAATCACGATAGCAGCCTTGACTGGCATTTGCTGGAGGGCGGTGATAACTGGCACCACGGTGTTCAGCGGCTGGTACGCGATATGAACCACGCCTATCGCCATCATAAAGCGCTACATGAGCTGGATTATGATCCCTACGGTTTTGAGTGGCTGGTGGTGGACGATCATGAAGCCTCGGTATTTGTTTTTGTACGCCGGGATAAGCAGGGTAATGAAATCATTGTCGCCAGCAATTTCACGCCAGTACCGCGCTACGATTACCGCGTGGGGATTAATCAGCCAGGTCGCTGGCGTGAAGAGCTGAACAGCGACTCTATGCATTACCACGGCAGCAATACCGGTAACGGCGGTGTGTTGCACAGTGATGCGATCGCCAATCGTGGGCGTGAACACTCGCTGTTACTGACATTGCCACCGCTGGGCACCATCTGGCTGGTCAGGGAGGGGGAATGACGAGACTGGCGGCCGGTAACGCCACACCACCCGGTGCGCATCTACGGGATGATGGCGTCAATTTTACACTCTTCTCCGCCCATGCGGAGCGTGTAGAACTGTGCCTGTTTGATGATGAAGGCAATGAGCAGCGCGTTGATTTGCCTGGCCGTACCGGGGATGTCTGGCACGGTTTTCTGGAAGGCGGTCGGGCTGGTCTGCAATACGGCTATCGGGTGCATGGCCCCTGGGATCCTGCGCAAGGGCACCGTTTCAACCCGGCGAAATTATTACTCGATCCTTGCGCGCAGCGCGTGGAAGGCGATGTGCAGGATAACCCGCTATTCCATGGCGGCGATGAGCAGCCCGATCCACACGATAATGCCGCTATTGCCCCGCGCAGCGTTGTGGTGCATGAAGTCTTCGACTGGGAGCATGATGCCCCGCCGCGTATTCCCTGGGGTAACACCGTTATTTATGAAGCGCACGTTAAAGGATTGACCTGGCTCCATCCCGATATTCCGGAAGCCATTCGCGGCACCTACAAGGCGCTGGGGCATCCGGTGATGATCAACTGGTTTAAACATCTTGGCATTACCGCGCTGGAGTTAATGCCGGTTGCCCACTTCACCAGCGAGCCGCGTTTGCAGCGGTTGGGATTAAGCAACTACTGGGGCTATAACCCGCTGGCGTTGTTTGCGCTGAATCCACGTTACGCCAGTGCGCCGGGGCAGGCCATTGTTGAATTTCGCGAGGCGGTGAAAGCGCTGCACCAGGCTGGAATCGAAGTGATCCTCGACATCGTGCTTAACCACACCGCCGAAATCGATCTCGACGGTCCGACCCTCTCCCTGCGCGGAATTGACAACCGTAGCTATTATTGGATTAGAGAGGATGGCGATTATCACAACTGGACCGGCTGCGGTAACACGCTGAACCTGAGTAACCCTGGCGTCGTGGCGTATGCCCATGCATGTCTGCGTTACTGGGTGGAGACGTTCCATGTGGATGGTTTTCGATTTGATCTCGCATCGGTGATGGGGCGTACGCCAGCGTTCAGCCAGCAGGCGCCGCTGTTTATGGCGATCAAGAACGATCCTGTATTACGCGACCTGAAATTGATCGCGGAGCCCTGGGATATTGGTCCTGACGGCTACCAGGTTGGTAACTATCCTGCGCCCTTTGCCGAGTGGAACGACCATTTCCGCGATGCGATGCGCCGTTTCTGGCTTGAAACATCGCTTCCCCTCGGGGAGTTTGCCGGACGTTTTGCCGCCTCCAGCGATGTCTTTAAACGCGGTGGCCGCTTGCCGTCTGCGTCGGTCAACCTGATCACCGCCCATGATGGTTTTACGCTGCGGGATTGCGTCTGTTTCAACCATAAGCACAACGAAGCTAACGGTGAAGACAATCGCGATGGCACAAATAATAACCACAGCAACAATCACGGGTTTGAAGGGCTGGGTGGCAACCTGGATGTGATTGAACGGCGGCGCGCCAGCGTACATGCATTGTTGACGACGCTGCTGTTGTCGCAAGGCACGCCAATGCTGCTGGCTGGTGACGAACAGGGGCACAGCCAGCACGGCAACAATAATGCGTATTGTCAGGACAATGCGCTGACATGGCTCGACTGGACGCAAGCCGATAGCGGGCTGGTTGCATTTACCGCCGCGTTGATCCACCTGCGTCAGCAAATTCCGGCATTGACCCGCGATACATGGTGGGAGGAGGGCGACGGTCATGTCGTCTGGTTAAACAACGAAGGAGCGCCACTCACTACGCAGGAGTGGCAACAGGGGATGCAGCGTTTACAAATTCTGCTGTCAGGCAATGTGCTGATCGCGATTAACGCCACGCCTGAGGTAGCGGAAATCATATTGCCCGAAGGGGAGTGGCGCGCCATTCCTCCCTTTGCCGGAGAAGACAACCCGGTCGTAATGGCTGTCTGGCATGGGCCAGCACACGGAGTGTGTGTATTTCAGCGGTCATAAAAATGGAGTCAGTCATGGTGAGATTAGAAAAGAACGACCCTACAATGTTGGCCCGTCAGCTGCCATTAAAGTCTGTCGCCCTGATCCTGGCAGGAGGGCGCGGGACGCGCCTGAAAGATTTAACCAACAAGCGTGCCAAACCTGCGGTGCACTTCGGCGGTAAATTCCGCATTATCGACTTCGCCCTGTCTAACTGCATTAACTCCGGTATTCGCCGTATTGGCGTAATAACGCAATATCAATCCCACACGCTGGTGCAACACATCCAACGCGGCTGGGCCTTTTTCAATGAAGAGATGAACGAGTTTGTCGATCTGTTGCCTGCTCAACAGCGCGTGCACGGAGAACACTGGTACCGCGGCACGGCGGATGCGGTGACGCAGAACCTCGATATTATTCGGCGCTACGGTGCGGAATACATCGTCATTCTGGCGGGAGACCATATCTACAAACAGGACTATTCGCGCATGCTTATCGACCATGTCGAGAAAGGCGCGCGCTGCACCGTTGCCTGTTTGCCGGTGCCCGTTCATGAAGCGACCGCGTTCGGCGTCATGGCTGTTGATGACCAGGACAAAGTGATCGACTTCGTCGAGAAACCCGCGCAACCGCCCAGTATGCCTGGCGATGACAGCAAGGCGCTGGCCAGTATGGGTATCTACATTTTCGATGCGGAGTACCTGTACGGCTTGCTGGAGCAGGATGATAAAGACGAAAACTCAAGCCATGATTTCGGCAAAGATATCCTGCCGAAGGTGGTAAAGGCTGGCATGGCGTATGCGCACCCTTTCCCGCTCTCCTGTGTACAGTCTGACCCGAATTCAGAGCCCTACTGGCGGGACGTGGGAACGCTGGAAGCTTACTGGAAAGCGAACCTCGATTTAGCCTCAGTGGTGCCGGAACTGGACATGTACGATCAAAGCTGGCCAATCCGTACCTATAATGAATCTCTTCCACCCGCGAAATTCGTGCAGGACCGCTCCGGTAGCCATGGCATGACATTGAATTCGTTGGTGGCTGGTGGTTGTGTCATTTCCGGGTCAGTGGTGGTGCAGTCGGTGTTGTTCAATCGCGTGCGCGTGAATTCGTTCTGCAATATCGACTCGGCTGTGCTGCTGCCTGATGTCTGGGTTGGGCGCTCCTGTCGGCTGCGCCGCTGCATTATCGATAGAGCTTGTGAAATCCCTGAAGGTACCGTGATTGGCGAAAACGCAGAGGAAGACGCCCGTCGCTTTTACCGTTCAGAAGAGGGGATTGTACTGGTCACGCGTGAAATGTTACGCAAACTGAAAGCCTGAAAGCCTTTATTTTAACCTTGCGCGGAAGGGGTCCGCGCGCTGTTTTCCCGCTAACGGCTTCGCTAACCGGGTGGTTTTGAACAGGAGCGATAATGCAGGTTTTACATGTATGTTCTGAGATGTTTCCGTTGCTGAAGACCGGAGGTCTGGCGGACGTGATTGGCGCGTTGCCTGCGGCGCAGATTGCCGGTGGTGTTGATACCCGCGTATTGCTGCCCGCTTTCCCCGATATTCGACGGGGTGTGACTGATGCACATGTGGTGTCCCGTCGGGACACTTTCGCCGGGCGTATTACGCTGCTGTTCGGGCATTTTAACGGTGTGGGAATATACCTGATCGACGCGCCGCACCTTTACGAACGTCCCGGTAGTCCTTACCACGACACAAACCAGTTTGCTTACCCTGACAACGTACTGCGTTTCGCTCTGCTGGGTTGGGTGGGCAGCGAAATGGCCACCGGGCTTGATCCATTCTGGCGCCCGGATGTGGTGCATGCTCACGATTGGCATGCAGGCCTGGTTCCCGCTTACCTTGCGGCAAACGGGCGTCCGGCGAAATCCGTCTTTACCGTGCATAACCTCGCCTATCAAGGCATGTTTTATGCACAACATATGGATGACATCCAATTGCCATGGTCGTTCTTTAACATGCATGGTCTGGAATTTAACGGTCAGATCTCGTTTTTGAAGGCGGGATTGTATTATGCCGATCATATTACTGCCGTGAGTCCGACCTATGCACGGGAGATCACCGAACCGCAGTATGCGTATGGTATGGAAGGCCTGCTGCGTCAGCGGCAGCTTGAAGGGCGATTGAGCGGCATACTCAACGGTGTGGATGAAAAAATTTGGGACCCGTCCACCGATCTGTTGCTTGGCGCGCGTTATACGCGGGATACGCTGGAAGAGAAAGCGGAGAACAAACGCCAGCTACAAATCGCTATGGGATTGAAGGTTAACGATAAAGTTCCGCTTTTTGCGGTGGTTAGCCGACTGACCAGCCAGAAAGGCCTCGACCTGGTGCTGGAGGCGCTTCCGGGGTTACTTGAACAAGGTGGGCAACTGGCGCTGCTCGGTGCAGGCGATCCGGTGTTACAGGAAGGGTTCCTGGCTGCTGCCGCCGAACATTCCGGGCAGGTCGGGGTACAGATTGGTTATCACGAAGCCTTCTCGCATCGCATCATGGGCGGCGCAGATGTGATTCTGGTGCCGAGCCGTTTTGAGCCATGTGGTTTAACGCAATTGTATGGCCTGAAGTATGGGACATTACCGCTGGTGCGTCGTACCGGAGGGCTGGCGGATACCGTATCCGACAGTTCGCTGGAAAACCTGGCCGATGGCATCGCCAGCGGTTTTGTTTTTGAGGACAGTAATGCCTGGGCGCTGTTAAGAGCAATCAGGCGGGCTTTCGTGTTGTGGTCCCGGCCTTCGCTTTGGCGCTTTGTCCAGCGGCAGGCAATGGCCATGGATTTTAGCTGGCAGGTCGCAGCACAGTCGTACCGCGATCTTTATTTTCGGTTGAAATAGATTTCCAGGAATCACGCTTATGAATGCACCTTTTACTTATTCAGCACCGACATTAAGTATTGAGGCATTAAAACACTCGATTGCCTACAAACTCATGTTCACCGTCGGTAAAGATCCGGTTATCGCTAACAAACATGAATGGCTGAATGCCACGTTGTTTGCTGTGCGCGACAGACTGGTAGAACGTTGGCTGCGCTCCACTCGCGCGCAGCTCTCCCAAGAGGTGCGTCAGGTTTACTATTTGTCGATGGAGTTCCTGATTGGCCGCACGCTCTCCAACGCACTGCTCTCGCTTGGCATTTATGATGACGTGAAAAGCGCGCTGGAGGAGATGGGACTGGATCTCGAAGAGCTGATCGATGAAGAGAATGACCCGGGCCTTGGTAATGGCGGCCTCGGGCGACTGGCGGCCTGCTTCCTTGATTCGCTGGCGACGCTGGGCTTGCCCGGACGCGGCTATGGCATCCGCTATGACTACGGCATGTTTAAACAGAACATTGTCGACGGGCGGCAAAAAGAGTCTCCCGATTACTGGCTGGAATACGGTAACCCGTGGGAGTTCAAGCGCCACAATACCCGCTACAAAGTGCGCTTTGGTGGTCGTATTCAGCAGGAGGGAAGAAAGAGCCGCTGGGTCGAAACCGAAGAGATCCTCGCGGTGGCCTATGACCAGATTATCCCCGGCTATGATACTGACGCGACCAATACGCTGCGCCTGTGGAATGCCCAGGCCAGTAGCGAGATCAATCTGGGTAAATTCAACCAGGGGGATTACTTCGCGGCGGTAGAGGATAAAAACCATTCCGAAAACGTTTCGCGCGTCCTCTATCCGGATGACTCGACCTATTCCGGGCGTGAATTGCGTTTACGTCAGGAGTATTTCCTTGTCTCGGCGACGATTCAGGACATCCTGAGCCGTCATTATCAGTTGCATCAGACGTATGAGAATCTGGCGGATAAGATCGCCATTCACCTCAATGATACGCACCCGGTGTTGTCTATTCCGGAACTGATGCGCCTGTTGATTGACGAACATAAGTTTGAATGGGACGACGCGTTTGAAGTGACCTGCCAGGTGTTCTCGTATACCAACCATACCTTGATGAGTGAGGCACTGGAGACCTGGCCGGTGGAAATGCTCGGCAAGATTTTGCCGCGCCATTTGCAAATCATCTTTGAAATTAATGACTATTTCCTGAAAACGGTGCAGGAACAGCATCCTGACGATATTGAGTTGCTGGGCCGGACGTCAATTATTGATGAAGCCAGCGGGCGTCGTGTGCGTATGGCCTGGCTGGCGGTGGTGGTCAGTCATAAAGTGAATGGCGTTTCTGAGCTGCACTCTAACCTGATGGTGCAGTCGCTGTTTGCTGATTTTGCCGAAATATTTCCGATGCGTTTTCTCAATGTCACCAACGGCGTGACGCCGCGTCGCTGGCTGGCACTGGCGAACCCGTCGCTCTCGGACGTGCTGGATGAAAATATCGGCCGCACCTGGCGTACTGATCTGAGCCAGTTGAGTGAGTTGGAGCAGCATATTGACTATCCGATGGTGAATCAGGCTGTTCGTCAGGCCAAGCTGGAGAATAAAAAGCGGCTGGCGAATGTGATAGCCCAACAGTTAAATGTAGTGGTGAACCCGAAGGCGCTGTTTGATGTGCAGATCAAGCGTATTCACGAATATAAGCGCCAGTTGATGAATGTACTGCACGTGATCACCCGTTATAACCGCATCAAGGCCGACCCGACGGCAGAGTGGGTGCCGAGAGTGAATATCTTTGCCGGTAAAGCGGCGTCCGCATATTACATGGCGAAGCACATTATTCATCTGATCAACGATGTTGCGCAGGTGATCAATAACGATCCGGTGATTGGCGATAAGCTGAAAGTGGTGTTTATCCCTAACTACAGCGTGAGCCTGGCGCAAGTGATCATTCCGGCGGCCGATCTGTCAGAGCAGATCTCGCTGGCGGGGACGGAAGCGTCCGGGACCAGCAATATGAAGTTTGCGCTGAACGGGGCGCTGACTATCGGGACGTTGGACGGTGCGAATGTGGAAATGCTCGAGCATGTCGGCGAGGAAAATATCTTTATCTTCGGTAACACGGCAGATGAAGTGGAAGCGCTGCGTCGCAAGGGCTACAAACCGCGTGAATACTATGAAAAAGATGAAGAGTTGCACCAGGTGCTGACACAAATCGCGACCGGTCTCTTCAGTCCGCAGGAACCGGGTCGATACCGCGATCTGGTGGATTCACTCATTAACTTTGGCGACCACTATCAGGTGCTGGCGGATTACCGTAGCTATGTCGACTGCCAGGACAAAGTAGATGCGTTGTATCAGCATCCGGAAGAGTGGACGATGCGAGCGATGCATAATATCGCCAATATGGGCTATTTCTCGTCTGATCGCACCATCCTCGAATATGCGGAGAATATCTGGCATATCAAACCGGTGCGTTTGTAGTGAGATGTCAGGATGGCGCTGCGAAAATCCGGTCCGCAGACCGGATACGCGTAGCTGCCATCCTGCATGACTACCGTTATGAGGCTAACGACAACTCGTCTTTCTGATGATGGGCTAACCACTGTGCAACGCGGGATTGCTCTTCCGCATTTAACCACATCCCGAGTTTGGTGCGACGCCAGATGGCGTCATCCAGGCGCTTAACCCATTCATGTTCTACCAGGTAGCGCAGTTCCGCCTCATAGAGCTCGTGACCAAAATGCTCACCCAGGTCTTCAAGACTGCTGGCATTCTCGAGAATAAGGTCGCTGTTGCTACCGTAGGTACGGGCGAAATGGCGTGCCAGCGACTCGCTAATAAAGGGGTAACGGCGACGCAGTTTTGCTGCGTAATCATCACGATCGCCAGCGATCTCCCCGCCTGGCAGAACGCAGTTTTTGGTCCAGGCCGGGCCAATACCTTTGTAATACGGTGTCAGTTTTTCCAGCGCATGTTCGGCCAGCTTACGGTAGGTCGTGAGCTTACCGCCAAAGACCGACAACAACGGCGCCTGGCCGTTATCATCATGGATATCCAGCGTGTAGTCGCGCGTGATGGCCTGCGGTGAGTCCGATTCGTCGTCACACAGTGGTCGCACGCCAGAGTAAGTCCAGGCAATATCTTCGCGGCTCAGCTGTTTCCGGAAGTGGGCGTTATACACTTTCAACAGGTAGTTGATCTCGCTCTCTTCGATCTCCACGTGTTTCGGATCGCCTTTATATTCGACATCGGTGGTGCCGATAATAGAGAACTCATCCATCCACGGAATAACAAACACAATGCGCTTATCTTCGTTTTGCAGAATATAAGCCTGTTTCTGCGAGTGCACGCGCGGCACCACAATGTGGCTGCCTTTGATCAGGCGAATACCATACGGCGATGGCAAGTGCATACCGTCGTCAAAGAACTGTTTCACCCACGGTCCCGTTGCGTTCACCAGACCGCGTGCCTGCCAGCTATATTTTTCCCCGGTGTCGATATCTTCCGCTTCGACAATCCACATTCCATTTTCGCGACGCGCGCGGGTGGCGCGAGTGCGGGTTAACACGTCGCCACCTTTACGCTCTACCATCTGCGCATTGGCAAGCACCAGTCGCGCATCGTCGACCCAGCAGTCAGAATATTCGAAACCGCGCACGATTTCCGGTTTGAGTACCGATTCTGCGCCAAAACGCAAACCGGTAGATGACGGCAGGCTGGTACGTTTGCCCAGGTGATCGTACATAAACAGACCAATACGGATCATCCATGCCGGACGTAAATGCGGGCGGTGCGGCAGGCGGAAACGCATCGGGAAAGCGATATGCGGCGCCATTTTCAATAATACTTCGCGTTCGGCGAGCGCTTCGCTCACCAGACGGAATTCATAGTGTTCAAGGTAGCGCAGCCCGCCGTGGATCAATTTGGAGCTGGCGCTGGAGGTGGCGCAGGCTAAATCCTGGGCTTCCAGCATCAGCACGGATAAACCCCGCCCTGCGGCGTCTGCCGCGATACCGGCACCGTTGATGCCCCCGCCTATCACAATCAGATCTTTGGTTTCCATGCTACCCTCATGCACTTTCGTTAAAGCTCAAAAATGTTCGATATCGCTCATAATAGCAAATGAACGCGCCATTGGTAACATCAAAAAAACAATTTAGAGTGATATGCATAACATAATGGCGTTTACCTGCCGTCACGACGTACACTTGACAGGAGAATAGCCATTCCCTGTGTCAATTAAGAGAAAGCCATGGAACACTTTGAGTGCATTAACGTAGAAGAAACCCATCAAAAACTGCATCAGCAACAGGCTGTGCTGGTGGATATCCGCGATCCGCAAAGCTTTGCCATGGGCCATACGCCGGGGGCGTTTCACCTGACCAACGACACGCTGGGCGCGTTTATGCGCGAAAACGACTTCGATACGCCGGTAATGGTGATGTGCTACCACGGCAACAGCAGTAAAGGCGCAGCGCAATATCTGCTGCAACAGGGGTACGATCAGGTTTACAGTGTCGACGGCGGTTTCGATGCCTGGCATCGCCATTTCCCGGCTGAAGTGGCACACGGCACGCTTTAGACCGCTATACTGTCTCTCTTTGTACGGATTAAGCGACGCCTGTCATGTTGATGATTACCTCTTTTGCTAACCCTCGCGTCGCCCAGGCGTTTGTTGATTATATGCAGACCCAGGGTGTGATCCTGACCATTCAACACCATGTGCAAAGCGACATCTGGCTCGCAGATGAGAGCCAGCTTGAGCGCGTGCGAGCAGAACTTGCGCGTTTTATTGAAAACCCCACCGATCCGCGTTATCTCGCGGCGAGCTGGCAATCCGGGCAAACCGGCAGTGGCCTGCATTACCGCCGTTTCCCGTTGAAGGCGGCAATACGTGAACGCAGCGGTCCCTTAACGCTGATCATTTCCGCGCTTAGCATATTCGTGTTTGTATTGATGAATATTGTTGGCGACCAAACGGTGATGATGTGGCTGGCCTGGCCGTGGGATGACAGCGTGCAGTTTGAAGTATGGCGCTATTTCGCCCATGCAGTAATGCATTTTTCCCTGGTGCACATCATCTTCAACCTCTTTTGGTGGTGGTATCTTGGCGGCGCGGTGGAAAAGCGGCTGGGCAGCGGAAAACTGTTGGTGATCACCGTGATCAGCGCGCTGTTGAGCGGTTTTGTTCAGTACCACCTAACCGGACCCTGGTTTGGCGGTTTATCCGGCGTGGTCTATGCGCTGATTGGCTATGTCTGGCTGCATGGCGTGCGCGATCCGCAACCGCAGGTCGCCCTGCCTAATGGGCTGTTTATCTTTACGGTGGCATTGATGGTGGCGGAGTGGTTTGGCCTGACGGGCTTCGCCATCGCCAGCGGCGCGCATACTGCCGGCCTGCTGATTGGGTTGGCGATGGCGCTGGTGGACTCACAGAATGTGCGAAAACGAACATAATTCTTCAGGGACAATTCATGAAACAAACACAGCGTCATGACGCGATTATTGAACTGGTTAAACAACAGGGATATGTCAGTACCGAAGAGCTGGTCGAACAATTTTCCGTTAGCCCGCAGACTATTCGTCGCGATCTGAACGACCTGGCCGATCAAAATAAAATTTTACGTCATCATGGCGGTGCGGCGTTGCCGTCCAGTTCGGTGAATACCCCCTGGCACGATCGTAAATCGACGCAGACCGCAGAAAAAGAGCGTATTGCGCGCAAAGTCGCGGAGCAAATCCCCAACGGCGCAACGCTGTTTATTGATATCGGCACCACGCCGGAAGCGGTAGCCCATGCGTTACTCGATCACAGCGACTTGCGCGTGGTGACCAACAACCTGAATGTCGCCAATACCTTAATGAAGAAAGATGATTTTCGCGTCATTCTGGCGGGCGGGGAGTTGCGTAGCCGCGATGGCGGAATAGTCGGGGAGGCGACCCTCGATTTTATCTCTCAGTTCCGTCTCGATTTTGGCATCCTCGGCATCAGCGGCATTGACGCCGATGGTTCGCTGCTGGAATTTGATTACCATGAAGTGCGCACCAAACGCGCGATTATCGAAAATTCGCGCCACGTCATGCTGGTGGTCGATCACTCGAAATTTGGTCGCAACGCGATGGTCAATATGGGCAGCATCAGCATGGTAGATGCGGTCTACACCGATATCATGCCGCCTGCTGGCGTGATGAAAGTGATTACTAACAGCAATATTCAGCTTGAGCTGTGCTGACCGAGTGCGATGTCTGACGGCACCGTGCCGCCGTCAGACGCCATACCCCATGATTTTCAGTAACTGCTGCGCGTGCTGGACTGCATCCTGACGGTGAGCAACGCCGAGTTTTTGGTAAAGATTGCGGATATGGGTTTTGATGGTGGTCGCGGCGACAGCCAGCTCCCCGGCAATCTGTTCGTTGCTGTAACCGGAGTAGATAAGCCCAAGCACCTGCCATTCACGCTGGGTTAACGGACTGGTGCGGATCAGTTCCGGTACTTCCGGGTGGGTCAGCAGTCGTTCAACAAAACTCTCATCGAAATGGGCGAATTTATGCCGGTGGTGCTGGTTTATCTCGCGCAGAATACGCTGGGCGCGGTGCTGATCCAGCTCCGGCAGCGTATTGAGCTGAATTAACTGACGCAACTGCTGCGCCATCGCCTCGCCTTCAATCACAAAGTGGCTGATAAACCCGGTGCGGTTAGCCAGTTGCAAGGCCTCCAGCAGTACGCGCTGAGCATCGTTTTTACGCCCGGCTTGCCAGTAAAGTTGATTAAGCAACAGCAGATTGCGGTTGACGTCGCTCATCAGTCGCAGGCTGCGCGCGTTTTCATTCAGCTCTTCCAGCACCATTTCCGCCGGGTCGAAATCCCCCAACAGGATCTGTGCGCGGGCGATGTTGCGCCACTGGCTTTGCAGGAAATGGTTATTGGCGAACTCGGGTTTTGGCGTCTGGCGCAGCCACTGCGCAGCGGCTTTCTTGTCATTGGTCATTTGCCAGTAAATGACCCGGACTTTATCGGCGTTCGACACCCAGTCGCTGTGGTACTGACCGTTGCCAAGCAGGTTTTCCAGGCGGTGCAAATGGCTGCGGGCATTATCCAGATCGCCGCGCGCCAGGGAATTTTGCACCACCAGCGCCAGGCATTGCAGTTGCTGTTGCGGTTGCAATGCGGACAGGACTTCCAGCCCCTGACGCGCCACGGCTTCTGATTCATCCAGCCGCGCCCATGCCCAGAGAAGCTGCGCACGAATGCGTAACAAGAATTCGTGCATCGGCAGTTGTTCGAGGTGTTGTTCGCGGATCAGCGTAAAGCCTTTCTCCTGCATCTCCCAGGCGGCCTGCAAAAAGCCCTGCGCAAAGAGGATTTCGCTCTGTTGGATCAGGCTCCACAGCGCGTAATGCCAGACATCGTGGCGGCGGGCCATCTGCTCGGTTTGCTGCATCACCGACAGCGAACTGGTCAGCTCGCCTTTACAGTGCAACACTTCGCCATGCACGGAGGTGGCGACAATACGGCTGTAGTAGTTCGCCAACGGCAGCTCATCCAACGCAACCATTGCCAGCCGCTCCGCTTCAACAGGATCGCCATGGTTAATGGCGACCTGAGCACGCAGGGCATTGAAATCGCCGTGCAATGAAGAGTCCATCTGCGTGGTCATCTCTTGCTCAGCACGGGCCAGTAACATATTCACTTCACCATAGCGATGCTGGCTCTGCATCAACCAGGCCTGTAACAGCACCAGACGCGGGTTCTCCAGCAGGCTTTCCCATGGCAGCGCTTTCAGCGACTCTTCCAGTACGCTCAGTTCGCTATGGTTAAAGAGTCCCCAGGCGTGATGCAGCAGAATGTCCCGCAGCATAACGCCATCGCCAGCGGCCAGTGCGTGGTGAATGGCTTCGCTTGGGAAGCCTTGCGCCATCCAGCTTTCCGCCGCTGCGCGGTGGATATCCGGCAGTTCGGTCGCCAGTTCCCATTGACAGCGCTGGCGCAGGAAACTGCCGAACAGCGGGTGATAACTAAACCACTCGCCGGAATCATCCATACGTTGCAGGAACAGCCCCTGGCGTTCGATCTCCTCCAGGCGCATTTGCCCATTCTCTTCGCCGGTCACCCGGACAATCAGGGCATCATTCATTGAGCGTAGCAGCGCGCTTTTTAGCAGGAACTTACGGGTATCGGTATCAACATTATCCAGCACCTCATCCACCAGGTAGTCGGAGAGATGGGTGGCGTTAATTCCTGACAAACGGCGCGCGGACTGATGTGGGGCACTGTGGTTTTGCCGGGCGGAAAGCGCGATGAGTTGGAGCGCGGTGGCCCAGCCCGCGACATCATCGCACAGGCGGCCGCTTTCTGCGGCTTCGATAGGTGACGCCAGGCGACAATCAAAAAACTGTTTGGCCTCCTGGTGGGTAAAGGCCAGTTGCTGACTGCCCACTTCCAGTAACTGTTCACGCACGCGCAGGTTGGCAATGCCTAACTGAGGTAAGTTGCGTGATAGCACAAACAGCGTCAGGTTTTCCGGTTGATGGCGCAGGAAGAAACGCATGGCATCGTGGATTACCGGGTTCGTTATTAGATGGTAATCGTCAATCACCAAATACAACGGCCGCTGCCATTCAGTCAGTTCCACGAACAGTTGAGAAAAGAGTGAGGCCAGGCTGGCGTACTGGCGTTTTTGCGCCATCGCCTCGCTTCTTGCGCAGTGACCACCTGTCGCCTGCTGGATAGCGGCGACAAAGTAGCTGGCAAAACGTTCTTGTTGGTTATCTCCTTCGTCCAGCGAGAACCAGCCAATGTCATTTTTACCGGCCGCCCATTGGGAAATGAGCGTTGTTTTTCCGTAACCCGCAGGGCTTGTGATCAGCACAAGCCGATAATTGTTGGCGCCGGAAAGTTTCGCCAGCAAACGTTCACGCACCACCGTGTGGTCGAGACGAACCGGACGACTTAATTTTGACGGAATCAACATAGTTATCACTTCACTGTGAGGCAAACTGGGGGGATGATTTTTTTTGCGCTTCGTAATTAATACTAATAAGGTCGGTCAGATGTGAGTTTATTGCAAGTTATGTCCAAATCTGACGATTGTGAATTTGCACCATGTCACATTTTTATTTCCGTAATGAATAAATTAAGAACAATAGTTACAAAAGTCGTGGGGTCAGAATTGGCGGGCTGTCCCGGTCTGTCGCGTGGTGCGTTTGTTAACGTTCCGCGTCCCGGAAAGCTATTTATCTCTGCCGGGCTTAAATCGCACAAATAGCGAAATCGTGCGAACCAGATTTTAAATGAATTTAATATCTGCCGGTTTTCACAGATGAGCAAAACCAATTTCTTCTGAAACGACATTTCATATCCTTTTTCCCCTTCGTTAAAACGGCGCGCATTTTTCCGTCTCGTTTTGCTGCTTTTTGTTTGAAAAATGTGCAAAAGAGACGCTACCTTTAAGTGGCGGCGATCACAATTTTCGCTCATCCCCGCTACTCCTCCCCGGCTAATCCCAGGCAGGATGAGGAACTCATAAACTGAGCCTGGCACACTAGCGCTAACGTCGATTTAATTCACAAAAGGACCCGGATTCTTTATGTCAAAGCCAACGTTTGATAAAGCGCAGTTTGAAGCGGCCCTCACTCGCCAGTGGCAGCGTTTGGGGTTGGCGGCTGCAACGGAAATGACCACCCGTCAGTGGTGGCACACAGTCAGCGGCGCGCTGGCGGAACTGCTGGCAGCACAGCCTGCGCCGAAAGCGGAGAAAAAGCAGCGCCATGTTAACTACATCTCGATGGAGTTTTTAATTGGTCGCCTGACGGGCAACAATCTGCTTAATCTGGGGTGGTATCAGGATGTGGCGGCGGTGCTGGATACGCACGCGATAAATCTTAGCGATCTGCTGGAAGAGGAGATCGATCCGGCGTTAGGCAACGGTGGGCTTGGGCGACTGGCAGCTTGTTTTCTGGACTCAATGGCGACGGTGGGACAATCCGCCACAGGCTATGGGCTGAATTACCAGTATGGCCTGTTCCGTCAATCTTTTGTCGACGGCCAACAACATGAAGCGCCGGATGACTGGCATCGTCGCAGCTACCCGTGGTTCAGCCACAACGAACAGCTGGACGTGCACGTAGGTATTGGCGGTAAGGTCAGCAAAGAGGGGCTGTGGCAACCGGCATTTACCCTGGTTGGCGAAGCCTGGGATCTGCCCGTTATTGGTTATCGCAACAGTGTGACGCAGCCGCTGCGTCTGTGGCAGGCGACGCATGCTCATCCGTTTGATCTGACCAAATTTAACGACGGTGATTTCCTGCGTGCTGAGCAAACCGGCATTGACGCAGAAAAACTCACCAAGGTGCTGTACCCCAATGACAACCACCAGGCCGGGAAAAAACTGCGCCTGATGCAGCAATATTTTCAGTGCGCCTGTTCGGTGGCTGATATTCTGCGCCGCCACCATCTGGCAGGACGCAAACTGGCGCAACTGCCGGATTTTGAAGTTATCCAGTTAAACGACACTCACCCGACCATTGCCATCCCGGAACTGCTGCGCGTGTTGCTTGATGAGCATCAACTGAGCTGGGATGAGGCCTGGGCGATCACCAGCCGGACCTTTGCTTACACCAACCATACCTTGATGCCGGAAGCGCTGGAGTGCTGGGACGAAACTCTGGTAAAAGCGCTGCTGCCGCGCCATATGCAGATAATTAAGCAGATCAACGACAAGTTTAAGGTACTGGTCGAGAAGACCTGGCCTGGCGACAAGGCGGTATGGGCTAAGCTGGCGGTGGTGCATCACAAACAGGTGCGAATGGCGAATTTGTGCGTGGTCGGGGGGTTTGCGGTAAACGGGGTCGCAGCGCTGCATTCGGACCTGGTCGTCAAAGATCTGTTCCCGGAATACCACCAGTTATGGCCGGGTAAATTCCACAATGTGACCAACGGTATTACCCCACGCCGTTGGATTAAGCAGTGCAACCCCTTGCTGGCAGCGTTGCTGGATAAAACGCTGAAAAAAGAGTGGGCTAACGATCTCGATCAGCTGATTAATCTGGAGAAATACGCTGATGATGCGGCGTTCCGCCAGCAATATCGCGAGATCAAACAGCAGAACAAGATCCGTCTGGCGGCCTTTGTCAAAGCCCGTACCGGTATTGAGATCAACCCACAGGCGCTATTTGATATTCAGATCAAACGCCTTCACGAGTACAAACGCCAGCATCTCGGTCTGTTGCATATCATTGCGCTGTATAACGAGATCCGCGAAAACCCGAAGGCCGACCGTGTGCCGCGCGTATTCCTGTTTGGCGCGAAAGCCGCGCCGGGTTATTACCTGGCGAAAAACATTATCTATGCCATTAACAAAGTGGCGGAGGTGATCAACAACGACGCGAAGGTGGGCGACAAACTGAAGGTGGTGTTCCTGCCGGATTATTGTGTGTCGGCAGCGGAAAAACTGATCCCGGCGGCGGATGTTTCCGAACAGATTTCTACCGCCGGTAAGGAAGCCTCCGGCACCGGCAATATGAAGCTGGCGCTGAATGGCGCGCTCACCGTGGGGACGCTGGACGGCGCGAATGTCGAGATTGCCGAGCAGGTTGGCGAAGATAATATCTTTATCTTCGGCCATACCGTTGAGCAGGTGAAAGCGTTGAAAGCTAAAGGCTACGATCCGCTGAAATGGCGCAAGAAAGACAAGCAACTGGATGCGGTGCTGAAAGCGCTGGAGAGCGGGAAGTTTAGCGGCGGCGACAAGCATGCGTTTGATCAAATGCTGCATAGCATTGGCAAACAGGGCGGCGATCCGTACCTGGTACTGGCGGATTTCAGCGCCTATGTGGCAGCGCAAAAACGTGTCGATGCACTGTATCGCGATCAGGAGGCCTGGAGCCGTGCTGCGATCCTCAATACCGCCCGCTGCGGTATGTTCAGCTCCGATCGCTCGATTCGTGATTATCAAACCCGTATCTGGCAGGCGAAACGCTAAGGAAGCGCAATGGAAAGCAAACGTCTGGAGCATGCCGCGCTGGCGGCGGGGATCAGCCCTGACTACATCAATGCGCACGGCAAACCGCAGTCCATTACTGCGCTCACCAAACGGCGGTTGCTGGAGGCCATGCATCCGGCTCCTGCGACAGGCACAGTTTCACCTGTGCCACCGGTGCAGGTTTTTATCCGCGGCAAAAAGAAGGTACTGCCGGTGCAGGGCAAAGGCGATTTCCGCTGGCATCTGACCACGGAAGCGGGCAAACAGCATACAGGCGAGGTGCGAGGCGGTGCGAACTTGGCGTTGCCAGGCGGGCTGGCGCTCGGCTATCACTCTCTGGTGCTGGAGCAGGAAGGCCAGCAATGGCCGTGCCGGTTAATTATCGCTCCGGCACGCTGTTACGAACCGCAGGCATTGCTGGAGGGGAAAAAGCTGTGGGGCGCTTGCGTTCAGCTTTACACCCTGCGTTCGCAGGGTAACTGGGGCATTGGCGACTTTGGCGATCTGAAGGCGATGCTGGGCGAGGTGGCAAAGCGCGGCGGTGCGTTTATAGGTTTAAACCCTATTCATGCGCTCTATCCGGCGAACCCGGAGAGCGCCAGTCCGTACAGTCCGTCATCCCGGCGCTGGCTGAATATTATCTATATCGATGTTAATGCCCTGACGGACTTTCGCGACAGTGAAGAGGCGCAGGCATGGTGGACGTTGCCCACGACGCAGCAAACGCTAGGTGCTGCGCGGGATGCCGAATGGGTGGATTACGCCACGGTGACCGCGTTGAAACTGGCGGCGCTGCGTATGGCATGGAAGCACTTTCGTCAGCGCGCCGCAGATGACGAACAAGCGTTAGCCTTCCGGGATTTTGTGCAGCAGGAGGGGGAAAGCCTGTATTGGCAGGCGGCATTTGATGCGCTACATGCCTGGCAGGTGCAGGAGGATGAATTGCGCTGGGGCTGGCCCGTATGGCCGGAAGGGTATCAGTCTATCCGAAGCCCGCAGGTGAAAGCATTTTGTCAGCAACATGCCGACGAGGTGGATTTCTATCTCTGGCTTCAGTGGCTGGCGTATACGCAGTTTGCCGAATGCTGGGCGACAAGTCAGAACAACGGTATGCCGATTGGCCTGTACCGTGATTTGGCGGTAGGCGTGGCGGAAGGCGGTGCGGAAACCTGGTGCGATCGCGAGTTGTATTGCCTGAAAGCCTCCGTTGGCGCGCCACCGGATATTCTGGGGCCGCTGGGGCAAAACTGGGGGCTGCCGCCGATGGATCCGCATGTTATGCAGGCTCGTGGTTATGCGCCGTTTATCGATCTGCTACGCGCCAATATGAAAAGCTGTGGCGCGCTGCGTATTGATCATGTGATGTCGATGCTGCGCTTATGGTGGATCCCTTACGGTGAAACCGCTGACCACGGGGCGTATGTGCAGTATCCGGTCGATGATCTGCTCGCTATTCTGGCGCTGGAAAGTCAGCGTCATCAGTGCATGGTGATTGGTGAGGATCTGGGTACGGTGCCGGTGGAGATTGTCGGTAAGCTGCGCAGTTGCGGCGTTTACTCGTACAAGGTGCTCTATTTTGAAAGCGATCATGAAAAGACCTTCCGTACGCCGCAGGCCTATCCGCCACAGTCGATGGCGGTCGCCACCACGCATGATCTGCCGACGTTACGGGGATACTGGGAGAGCGGCGATTTAACCCTCGGTAAAACCCTTGGGCTCTACCCGGATGAAGTGATATTGCGTGGACTGTATCAGGATCGCGAACGGGCAAAACAGGGGTTACTGGACGCGTTGCATCAGTCCGGGTGCCTGCCAAAACGTGCCGGGCATAATGCCTCACGCATGCCGATGACGGCGATCCTTAATCGTGGGATGCAGCGTTTTATCGCGGATAGCAACAGCGCGTTACTGGGATTACAGCCGGAAGACTGGCTCGATATGCCAGGGCCGGTAAACATTCCGGGCACCAGTTATCAGTATAAGAACTGGCGGCGTAAGCTGGCGGTTACGCTGGAGAAGATGTTTGCCGATGAGAAGGTTAACCGCCTGATTAAGGATCTCGATCGTCGCCGCAAAGCAGCAGGTAAACGCTAATAAAAATGCCCGGTCAGACCGGGCATTTTCATCTTGTCAGGAGGGACCTGCGTTTTATCAGACCACCATTCCCAGCAGCAAGCATCCTACCAGGCCGCACACGGAGATAATGGTTTCCAGTGCGGACCAGGAACGCATGGTCTCACCGATAGTCAGGTTGAAATACTCTTTGAACAACCAGAAACCCGGATCGTTCACATGGGAGAAGATCACGCTACCGGAGCCCACGGCAATCACCATCAATTCCGGGCTTACCCCGGTGGTGGCAATCAGCGGCGCGGCAATACCGCCTGCGGTGATCGCCGCCACGGTTGCAGATCCGAGCGCAATACGCAGGACGGCAGCGATAGACCACGCCATAAACAGCGGGGAGAGGTTGGTGGAGTGCATCATGGCGGCAATGTATTTATCCACGCCGCTATCGACCAGAACCTGCTTGAACGCGCCGCCGCCGCCGATGATCAGCAGCATCATGGCGATGATTTTGATAGAGCTGGTCAGGGTGTCGTTAATGTCGTCCATTGAACGACCACGGTTCAGGCCAAAGGTGAAGACCGCAATCAGGACGGCGATCATCGTTGCCATCACCGGGTCGCCAAAGAACTCGGCATACGGAAGGATAGCGTGACCTTTCGGCAGCACCATCTCCGCTACCGCGCGCAGCGCCATCAGGATCACCGGTACCAGAGAGGTCCAGACGCTGACGCCAAAGCCTGGCATCTCTTCTTCGGTAAAGGTTTTGGTGTTGTACAGACCTTCAGGAATCGGCTTATCAATGCTTTTCAGGAAGCGCGCATACACCGGGCCTGCGAGGATCACCGTCGGGATACCGAGCAGCGTACCGTAAAGCAGGGTTTTCCCCATGTCCGCATGGAAAATGGTGGCAATGGCGGTCGGGCCTGGGTGCGGTGGCAGGAAACCATGCGTGACGGACAGCGCAGCGGCCATGGGCACACCGATATAGAGCAGAGGAATACGTGCAGACGCGGCAATCGTGAATACCAGTGGCAGCAACAGTACAAAGCCCACTTCATAGAACAGGGCGAAACCGACGGTAAAACCGGTTAACACCACGGCCCACTGAATGTGTTTACGGCCGAATTTCTCGATGAGCGTCGTGGCAATGCGCTGCGCGCCGCCGCAATCCGCCAGCAGTTTACCCAGCATGGCGCCGAAGCCCATGATCAGCGCAAGACTGCCCAGCGTTCCACCGACACCGGCTTTAATGGATTTGATCACCGCGTCCAACGGCATGCCCTGCATCATCCCGACGGCGAGCGCCACCAGGATCAGGGCAATAAACCCGTTGAGTTTAAAACGGATCATTAACAGCAATAAAAGGGCGACACCGATAGCGACAATGACTAATGGCATGATTTACCTGGCCTTTAATTTGTTATGGGTAACGTCATTCTTTTTTGGCAGTCCCTTAATGCTCCAGGGTACGAAACAGCGGGCTGCCGCACCGTTACGGCTTACATCCATAACTCAAAATTGTAGCTGGATGTTGTTGTCTTGTGGGTGCTGACTGAAATGATACGGGTAACATCTATGGGAAGAGAATCACCAGGCGGATCTAAATGTGAGAACTGAGACATCCGTCATATTAACGCGAGTAAACTAACCACAATGAAAAAGCGATCTGTGATGACAAGGATACGGGTAACAGCGAGGGGTATATGACTTAACCGGGGAGGCATCGCCAGATGGCGGGGGACGGGCATCTGGCGCAAGACCCGGTAAGCGAAGCGCCACCGGGCCTGTATGCGACAACGGGAGTAAGGCTTAGTAGTAGGAGTGCTCGCCGCGTTGGTGCTCGGTCAGATCACGCACGCCTTTCAGTTCCGGGAATTCGGTCAGCAGCTGCTTCTCGATCCCCTCTTTCAGCGTGACGTCGACCATAGAACAACCGTTACAGCCGCCGCCAAATTGCAAAATGGCGTAGCCTTCATCGGTGATTTCCATCAGCGATACACGGCCGCCGTGGCCGGCGAGTTGAGGATTAATTTGCGACTGCAGCAGATACTCCACGCGTTCCATCAGCGGGGCGTCGTCAGAGACCTTACGCATTTTTGCATTCGGCGCTTTCAGCGTGAGCTGGGAACCCAACTGGTCGGTAACAAAATCGATTTCCGCATCTTCCAGATACGGCGCGCTCAGTTCGTCGACGTAGGCGATCAACTGCTCAAATTTCAGTGCGGTGTCGCTTGCTTCAACCGCGTCCGGTGGGCAATAGGAGACGCCACACTCGGCGTTTGGCGTACCCGGGTTAATCACAAATACGCGGATTTGTGTCCCTTCTTCCTGATTTGCCAGCAGTTTAACAAAATGCGCCTGGGCTGCGTCGGAGATACGGATCATAGCAATGGCCTAATAGTTGACTATTTTACTTGGTTATAATACGCCCATCATCGAGGGTCTACAAGGTTCGACACAGGCACCATACCTGAACAGTCGCTGCGCCGCTGCGTAAAAGCAGGCGGGTGATTTCTGCAACAGTACTGCCGGTCGTGACGACATCATCCACCACAACGATATGGAGACCAGCGACCGGCAATTCAAGTCGGAAGGCGTTTTTCAGGTTCTGTTTGCGCAAACGAGCGCTGAGATGATGCTGAACCGGCGTTGCCCGCAGGCGGCGCAGCGCGGCGCGTGGAGCGCTGCATTGTAACCAATGCGCCAGCTTCTGACATAACAGATCGCTTTGATTAAAGCCTCTGCGCCACTGGCGACGGGTATGCAGTGGCACGCTGAGGATCATATCGGGTTTTGCCGGATTCCGGGTCGGGTGCGCGGTACGTACGGCTAATAACAGCAGCCGGGACAGCGCATTAGCTGCTTCCGGACGCGGTGCAAACTTAAACTGATGCAGTAGCGTACTGAGCGGTGGTGCATAATCACTGACGGCGATAAGCCGCTGCCAGGGTGGCGGTTTTTGCAGGCAACGCCCACAGTGAATATCGTCGCGGGCGGCAGGTAAACCGCACAAAGGGCAAACGCTGCCACGCCTGAGGATGACACGCGCGCACAACGAACAGATTCCCCAGTGGCTGCATGCGAGCGGCATCCGGCATAGCCAGCATAACCCCGGCGCTGTTAGCATATTGCACCTCCCTGTGTGAAAAAAGAGAACGATAACTGATGAGTGACATCTGGTGGCAAACCAAAGGCGAAGGAGATTGTCATCTTGTGCTGCTGCACGGATGGGGACTGAATGCGCAGGTCTGGGATTGCATCACCCCGGAATTGAGTACGCACTTTACCCTGCATCTGGTGGATTTGCCGGGCTACGGCAGGAGCCGTGGTTTTACTGCGTTAACACTGCGGCAAATGACGGACCTCATATTGTCTCAGGCACCGGAAAAAGCAGTATGGCTTGGCTGGAGTCTCGGCGGGCTGGTGGCAAGCCAGGCAGCGTTACTGGCTCCTGAACGCGTTAATGCACTGGTCACGGTAGCCTCGTCGCCCTGTTTTAGCGCGCAGGATGACTGGGCCGGGATCAAGCCCGATGTGCTGGCGGGGTTTCAGCACCAGCTCAGTGAAGATTTCCAGCGCACCGTCGAACGTTTTCTGGCGCTACAAACACTGGGAACGGAAACGGCAAAGCAGGATGCCCGATTGCTGAAAAGCGCGGTGCTGTCGCTGGATATGCCATCGGCAGAGGTGTTGAATGGTGGACTGGAGATCCTGAAAACGGTGGATTTGCGTGAGGCGTTAACGGGGCTGTCCATGCCGTTTTTGCGTTTGTATGGCCGGCTTGATGGGCTGGTGCCGCGCAAAATCGTCCCGCTGCTGGATGAGATGTGGCCGGAGAGTGAATCAGTGATCTTCCCGAAAGCCGCGCATGCGCCGTTTATCTCACATCCTGATGCTTTTTGTGACACGCTGGTGGCGCTTAAATCGCGGCTTTAAGCTCCTCCCATCGGGGAGGAGAGTGCCATTATCGCAACGCCCACCACTCGCGTGAGCAGGCGTCTTTCCCGTCCGGGCAGTGTTTACAGCTACCGGTCAAACACCCGGTAGCCTCTTCCTGAATGCGAACCGCTTTGCCCATGGCCTCCATGCGCGCGAGCATGGCATCGATCAGCGCTCGCGGCGTGTGCAGTGTCGCGCTGAGCTGGCTGGCTTCCATTCGCCCGCGCAAGGCCAGTAAATCCCGTACGTCAATTAACGATGCCATCATGTCGCTCCTTAGTGGCAGTCGCCCGCCGGGCTGTCGCAGCAACTGGCGACGGTTTTGCGTGTTGCCAGCAGGTTGACGTTCACCCGGCTTCTGGCACGGCGCAGCGCGCCAATGACCACAACGTTGAACAGGAGTACCGCCAGAATGCAGGTCAAACTGTAAACCGGGTGCTGGTTAAACGTCACCGTCTGGTAGAACAGGGTCGACAGCGAGTAGGCGATGTTCAGTCCCCATAATACCGAGAACCCCATCCAGCCACGGCTGGATTCACGGGCGATAGCGCCCATTGCCGTGATGCAGGGAACGTAAAGCAACACAAAAATCAGGTAGCTGTAAGCGGCTGCCGCACTGCCGAATTTCTCACTCATCACGCCCATTGTACCAGTGGCCATCTCACCCTCGCCTTTGCTGGCTTCAATCGGGTTGGCCAGCACGCTCAGACTGAACGTGTCTTGCAGGCTTTTCCAGGTTTCGCTCAGCGCTGCCGCTAACTCGCCCGTCAGGCTGAATTCCGCCGGATTAAACGCCGCTTCCTGAATATTTTCGGCGGTGTAGAGCGTATTCAGCGTACCCACCACCACTTCTTTTGCCATCGCGCCGGTGAACAGCCCGACCGTCGCTTGCCAGTGATCGCCATGCACGCCAATCGGCTCTAACAGGGGAGTGAAGACGCGGCTAATGGAAGCCAACGCCGACTCGTCGATTTTGTCGACGGTGCGGCCATCCAGCGAGAAGCTGTTCATCGCGCTCAGGAAAATACTGACCACGATAATCACTTTACCGGCACGGATAACAAAACCTTTCAGACGTTGCCAGGTTTGCAGCAACAGGCTTTTCAGGTGAGGTACATGATAAACCGGCAGCTCCATAACGAACGGAGTCGCTTCACCGCGCAGCAGGGTGAACTTCAGCATCAGCCCGGTCAGAATAGCCATTACAATGCCAAGCACATACAGTGAGAAGACCGTCACCGCGCCTTGCTGACCAAAGAAGGCCGCAGCAAAGACGGCAAAGATCGCCAGACGCGCACCGCAGGACATAAACGGCGCCATCATCATGGTGATCAACCGTTCACGCGGTGCATCGAGCGTACGCGCACCCATCACCGATGGCACGTTGCAGCCAAAGCCCACAATCAACGGCACAAAGGATTTACCCGGCAATCCCAGCGATTGCATCAGGCGATCCATCACAAAGGCGGCGCGCGCCATATACCCGGAATCTTCAAGGAAAGACATAAACAGGTACATCATGCCAAGCTGGGGAACCAGCGGCAGTACGGTATTCACCCCACCGCCCAGCCCCTGAGCAAGGAACACGGTTAGCCATGCCGGGAAGTGCAGCGTATAACCCAGCCACTGAATGCCATGCACGAAAACTGCCACTGAACCGGCATCAAAAATAGGTGCGAACGCGCCACCGATGTTAATGGCGAACAGGAACATCAGGTACATCACGAACAGGAAGACAGGCAGGCCCAAAAAGCGGTTCAGGATCACGCGGTCGACCGCGGCCGTGAACTGGCTGGGCTCGGCAGTCAGCGTGTTGCTTACCGCGTCGCAAATGGCGGCGATGGATTGGTAACGTGCATCGGCAATATGCAGTGCCGGGTCATCCATTTCGGCCTGCAAACGAGACAGGCTGGTATCCAGGTGCTGGGCGCTGATGCCTGAATTGGCGCGGCTGTAGATATCGCCCTCCAGCATTTGCAGCCCCATCCAACGGCGTTGCTGCCACGGCGTCTCGTCACCCATCAAATGCGCCAGCGCGTCAGCTTCTCGTGCGAGTGGTTGAGCGTAATGCACCAGTTCAACGCTGTCGTTAGCCTGATGACGGTCGATCGCCAGCTTAAGGGCTTCTATGCCGCGGCCCCGTGTGGAAACCAGTGGGATTACCGGGCAACCAAGGCGCGCGGCAAGGGCATCGACATCAATGCGTACTTTCTGCTTTTCGGCGATATCCAGCATATTCAGCGCGATAATGCAGGGAATGCCGAGTTCCAGTAGTTGTAAGGTCAGGTAGAGGTTGCGCTCCAGGTTGGAAGCATCTACCACGTTAATCAGCAAGTCTGCGTCGCCGCTCAGAATGTAGTGGCAGGCAATCTGTTCATCCAGTGAGGTTTGCGCAGAAATGGTGGTCAGGGAGTAAGTACCAGGAAGGTCGACCAGCGTAACCTGTTTATCTGTGGTGGTGAATGAACCCTCTTTGCGTTCAACGGTAACGCCAGCCCAGTTACCTACACGCTGGCGCGCACCGGTTAACTGATTGAATAATGTCGTCTTGCCTGAATTAGGATTACCAATTAAGCCAATGGTTATTTTTTTCATTTTACGTAACTCTCTGTAACGGCTGAACCATTAACGTGAAACTGCTTCCAGCTCAAGGAAGGCGAGATCTTTTTTTCGTAACACCAAATTAACGCGTCGGGTTTCGATATGAATGGGATCGCCTAACGGTGCCACACGTACCACATTAAAAGAAGAACCGGGCAACATGCCTAAAGAGAGGAGTTTTTGCCGCCATGCCGGGCTAATTTCTTGTGAAAAGCCGGTAATTTTCCACGCGCTGTCAGGAGAGAATTGCATAGAACCTACTTATGTACGCTGTGAACCAATATTTATCATGCGTCGTGCGGGCGCATGGCATCCGGTAAAGGGCCAATGAAAAAAGAGAAATACTCAACATGACACAATGATAATGAGAATAGTTTTTATCATCAATCATAAAAATGCGCTGGCAGGCAGTCGAATATATTAATTTGGACCTGTTTTGACGTAGCTCAACATTTTGTTGTGTTATCCATTTCGTGCTGCATTGGATAAAGAGAAACACAAAAAGATCGTTAATGGCATTTTTCAGACTTAAGCGTTTATTAAGAATGAAAAGTGGATAACGTAAATAAGGCGCGGATACAGGGCATTAAGCGAGCTAATTATAGATAGGGTTGATTAATATTTTTGAACGCTAATTAGCATGTAAAATAATGCGTTAGTTTTATTTCGTCGAATAACGGTGCGGATCAATACTTATATTTTCGAATAGTTTGAGGAAAAATAGCCCTTCTCTTGTTCCGGAAGGGCTATCGTTGACGTTTAGCGTTTCTTACCCATTGCTGCCGCTAATGCATCCATCATTGCGCTGTTGCCGCTGAGTTGTGCATCGCGGCCGCGCGGGGCTTTCGCCGGGCGCGCATTGTTACGGCCTGCATCGCGGTTGCCCCCGTTGCTGTTGCCATTACCGCGACGGGTGGTGCTGTCGCCGGGTTGTTCATCCAGACGCATGGTCAGCGCGATGCGTTTGCGCGGGAGATCCACTTCAAGCACCTTCACTTTGACGATATCGCCTGCTTTGACCACCGTATGTGGATCTTCAACGAACTTGTCCGCTAGCGAAGAGATATGGACCAGGCCATCCTGATGCACGCCGATGTCAACGAACGCACCGAAGTTAGTGACGTTGGTGACTGCACCTTCCAGCACCATGCCGGGCAGCAGGTCGTTGAGGGTTTCAACGCCTTCAGCAAAGGTCGCAGTTTTGAACTCCGGACGCGGGTCGCGACCCGGTTTCTCCAGCTCTTTGATAATGTCCGTCACCGTTGGGACACCGAAGCGCTCATCGGTAAATTCAGCGGCATTCAGTTTGCGCAGTTCGCTGCTGTTGCCCATCAAATCGCGCAGGGATTGCGCGGTTGCCGCCAGAATACGCTCCACCACCGGGTACGTTTCCGGGTGGACCGTTGAGGCATCGAGCGGGTTGTCGCCGTGGTTGATACGCAGGAAACCTGCACACTGCTCAAAGGCTTTCGGCCCAAGACGGCTAACTTTGAGTAACTGCTGGCGATTCTGGAACTGACCATTTTCATCACGCCAGGTGACGATATTCTGCGCCATCATGCGGGTCAGGCCCGCCACGCGTGTTAGCAGCGGAACAGAGGCGGTATTCAGGTCAACGCCGACGGCGTTCACGCAGTCTTCGACGACCGCATCCAGCTTACGTGCTAACTGCGTCTGGCTGACATCGTGCTGATATTGGCCGACGCCGATGGATTTGGGATCAATTTTCACCAGCTCAGCCAGGGGATCCTGTAAACGGCGGGCAATAGAGACTGCACCGCGCAGGGAAACGTCGAGATCCGGGAACTCCAGCGCTGCAAGCTCAGATGCGGAGTAGACCGATGCGCCTGCTTCACTGACGATCACTTTTTGCGCAGTGACTTTCGGGAACTGTTTTTGCACATCGAGATAGAAACGTTCTGTTTCGCGGGACGCGGTGCCGTTACCGATGGCGACCAGCTCAACGTTATGCTTCTCACACAGTGTCGCCACGGCAACCGCCGCTTTCGCAGCCTGGCCGGTATGCGGATAAATGGTGTCGGTCGCCACCAGTTTGCCGGTGCTATCCACGACCGCGACTTTTACGCCGGTACGCAGACCCGGATCGAGTCCCATGGTGGCGCGCAGTCCTGCCGGTGCGGCCATCAACAGATCGTGCAGGTTGCGGGCAAAAACGTTAATCGCTTCATCTTCTGCGCGTTCACGCACCGTGCCCATCAGCTCGGTTTCCAGATGCATTAACACTTTGATGCGCCAGGTCCAGCTCACCACGCCTTTGCGCCAGCTATCTGCCGGGGCATTGTTAAGACGCAGGCCGAGATGATCGATAATGATCTGCTCGCAGTGGCTCTCTTTTGGCGGCTCGTCAAATTGCGGGTCGGCATTCAGCGAGAGCTGAAGCACGCCTTCGTTGCGCCCACGGAACATGGCCAGTGCGCGGTGAGACGGGGTGGTGGCAATCGGTTCATGATGATCGAAGTAGTCGCGGAATTTCGCGCCTTCTTCCTCTTTGCCACTGACGACAGTTGATACCAGATGAGCGTTTTTCCACAGATAGTCGCGCACTTTTGCCAGCAGCGCGGCATCTTCGGCGAAGCGTTCCATCAGGATATAACGTGCACCATCCAGCGCGGCTTTGCTGTCTGCGACGCCTTTCCCGGCGTCGACAAAGGTCGCGGCTAAGGTGTCCGGATCCTGTGAAGGATCGGTCCATAACGCATCGGCCAGCGGCTCCAGACCGGCTTCAATGGCAATCTGCCCGCGGGTGCGGCGTTTAGGTTTGTATGGCAGGTAGAGATCTTCGAGTTCGGTTTTGCTCAGCGTACCGTTAATGGCTTTGGCCAGTTCGTCGCTGAGTTTGCCCTGCTCGCCAATGGATTTGAGGATCGCCTGACGGCGTTCTTCCAGTTCGCGCAGGTAGACAAGACGGGTTTCGAGCTGACGCAGTTGCGTGTCGTCCAGACCGCCGGTGACCTCTTTACGATAGCGCGCGATAAACGGCACTGTGTTCCCTTCATCAAGCAGGCGAACGGCGGATTCCACCTGTTCGGCCCGGGCCTGAAGTTCACCCGCAATAATGCGGCAGAGCGAATCATTCATCATTTTTTTATCATCTTCTGCATAAAAACAGCGTGTAGTTATACGGACTGGCGCTGAAAATTGCCAGCCGCTATGGGTTGCTCTCGGACTGTTCCGGATGGGTTATTTCACATACTCAATTTCGTTAACGTACCAGGTCGCTTCGCCGCCCGGTGTCTGCACCACGGCGACATCTCCCGCTTCTTTCTTCAACAAGGCGCGCGCCATCGGCGAGTCGATTGAGATGTAATCTTTACGACCAAAGATCTCGTCATAACCCACGATGCGAAAACGCAGGGTTGCGCCCTCATCGTTTTCAATTTCCACCCAGGCGCCAAAGAACACTTTGCCTTCCTGCTGTGGTGAATAATCAACAATTTTCAGGTTTTCCAGACATTTGGTGAGATAACGTACCCGGCGGTCTATCTCACGCAGGCGTTTTTTATTGTACTGGTAGTCGGCGTTTTCGCTGCGGTCGCCCAGGCTCGCGGCCCAGGTCACTTTTTTGGTGACTTCCGGGCGCTCCTCACGCCAGAGAAAATCGAGTTCCTGCTTCAGTTTGTCGTAACCTTCACGGGTGATCAGGGGCGTTTTCATGCAATTGCCTTTTCTCTGTCTCGCACATGCTTTACAAATCGTTATGTCTAAGGTGCGGATTAATCATGCTTTCTGTGATGAAATATGCATATAACTTGCTGTTAAATATGCTTTGTAACAATTTCGACTAGAATGTATACCAGATTTAGCTGGTCGTGAACGCGCACTTTTTTAGAATACGGATTCATAATTGTCGGAACCTTTGGGAGTATAAACAATGCAAGAGAATTATAAGATTCTGGTAGTGGATGACGACATGCGTCTGCGCGCATTACTTGAGCGTTATCTTACCGAGCAAGGCTTCCAGGTTCGTAGCGTCGCTAACGCTGAACAAATGGATCGTTTGTTAACCCGTGAATCTTTCCATCTGATGGTGCTGGATCTGATGCTGCCCGGCGAAGATGGCCTCTCTATCTGCCGCCGTCTGCGCAGCCAGAGCAACCCGATGCCGATCATTATGGTGACGGCGAAAGGGGAAGAGGTGGACCGTATCGTTGGTCTGGAAATTGGCGCTGACGACTACATTCCCAAACCGTTTAACCCGCGTGAACTGCTGGCGCGTATTCGCGCGGTACTGCGCCGCCAGGCGAATGAACTGCCGGGCGCACCCTCTCAGGAAGAAGCGGTCATTGCCTTTGGTAAATTCAAACTGAACCTCGGTACCCGTGAAATGTTCCGCGAAGATGAACCGATGCCGCTGACCAGCGGTGAGTTTGCGGTGCTGAAAGCGCTGGTCAGTCACCCGCGTGAGCCGCTATCGCGCGATAAGCTGATGAACCTCGCGCGCGGTCGTGAATATTCGGCGATGGAACGTTCTATTGATGTGCAGATTTCCCGTCTGCGCCGCATGGTGGAAGAGGATCCTGCTCATCCACGTTATATTCAGACCGTGTGGGGTCTGGGCTACGTATTTGTGCCGGATGGCTCTAAAGCATGAAGCGAGTGCGCTTCTCACCGCGCAGTTCATTTGCCCGCACGTTGTTGCTCATTGTCACCTTGCTGTTCGTCAGCCTGGTGACAACTTACCTGGTGGTGCTGAACTTCGCCATTTTGCCCAGCCTCCAGCAGTTTAATAAGGTTCTCGCCTACGAAGTACGTATGTTGATGACCGATAAACTGCAACTGGAGGATGGTACGCAACTGGTGGTGCCACCGGCGTTTCGTCGCGAAATCTACCGGGAATTAGGGATTTCGCTCTACTCCAACGAGGCCGCGGAAGACGCAGGTCTGCGTTGGGCTCAGCATTATGAGTTCTTAAGTCAGCAGATGGCGCAGCAGCTTGGCGGGCCGACTGAGGTGCGCGTCGAGGTGAACAAAAGTTCGCCAGTCGTGTGGCTAAAGACCTGGCTGTCGCCCAATATCTGGGTGCGTGTGCCGTTGACCGAAATTCACCAGGGCGACTTCTCTCCGCTGTTCCGTTACACGCTGGCGATTATGCTGCTGGCGATAGGCGGCGCCTGGCTGTTTATCCGCATTCAGAACCGACCGCTTGTTGACCTGGAACATGCCGCGCTCAAAGTGGGGAAAGGGCAGATTCCGGCGCCGTTGCGGGAATATGGCGCATCGGAAGTGCGTTCGGTGACTCGCGCCTTTAACCAGATGGCCGCTGGGGTGAAACAACTGGCGGATGACCGCACGTTGTTAATGGCCGGGGTGAGCCATGATTTGCGCACGCCACTGACGCGTATCCGCCTGGCGACGGAAATGATGGCGGAAGAAGATGGCTATCTTGCCGAGTCGATTAATAAAGACATTGAAGAGTGCAACGCCATTATCGAGCAGTTTATTGATTATCTGCGTACCGGTCAGGAGATGCCGATGGAAATGGCGGAACTGAATGCGGTGCTTGGCGAAGTGGTGGCAGCCGAAAGCGGCTATGAGCGGGAAATTGAGACGGCATTAAACGCCAGCGAGATCTTCGTGCGTATGCATCCGCTTTCGATTAAGCGTGCAGTCGCCAACATGGTGGTGAATGCGGCACGCTATGGCAAAGGCTGGATTAAAGTCAGCAGCGGCACCGAATTGAATCGTGCCTGGTTCCAGGTGGAGGATGACGGCCCGGGCATTAAGCCGGAGCAACGTAAGCATCTGTTCCAGCCGTTTGTCCGTGGCGATAGCGCCCGTAGCACCAGCGGCACCGGTCTTGGCCTGGCGATTGTGCAGCGTATTGTCGATAACCATAACGGTTTGCTGGAACTGGGCACCAGCGAGCGCGGTGGGTTATCTATTCGCGCCTGGCTACCTGTTCCTGTTGCTCGCGTGAGCGGGCCAACGAAAGACGCCTGAATAAAAAACCCGCCAGTTGGCGGGTTTTGTTTCTCTTGCGTTGCCGGATTACAGTTTCGGCCCGGCGCTGACCAGCGCGGCGCCAGCAGGGGTATCCGTGTATTTCTCGAAGTTTTCCACAAACAGCGTGGCCAGTTGCGTGGCCTTCTCCTGCCATTGTTCCGGCGAGGCGTAGGTGTTGCGTGGATCGAGAATCCGGCTATCCACGCCGGGCAGCGTTGTGGGGATGGCCAGGTTAAACATCGGCAGGGTGAAGGTTTCGGCGTCGTCCAGCGAGCCATCCAGAATCGCGTCGATGATGGCGCGGGTATCTTTGATAGAAATACGCTTGCCGGTACCATTCCAGCCGGTATTGACCAGATAAGCCTGCGCGCCGGATGCCTGCATGCGTTTCACCAGAACTTCTGCGTACTGCGTTGGGTGCAGCGACAGGAACGCCGCACCAAAACAGGCGGAGAAGGTCGGCGTCGGTTCTGTTACCCCGCGCTCAGTACCCGCCAGTTTAGCGGTAAAGCCGGAAAGGAAGTGGTACTGCGTCTGGCTTGCTGTGAGGCGTGACACCGGCGGCAGTACGCCAAAAGCATCCGCCGTCAGGAAGATCACCTTGGTAGCGTGACCCGCTTTTGATACCGGTTTAACGATATTCTGAATATGGTAAATCGGATACGACACGCGGGTGTTTTCCGTTTTCGAGGCATCATCATAATCGATGCTGCCATCGGCGCGGACGCTGACGTTTTCCAGCAGCGCATCCCGACGGATGGCGTGGAAGATATCCGGTTCCGCTTCTTCAGAGAGACGGATCGTTTTGGCGTAGCAACCCCCTTCGAAGTTAAACACGCCATCGTCATCCCAACCGTGCTCATCATCGCCAATCAGACGACGCTTGGGATCGGTGGAGAGGGTGGTTTTGCCGGTACCGGAAAGGCCAAAGAACACCGCGACATCGCCTTTCTCGCCGACGTTTGCGGAGCAGTGCATCGACGCAATGCCTTGCAACGGCAGCAGATAATTCATGATTGAGAACATGCCTTTTTTCATCTCGCCGCCGTACCAGGTACCGCCAATTAACTGGATGCGTTCGGTGAGGTTAAAGGCCACAAAGTTCTCGGAGTTCAGCCCTTGCTCCTGCCACTGAGGGTTGGTGCACTTCGCACCGTTCATCACAATAAAATCCGGCGTAAAGCTTGCCAGTTCCTCTTCCGTCGGGCGAATAAACATGTTTTTGACGAAATGCGCCTGCCAGGCCACTTCAGTAATGAAGCGCACGGCAAGACGGGTGTCCGGGTTGGCGCCGCAAAAGGCATCAATAATAAACAGGCGCTTTCCGGAGAGTTGTTGCGTGACCAGACCTTTCAGGTGCTGCCAGATTTCAGGGGAGAGCGGTTTGTTGTCGTTTTTACCTTTGCCTTTATCAGACCACCACACGGTGTCGCGGGTAGTGTCGTCACGGACAATGTATTTATCTTTCGGCGAACGGCCGGTAAAAATACCGGTGTCGACGGCGACAGCACCAGAATTCGTCAACACACCACGCTCATATCCCTCCAGGTCTGGGCGGAGCTCTTCCTGATACAGCGTATCGTAATCGGGGTTGTAGACGAGATCCTGAACATCGTTGATACCATAAGCCTTGAGATCTTGCGGGGTTAAGCTCTTAACACGCATATCACTACTCCTTAGCCAAGATGTACTGCCTGAAATTGTAGGGTTGTTCTTCATTTGTTAACCGGGACGACGCTCATAGATTTACGTATCTCGACAAACCCAAACTAACGGAAAACGCTGTGACACCCGTCACGCAACGGAACGGATTATGGCAAATTACATCATAATGATCGGGAAAATGTTCTTAAAACACCATAACGCAACATTTTAAACCGTCACTTTGTGACTGTAATCGCTTTCATGAAAGAAAGTTACGTAAGAGTTTCAGGCGGGATTGTAGCGGAAACGTGACAAGATTTGCAAAAACGCCGCCCGAAGGCGGCGCGAAATAGTCTGTCAGTGAACCTGAGGATCGGCTGGAGAGGCATTATTGCGGATTTCAGCAATATCCATCGCGTTAAACAGATAATGATTACCGCAGTAGTCGCAGTGCATATCGATTTCACCCTCTTCGGCAAGAATGCTATCGACTTCTTCATCCGGCAGGGTTTTCAGCGCGCCAGCGCAACGCTCGCGAGAGCAGGTGCATTTAAATTCCACATCCTGCGGATCGTAGAGCGTGACCTCTTCTTCATGGTACAAACGCCACAGCACGTCTTCGGCGTTCAGCGTGAAAAGCTCTTCTGCTTTGATGGTTTCCGTCAGCACGCTCAGATGTTCGAAATCTGCAGCCTGGGTGTCCTGGGCAGGCAGTACCTGTAGCAGCATACCGCCGGCAGCGGGCTGGCCATCGACATCGCCGGTACGAATAAACAGGCGCGTCGGCAACTGTTCTGAGCGCAGGAAATAATCTTCCAGGCAGGCCGCCAGCGTATCGCCTTCCAGACCCACAACGCCCTGATAACGTTCGCCTTCTTCTGGCGTAATCGTAATCACCAGATAGCCATTACCGACCAGCGTTTTCAGATCGGCATTTTCCGGCACATCGCCCTGCACGCGGGCAACACCGCGCATCTGCTGGCGGTTATTGCCATTGATCACCGCCAGACTCATCGGGCCATCCCCTTGCAGTTGAACGGTGATATCACCGGCAAACTTCAGCGTGGCGGTGAGTAAGCTGGTTGCGACCAGCAGTTCCCCAAGGATGGTTTTCACCGGTAACGGATAGTTGTGGTTTTCCAGCACCTGTTTCCAGGTTTCGGATACGGTCACCAGCTCGCCGCGTACGGCATAGTTTTCAAACAGATAGCGGTGTAATTGGTCTTGATGGGCCATAATTATCTCTCTTGCGGGTGAGCGTTACTCGCTATCACCGTATTTAAATTTCATCAGATCGCGACGTTCTTTCTTATCCGGGCGACGATCGGGGTGCGGCATGGTCAGGGCATTGAGCTTGCGGGCAAGCGTCATTTTCTCGCGCTTCTCGATGCTTTCCGCTGTCTCTTCGTAAAGTGCTACCGCTTCATCGGCCGGACGGCGCTGTTCAGTGATGCCCTTAATGATGACCGTGCGTTCATCGTTTCCCTGACGCAGCGTTAAGGTGGCATTCAGCTCAACGATTTTACTCGGCTTGCTGCGCTGTCCGTTGTAATGCACTTTGCCGCCTTCAATCATCTCGCGGGCAATGGCGCGGGTTTTATAAAAACGCGCTGCCCACAGCCATTTATCCAGTCGGACATCTTGCGCAGGCTGTTGTTTCATTAAGCCTCCTTAAGAAGAGAAGGGATCAGTCGACGGTAATCGTTCATTCCCGGATGGCGTAAATAACTTTTTTCCGCCAGACCGGAATCCGGGTTCGTGACGCCAAGGCAGTAACCAATGCCAAATTTGGTCGCTGCGTCCAGAATAGGTTCGCTGTCGTCAATAAACAGCGTTCGTTCGGGGGTTAAGCCAGTTTCTTGCGTAACTGCTTGCCACAAACGCTGATCCTCTTTCGGATAACCAAATGTGTGGGTGGAAAGCAATAAATCAAGGTGCGACGCGAGTCCGGTGTGTTCAAGTTTGACGGCCAGGTTATGCGGGTGCGCATTGGTCAGCAAAATGCGGCGTTTTCCGCATTTTTTCAACGCATCCAGAAACGGCACGGTGTCTTCACGTAGCACGGCCTGTGGCCCATGCTGGGTGGTCATCGCGCAGATATCGAGACCGAGTCGCTCGCTCCAGTAATCCAGACAATACCAGTTTAGCGTATGCTGCACGGCGTGATACTCCTGGCGGAGGACGTTCTGCGCTTCATCCGGGGTTAAGCCTTGTTTCGCACCGAAGGTTTCTGGCACCAGTTTTTGCCAGAAAAAATTGTCGAAAGCGAGATCGAGTAGCGTGCCATCCATGTCCAGCAGAACGGTATCGATATTCTGCCATGCGATATCAAGATGCATTGGAAAACTCCAGCCAGATGAAAACCTGCGCGACAGGTTAACACAGCTCGTTCAGCGGGTCGTTATCAGCTGAGGCTTTCCTGCGTGGGGAGCAGTTGTGGATTCAGGCAGCTTTGATAGTACTGCTGAATCTCTTCGAGGCGCGTGCGATTACGCTGGTAACGACGCAGCGCAAGGACACCGTTGTAGACGGTACTGATGATCATGGTCAGCAGCAACAGTGTGGTGCCTGCATAGCGCCACAGGCCCGTAGTGTCCGGCATCCGGTGCAGACTGATGTGCTTGGTGCCGTTGGCATCTGTATAAATGTTGGTGATGATCCCTTCTGCGCTGAATGGTGTTTGCATCAGCATTTGTGCCAGCCGTTGGAATTCATTCCACTGTTCCTGCGCAGGATAGTCATACAGGGCGATCGGTGGCCATGGCTGGTCGACAAGCTCGTTGCCCTCTTCGCTGACAATCAGGAAACCTCCTGGAGCAGGGCTGTTCAGCGCCTGCGCCGCGCGGGTTGTTTCACGCATGATAAAGGGCGCGGTGGAGGTCGTGACCAAATTATCCAGCGACTCCGCGCTTACCGGGCGCAGCAGAACGTTCACACCGGTGAGTTTCCCTTCGCTTGCCCGTTTGGTCAGCGTGTCCCAGTCTTTGCTGTTACCCAGGTTAACCAGCGCATTTTTCAGCCGTAAACATTCGTCTTCAGCTGAGCACAAATCCTGGGTTTTCAGGACGATGTCGGCAAAGTCATCCAACAAGACCATGCCAGATTTCTGAATGGCGGAACGCAACACAGGGCTAACGCGGGAATCATCTTCTGCAGTAGGGTGTAACTGGCGGCTAACCGCCTGGGCAAGCGCCGTGGCTTTGGTCACCGTCGCGGACTCCGGCAAGGGCAGTGGTGGTGCGTTATTCCAGATAATCTGCGAACAGTCGAATGGCGTAAACGGTGATGTCTGACGCGAAGCCCAGTTATTCTGAGTATGAATGTTGCACATCCCGGTGCCGCTGAGGCGCAACGTGTCGCCTATGCGCAACCCCGCAGCTTCGAGTTGGTTGACGCTACTGGCCTCAATGGTTTGTGCGCCTTTGATCCACGAAACGGTGAATTTTATTGGCATATCCAGCGGCACCCAAATCAGCAGCATCGCCAGTACCACGAGCGAGCCGGTGGAGATGACCGCGCTGCGTACCCAGTGTTGCAACGGGAAGTTTTTCACCTCATCGTGCAGGGATAAAAAGCGCCCCTGGCGCACAACGTGGCGATCGAGATAAATATCGATATCCGTTTGTTGCCCCAGATCCTGCGTGACAAAAGGCTGCCAGTGGCGTGGATAAATCAGATCGATAATGCCCAGAGAGATATTGTTCATCTGCTCCTGATTATTTTCACCGAACAAACCCCAACGTTTTGGCGTACCGCGCAGACAGTGAATTTCTCGCAGGGTGTTTTTGGCTGGCGGCGCATACAGGCCCCATAACCCAGCGGCAAGCAACATAACAGCGCCGCCCGCCAGCCATGGAACGAAAACTTCGGGAGCCACCAGGCAGAAGAAGAACAGTAAGAAAGCGGTGGATACCAGCAGGGCTTCACGCATGCCGTCAGGTCGGCTTAAGGCGAACTCTTCCTGTGTTTCCCGGCGAATATTCAGCAGTTCGATCTGCTCCGTTTCTTCACCACGGATGGCAGAGTGCGCCGCAGAAACCCGCTCCAGTTCGCCACTGCGCTCTTCATTCATATATTCACTGAGGGTATGACCATTCAGTGAGATCACCAGCGGCAGTGAGTCGGTACGGATCAGTTCGACGTTGTTCTCATCGGTAATGTACTGCTCCCAAAAAGGCGGCAGATGCACTTCGACAGAATCAAGATAGTAGCGCCACTTATTGGGGGCGTCGGTAGTAATGCCATAGCGCGTAATGGAGTGCGCCACAAACAGAACCGTATTGCTCTGGGCATTTAATTTGATGGAAACCGGGGCGGTTGTTGCACCGGTTGGGCCTGGGATATTTTGTGTACGGGAGAGCGACTCCAGATAGTTTTCGACAGTTTCGCGCTCTTCTGGCAACAGTTTACGGGTCGTCGCGCCAGCGAAGGCCTGCAAATAAGGCAGCCTGTAGCGACGTTGCGACCTGAACCTGAAAATCCATCCAGCGAGGAATGCGCAGGCCAGCATAGCAGCGAAAAAAATCAAAATGGTGCTCATGCTTTCCCCATCTTACTTTTCCTAACAGGTGTAGTCAGTTGCACCCTTCCCGTAAATAATGTGTCGTGGTTCGCCGCTGCAAGCAGGAAATTAACTTGAGTAATTTTAAGCGCATACCATCACACACAAGAATAGCAAAACCACCCTAACGGGAATATCAGCAAATTCTTAGTTTTATTTCAAGCTATTGACTTTTGGGTTTATTTGGGGATTGATTTCTGATAGGTTACAAAAATGTAAATTAGCGGCGAATGACATTGCCCAAACCGTGTGTAGTGTCGCACAATAACGCAAGTTTCTCTGCAAAGACCGATAATAATGAGCGATTCATTGCAAAAACCCACTATTCTTAATGTTGAAACGGTCGCTTCTTCACGACTGTTTAACGTTGAAAGTGTGGATCTGGAATTTAGCAACGGTGTGCGCCGTGTCTACGAACGCATGCGTCCATCCACACACGAAGCCGTGATGATTGTGCCTATTGTCGACGACCATCTCATTCTGATCCGCGAATATGCAGTGGGAACCGAGTCCTACGAGTTGGGATTTTCCAAAGGTCTTATCGATCCTGGTGAGAGTATATACGAAGCGGCGAACCGGGAACTAAAAGAAGAAGTAGGATTTGGTGCAAATGAGCTTACTTTTCTGAAAAAACTCAGCATGGCGCCCTCTTATTTCTCCAGTAAGATGAATATCATCGTTGCTGAAGATCTCTATCCGGAATCCTTGCCCGGCGACGAGCCAGAGCCGCTGCCTCAGGTTCGCTGGCCGCTGAAGCATTTAATGGATTTGCTGGAAGATCCCGATTTCAATGAAGCGCGTAACGTCAGCGCACTGTTTCTGGTCCGTGAATGGCTAAAGGGGCAGGGGCGGCTGTAACGACCTAAGCAAATTAAAAAGGGCGCTTTTGCGCCCTTTTTTGTTGCCATTTTTACACCACTCCTCAGGGAAGTGGTGAGGGATCAGAACAGTTCGTGGGTCTCGCCGTTATCGATGATTGTCGTGCCCACTTCATGTACAGCTTGCTGCGTGGGCTGCGTACCTTCAATGAAATATTCCTGACGGCTACTGCCCCCGTTCGACAACTGCCCGGTACTGCGATCAATGTTCACCGTCACAATGCCAGGCGGTGGCGTTAACGGATCTTCCGCAACGCCATCCAGTACCGTTTTCATATAGGCATCCCAGGCTGGCTGGGCGCTTTTCGCACCGCCTTCATAGCCGGAAATTTGATCTTTGATCGCCCCGGAAGCGGTGGTACGCCCCAGATCGCGACGATGATCGTCAAAACCGATCCACACAGAGGTAACCACACCAGGACCGTAACCGGAGAACCAGGCATCTTTTGAGCTGTTGGTGGTGCCGGTCTTTCCGCCGATGTCAGTACGTTTGAGATCGCGACCCGCTCGCCAGCCGGTACCCTGCCAGCCGGGTTCGCCGAAGATGTTGCTGTTCAATGCGCTCTTAATCAAAAACGACAGCGGAGTGCTGATCACATGCGGCGCATACTCTTCGCCGCCGCTTCTCTGCACCAGAGCCTGATTCGCCTGTTCCAATTGCGGCATGGGCACGGAAGTATTCTGCTGCTCCTGCGAGATAGCTACATTTTCCATGTCCTTATTTTCCAGCACGTTTGACTTCGGCGTTTCACCGTAAATCACCGGGATATCGCAATTTGCGCAGGCCACTTTCGGGTGCGCTTCAAACAGCACATTACCCTGATCGTTTTCGATTTTGGCAATGTAATAAGGATCAATCAGGAAGCCGCCGTTGGCCATCACGGAATATCCTCTGGCAACCTGCATCGGCGTGAACGAAGCCGAACCGAGCGCCAGTGATTCTGTATGCACAATATTTTGCGCAGGGAAACCGAATCGCTGCAGGTACTCTGCTGCATAATCGACGCCCATTGCGCGCATGGCACGAACCATCACCACGTTTTTCGATTGCCCCAAACCCTGACGCAAACGGATTGGTCCGGCATATTCGTCAGGTGAGTTTTTGGGACGCCAGTCGGAACCTGCGCCGGCATCCCAACGGGAAATCGGGACGTCATTGAGGATGCTTGCCAGCGTCAGGCCTTTATCCATCGCTGCCGTGTAAAGGAACGGTTTGATGTTCGACCCTACCTGACGCAGTGCCTGGGTCGCACGGTTGAATTTGCTTTGGTTAAAGTCAAATCCCCCCACTAACGCCAGCACTGCGCCGTTATGCGGGTTAAGGGAAACCAGCGCCGAGTTCACATCCGGCACCTGCGCCAGCCACCAGGCGTTATCTACCTGACGCACCCAAATCTGCTGACCGGCCTGTACCGCATCGGTCACTTTACGCGGGGTTGCACCCTGCTGGGTATCTGAACGGTACGGGCGCGCCCAGCGCACACCTTCCATATGCAGCGACACGGAGGTGCCATCTGCCAGCATCGCGGTGGCTTCTTGCGGATTCGCGCTGGTGACAACAGCCGGAAAAAGTGGTCCGTATGTCGGCAGCGTTTTCAGCGAGTCGGTGATTTTTTTGCTGTTCCATGCTGCTTCACCCACTTTCCACAATACATTGGAGGGGCCGCGATAGCCGTGGCGCATATCGTAATCCATCACGTTATTGCGCACTGCATCCTGCGCACCCTGCTGCACTTTACGGGTGATGGTGGTGTAAACGCGATAGCCATCTTCGTAGGCTTTATCGCCGTACTGCGCCACCAGGTCCTGGCGTACCATTTCGGAAAGGTAGGGCGCGGAGAAGGCGATTTCCGGCGCGTGGTAATTGGCATCAATGGCCTCGCCGCGCGCCTGATCGTACTCTTCCTGGGTGATATAGCCTTCGCTCTGCATACGCGCCAGCACCACGTTGCGGCGGGCTGTTGCACGATCAAGCGAATAGAGCGGGTTAAACGTCGACGGTGCTTTAGGCAAACCGGCTATCACCGCCATTTCACTCAACGTCAGCTGATCGACAGATTTACCGAAATAGACCTGTGCCGCTGCGCCCACGCCATAGGCGCGGTAACCGAGGTAGATCTTATTGAGATAGAGCTCAAGGATCTCATCTTTATTCAACAGTTGCTCAATACGGATGGCCAGGAACACTTCTTTAATTTTACGCATCAGCGTGCGTTCCGGGCTCAGGAAGAAGTTACGCGCCAACTGCTGCGTGATGGTACTCGCCCCCTGTGACGCATGGCCGGAAAACAACGCCACGCTGGCGGCGCGGAAAATCCCGACCGGATCGACACCGTGGTGCTCATAAAAACGGCTGTCTTCTGTCGCGATAAATGCCTTCACCAGTTCCGGTGGCATCTGACTGAGGGATAACGGGATACGGCGCTTTTCGCCGTACTGCGCGATCAATTCGCCATCGGCGCTGTACACCTGCATTGGAATCTGTAGCCGCACATCTCTGAGCGTCGCAACGTCAGGTAGCTGTGGCTCAATATATTTGTACAGACCGTAGATCGAGCCTGCTCCCAGCAGAATGCAACATACTGCAAGGATGAATAAATACTTTACGAACTTCACTGGAGATTTCCCATTTAGTGTCATTTGGGCAGTTTATAAACAACCGCGCGGTAGTATAAAGGCAAGCCTGATGCATTGATATAGCGTCATCCAGAGAGACGATAAGGAGATCGTAATTTATGGCATTCAGGCAATGGAAGATTGGTCTGCATATTCAACAAGATGGCATCTTCAGCGTCGCCATCGCCGCTGGCCGGCGCGGGCAGACGCTACGCCGTTGGTGGCATTTACCGCTGCCTCACGGCGTGATTGTGCAAGGGCGCATTAAATCCCCCGAACAGCTTTTGACTGTACTGCGCCCCTGGCGTCACGCGCTTCCGCAGCGGCACTGCGTACGTATGGCATTTCCAGCCGGGCAAACGTTGCAAAGAAAGTTGCCGCGACTGGCTATCTCACTGCGCGAACGGGAATTGTCCGGCTGGGTTTCGCATTCCGTTGCGCGGGAACTGGAAATGGTGGAAAGCGATCTCTGCTTCGACTTCACTGAAGACGAACCCGGAAATGTCTATGGCGTGACCGCCGCGCAAAATAAAGACGTCGCGGCATTACTGAGCCTGGGGCAGTCGCTCTCGTTGAATCTTTCCTTTATTACGCCCGATGCGGCCGCGCTACAACCGCTTTTACCCTGGCTTACTCCTCCTGTTCGCTGCCTCGCCTGGCGTGATGAACGACAATGGCTGTGGGCCACAAAAGAGAGCTGGGGGCGACGGGGTCTGGAAGAGGCTGACAGTGTCGCGCAATTGGCCACGCTGCTTGGGCTGACCACTGGCGAAATCGCGCTTTGCGGCGAGGCGGAAGGCGAATTCGATTGTTGGTCAGTTATTCCGTGGCGCCAGCCTCCGCTGCCCAAAGCCGGGGCCAGCTATGCCGTTGCGCTCGGGCTGGCGCTTGCCGGGAGGTGCTGATGTCGCAATTGGTCAACTTTTTACCCTGGCGACGGCGCAGGCGGCAGCGCATTGCGCGGCTATGGGCGGTAACCTTCACAAGCACGGTATTCCTGTTGGTCGCTGGCAGTATAGTCTGGCGCGTGAGTGTTGCTGCCGATCTTCGACAGGCGTCAATCTGGCGACAATCGGACGAAAACGTCCTGGCGGCGCTGGTCGCCGGAGAGAAGCCGCTGCTGCTCAGGCAACAACGATGGCAGCAGGCGCAAGCACGGGCGCAGCGGAGACAGCAGACGCGGGACTGGCAGCCAATGCTCTCTGCGCTGGCGGAAAATCTGCCGCAGGAAGCCTGGTTGACGCAGCTTCGCTGGCAGCAGGGGCGTTTGGAACTGTCGGGCCTGGCGAGAGTATTTGCCGCATTAAACGACCTTGAAACGATGCTGCGGGCTATCCCGGGGTTCCATCTACAGCCCTCGGGGACAACGGTGCGCGATGCACAAGGGCGATGGCAATTTCATTACCAATTGAGTAAGGAGCCTCTTCGTGCCCCTTAACGCTGATTTTTGGTTTGATTTGACGCCACGCTTGCGCTTTGCGTGCTGGCTTACTGGGGCCTGTTGCGGGCTAATGCTGGCGTGGTGGCTGGCGGTTTCCCCTTTAAAAGACAGGCAAGTGCAACTGCTCATTCAGCAGGAGACGCATGAAAGTGCGCTGCGTGCGCAGTGGCGTAAAGTACGCGATATCACGCCTCCGCAGCAAAGCGCTACCGAGGTCGCATCGTCTCCGTTTACTCCGCTGGATTTTCATACCCACGAACGACAGTTGGTCCGTTGGCAGCCTGCGCAAAATGGTGGGGAAATGGTGCTGCAAACACAGTGGTCGCGGGTTACCGGGACGTTCCTGATGTTGGCGCAGCGCGACATGCGGGTTCCGTCTTTCTCGCTGGTGACTGAGGGAAATGGGCTGCGCTTTACATTGGGGCTGGAGCATGATCATGACCGCTAAACGCCTGCTCTGCGCCGGAGGGCTTTGTTTGCTGCTTAGCGGAATGCGCGATCCCTTTCAGCCTCCTCGGGATACCTGCCTTGCGGGGCAGCTTGCAAGCTGGCGTGTTCATGGGGTGGTAGCGGGGGAGGAAAGCATCGGCATTTTACGTGATGACGGCGGGCGATGGCGCCGGGTCGTCGAGGGAGACAGGCTGCCAACCGGCTGGCGTGTTATTGCTGTCGACGAACATGGCATACGAATAGCCCTGGGAGAACACTGTGTGCCAGCAGAATGGCGCTGGAAACGAGAAGGAGATCAGGATGAAAAAATGGATAGTCAGCGCCGCGTGCTTCAGTTTGCCGATCGTCTGCGCACAAACACCGAATCCGGTGACGCTGACGGTGGATGACGCGCCCGTCGCGCAAGTGCTGCAGGCGCTGGTCGCACTGGAAAATCAAAATTTGGTGATCCCACCGGACGTTAACGGCACGTTGTCGTTGCATCTGGTGGATGTTCCCTGGCGGCAGGCGCTGCAAACTGTCGCCGCCAGTGCTGGACTCACGTTGAGCCAACAAGGGAATATTTGGCTGGCGCACACAGCGGCGCGGCAACAGCAACAGCAGGCGGAACGGGAGGCAGCGCAGGCAAAGCGTAAACAGAATGCCCCTGTCCTGAGCCGCAGCGTGGTGTTGCGCTATGCTGATGCCGGAGAGCTGGCAAAGGCCGGGGGAGCGATGCTGAGCCCGCAAGGGACAATCACAGTGGATACGCGCCTTAACCGTTTATTGGTGCGTGATAATAAAGAAGGGGTGACGGCGCTGGAAAAATGGGTGGCGCAAATGGACTTGCCGGTTGAGCAGGTTGAACTGGCGGCACATATCGTCACCATTAATGAAAAAAGCCTGCGCGAGCTGGGGGTGAAGTGGGGGTTAGCACAGGCGGAATCGACGGCACGTGGGCAGGTTGGCGCGCTGTCTGCCGATTTGTCTGTACCGGCGGCTTCGACCCGGGTGGGATTTAATATTGGCAGTATCAACGCCCGTTTGCTGGAGCTTGAACTGTCCGCGCTTGAACAAAAGCAGCAACTGGAGATCATTGCCAGTCCAAGGCTTCTGGCATCACATCGCCAGCCCGCCAGCATTAAGCAAGGTAGTGAAATCCCTTATCAGGTCTCCAGCGGCGAAAGCGGACGGACGTCAGTGGAATTTAAGGAGGCGGTGCTGGGTATGGACGTCACGCCCACGGTATTGCCTGATAAGCGTGTGCGCTTAAAGCTGCGCATTAGTCAGAATATGCCAGGCCAGATCCTGCAACAGGCCGGTGGTGAAACGATGGCGATTGATAAACAGGAAATTGAAACGCAGGTAGAGGTGAAAAGCGGTGATACGCTGGCGCTGGGCGGCATTTTCTCGCAAAAGCAGACCGCTGGCGAAAGCCGGATTCCCGGAGTCGGCACCATCCCAGGGTTCGGGCGGTTGTTTCGCCACGATGCAAAGGATAATGAACGACGCGAGTTGGTGGTGTTTATTACACCGCGACTGGCATCGGTACATTAATCCCACCGTTACCCCCCTTTTTCTACGGAACTTAGTTCAGGTGTTTGACGTGAGGGATGATTTAGCTTACAAGGAGTACCGATTTGAGCGTCAGTGGTCTCCGTCGCGCCTGAACAGGTATCCGCGCCCGACTGGTAATTTAATGTGTTGCCAAACAAGCCGGAGTACTGAGATAATTTTCGATCTGACTCTCGCACTATCGCATATGAGGTTTCAGTTCATGTCCTGCTACGCCAGGTGTCTGCGCAGCGGGTTTATCATCAACGAATAGTCTTAGTAGTACCAAAAAAATGGCAGAGAAACGCAATATCTTTCTGGTTGGGCCTATGGGTGCCGGCAAAAGCACTATTGGGCGCCAGTTAGCTCAACAACTCAATATGGAATTTTACGATTCTGATCAAGAGATTGAGAAACGCACCGGAGCTGATGTGGGCTGGGTCTTCGACGTTGAAGGTGAAGAAGGTTTCCGCGATCGCGAAGAAAAAATCATCAATGAGCTCACGGAAAAACAGGGCATTGTACTGGCAACCGGCGGCGGTTCTGTGAAATCTCGCGAAACCCGTAATCGTCTCTCCGCCCGTGGCGTAGTGGTCTATCTGGAAACCACTATCGAAAAGCAATTGGCTCGCACGCAACGTGACAAAAAACGCCCACTTCTGCAAGTGGACGCACCGCCGCGCGAAGTGCTGGAAGCGCTGGCCAACGAACGTAATCCGCTGTACGAAGAGATTGCGGACGTGACCATTCGTACCGACGATCAGAGCGCTAAAGTGGTCGCAAACCAGATTATTCATATGCTGGAAGGCAACTAATTCTGGCTTAATACAAGGCCTGCGGGTTTAAGCAACTAAGGTGGATGTCGCGTCATGGAGAGGATTACCGTCACTCTCGGGGAACGTAGTTACCCTATCACCATTGCGGCTGGTTTGTTTAACGATCCAGCTTCCTTCGCGCCGCTGAAGTCTGGTGATCAGGTTATGCTGGTCACCAACGAAACACTGGCTCCGCTCTATCTTGATAACGTTCGCCGTGTGCTTGAGCAGGCTGGGGTGAAGGTCGACAGTGTTATTTTGCCGGACGGCGAGCAATACAAAAGTCTGGCAGTAATGGATACGGTCTTCACCGCACTGTTGCAAAAACCTCATGGGCGCGACACCACGCTGATCGCGCTTGGCGGCGGGGTGATTGGTGATTTAACCGGCTTCGCGGCGGCAAGCTACCAGCGGGGCGTGCGTTTTATTCAGGTTCCGACCACGCTCCTCTCCCAGGTTGACTCCTCCGTTGGCGGTAAAACGGCGGTGAACCATCCCCTCGGTAAAAACATGATCGGTGCGTTCTATCAACCTGCATGTGTGGTGGTGGATCTCGATTGTCTGGATACCCTTCCTGCCCGCGAATTGTCCTCCGGTCTCGCAGAAGTGATCAAATACGGCATTATTCTTGATAGCGCGTTCTTTGAATGGCTTGAAGAGAATATGGACGCGTTATTGCGTCTTGATGGCCAGGCGATGGCGTACTGTATTCGTCGCTGTTGTGAACTGAAAGCAGAAGTCGTGGCTGCCGATGAGCGTGAAACGGGCCTGCGTGCTTTGCTAAATCTAGGTCATACCTTCGGTCATGCCATCGAAGCGGAAATGGGCTACGGCAACTGGTTGCATGGCGAAGCCGTTGCGGCTGGCATGGTGATGGCGGCACGTACATCAGAGCGCCTGGGGCAGTTCAGCAAGGCCGATACACAGCGTATTATCGCCCTGCTTGAACGCGCAGGATTGCCGGTGCACGGTCCTCGTGACATGTCTGCACAGGCCTACTTGCCGCATATGATGCGCGATAAAAAAGTGTTGGCGGGGGAGATGCGCCTGGTGCTCCCGTTGGCCATAGGGAAGAGTGAAGTGCGCGGCGGAGTGCCGCACGACGTAGTTCTGGCCGCTATTGCTGATTGCCAGCAAGCGTAACTAATTAGAAAGGTCTGGTCACGGGTAAGCCGTGACGTTTAACTTCGGGCGCTATGCAGGTCGTAGCATGCGCCTTTGAGTGGGGTGTTAAATGGATGAATTCAAACCAGAAGACGAGCTGAAACCCGATCCCAGCGATCGTCGTGCTGGTCGTTCTCGTCAATCTTCCGATCGCGTCGATGAGCCGCAGATTAACTTTGATGATGTTGATCTTGATACCGACGATCGTCGTCCTTCCCGTACCCGCCGGGCACGTGAAGAAGAGGGTTATGACGAGGATGAAGGCGCTCTGGACGAGGAGCGTGAAGAACGTCGTCCACGTAAGCGTAAAACGGCCGCTGCTGCAAGGCCTGCCTCCCGTCAGTACATGATGATGGGTGTGGGTATTCTGGTGCTGTTGCTGCTGATTATCGGCATCGGCTCTGCGCTGAAGTCTCCAGCGCCCTCCACGACCGAACAAGCCCCGACAGAGAAGAATATCGATCTCTCGGCAAATAATGGCAATGCGAGTGCGCCAGGCGCTGCCGAGCAGACTAACGGTGCTCAGCCAGCGCCAGGTGCTGCTTCTGCACCGCAGACTGCGGGTAACCCATCGCAGGATGTCTCTTTGCCGCCAATCTCATCAACCCCGTCGCAAGGCCAGACGTCAACTGCCCCTGAAGGTCAGCAGCGTGTCGAAGTGCAGGGCGATCTGAACAGCGCGCTGTCGCAGCCGCAAAATCAGTCGCAGATTGACAGCGCAGTAAACTCCACGCTGCCAACCGAACCGGCAACGGTTGCGCCGGTGCGTAATGGCAATGCCGCTGCCCGCCAACAGTCAACGGCAGAAAACCATACGGCTGCCTCGCGTCCTGAGCGCAAGCAAATGGTAATTGAGCCGAAACCGCAGGCGAAAGCTCCGGCGGTAACGGCAGAATCAAAACCGGTTGCTCAGCCGCCGAAACGCACTGAAACCGTGACAACTGCGCCGGTGAAAGCGCCGTCAGCAACGCCAGTTCAGCCGAAACCGGCAGCGACGGCTGCTGCGCCGGTTGTTACAGCGCCAGCGGCGAGCGCTGCGCCAGCCGCAAGCGGTGCAGCATCGACCGGTAATGTCGCTGCACTGAAAGCAGCGCCAGGTAGCCACTATACGTTGCAGTTGAGCAGTTCTTCGAACTCCACCAACCTGAATGCGTGGGCGAAGAAAGAAAATCTGAAAAACTTCGTTGTTTATCAGACCACGCGTAATGGTCAGCCGTGGTATGTGCTGGTGAGCGGTGTGTATGCCTCAAAAGATGATGCAAAACGCGCGGTTGCTGCACTGCCAGCAGATGTCCAGGCGAAGAACCCATGGGCGAAACCACTGCATCAGGTTCAGGCCGATCTGAAGTAATGTTTAAAGCGCAGATGCTGTCGGAGCTTTCTCCACAGCCGGAGAGAGTATAAGCAATCAGTCAGCATGAAAAAAAATCGCGCTTTTTTGAAATGGGCGGGGGGGAAGTACCCCCTGCTGGACGATATCGAAAGGCATCTGCCACAAGGCGAATGCCTTATCGAGCCGTTCGTCGGCGCGGGGTCGGTGTTCCTCAACACGTCGTTCTCTCGCTATATCCTCGCTGATATCAACAGCGATTTGATTAGCCTCTACAACATTGTTAAAGACCGTGCTGATGAGTATGTGCATCATGCGCGGGAACTGTTCACGCCAGAAACCAATCAGTCTGTGGTTTACTATCCGCTGCGCGATGAGTTTAATGCCTGCCAGGATGCGTTCCGACGAGCAGTGCTGTTTTTGTATCTCAACCGTCATGGCTACAATGGTCTTTGCCGTTATAACCTGCGTGGCGAATTTAACGTGCCGTTCGGACGTTATAAAAAACCCTATTTCCCGGAAGCAGAGTTGTATCACTTTGCAGAAAAAGCGCAGAATGCCTTCTTTTACTGCGAATCTTACGCCGACAGCATGGCGCGCGCCGACGAGAACTCCGTAGTGTATTGCGATCCTCCCTATGCGCCGCTCTCCGCTACCGCTAATTTTACGGCGTATCACACAAACAGTTTCAATCTGGAGCAGCAGGCGCATCTGGCGGCGATTGCCGAAAGCCTGGTGCAGAACCGGATCCCGGTATTAATTTCCAACCACGATACAGCGCTCACGCGCGAGTGGTACCGTCAGGCAAAATTGCATGTGGTGAAAGTGCGACGCAGTATTAGCAGTAACGGCGGCACACGTAAAAAGGTGGATGAATTGCTGGCGCTTTACCGCCCGGCAACCCGGTAACCTGCTTTCACCGCGCCGCCAGCCTGCCGACTTATCAATTTTCAAGGAGATGCGGATGAAACAGTATTTAATTGCCCCTTCGATTCTGTCGGCTGATTTTGCCCGCCTGGGTGAAGACACCGCCAATGCACTGGCTGCCGGGGCGGATGTCGTTCATTTCGACGTGATGGATAATCACTACGTCCCGAACCTGACGATTGGTCCGATGGTGCTGAAAGCGCTGCGCAACTATGGCATAACCGCGCCAATTGACGTGCATCTGATGGTGAAACCGGTCGATCGTCTGGTTCCTGACTTTGCCGCCGCTGGCGCCAGCATTATTACCTTTCATCCTGAAGCGTCTGAGCACGTTGACCGCACGTTGCAGCTTATTAAAGAGCATGGCTGTAAAGCCGGGCTGGTGTTTAACCCGGCCACGCCGCTGAGCTACCTTGATTATGTGATGGATAAGCTGGATGTGATTTTGCTTATGTCCGTTAACCCGGGCTTTGGCGGTCAGTCTTTTATTCCGCACACGCTGGACAAATTGCGTGAAGTCCGCCGTCGCATTGACGCGTCCGGATTTGATATTCGTCTGGAAGTCGACGGCGGTGTGAAGGTGAACAATATTGGCGAAATTGCCGCCGCGGGGGCGGACATGTTCGTCGCGGGGTCGGCGATTTTCGACCAACCGGATTACAAAAAAGTTATTGATGAAATGCGTAGCGAACTGGCAAAGGTAAGTCATGAGTAAAATGCAGTCAATTCGGGGTATTGCTTTTGATTTGGATGGCACGCTGGTAGACAGCGCACCGGGTCTGACCGCTGCCGTAGACAGCGCATTATACGCGCTGGAGTTGCCGCAGGCCGGAGAGGCACGCGTGGTGACCTGGATTGGTAACGGCGCCGATGTACTGATGGAGCGCGCGTTTAACTGGTCACGCCAGGAGCGTGCTATCCAGCGCGCTGCACAAGGTAAACCGGATGTTGATACCGGCGATGTGCCGCAGGAAGAACAGGTTCGTATGCTGCGAAAACTGTTTAACCGTTACTACGAAGAGACGGTGGAAGAGGGCAGTTTTCTGTTCCCGGATGTCGCAGATACGCTGGCGGCGTTACAGGCTAAAGGTTTGCCTCTGGCGCTGGTTACCAACAAGCCGACGCCGTTTGTCGCACCGTTACTTGAAGCACTCGGTATTGCACAGTACTTCACCTTTGTGGTGGGTGGCGACGACGTCGTGAACAAAAAGCCGCATCCGGAACCGTTGCTTCTGGTATGTAAAAAGCTCAATATTCAGACTCATGAGTTGCTTTTCGTCGGCGACTCGCGTAATGACATTCTCGCCGCTCAGGCGGCAGGCAGCACCTCTGTGGGGCTGACTTACGGTTACAACTACGGCGAAGACATCACCTTAAGCAAACCAGACTTCGTGTTTGAAAGCTTAAAAGATTTACTGCCCGCACTCGGGCTCCCGCACAGTGAAAATCAGGAAACGAAAAATGACTAAGCCCATCGTTTTTAGCGGCGCACAGCCCTCCGGTGAATTAACCATTGGCAACTATATGGGTGCGCTGCGTCAGTGGGTGAACATGCAGGATGACTATCACTGTATCTACTGCATCGTTGACCAGCATGCCATCACCGTGCGCCAGGATCCGCAGGCGCTGCGCAAGGCCACGCTGGATACTCTCGCACTCTACCTGGCCTGTGGTATCGATCCGCAGAAGAGCACCATTTTCGTTCAGTCCCACGTTCCTGAACATGCCCAGTTGGGCTGGGCGCTGAACTGCTACACCTATTTCGGCGAACTGAGCCGTATGACTCAGTTCAAAGATAAATCTGCACGCTATGCAGAAAACATTAACGCCGGTCTGTTTGACTATCCGGTACTGATGGCGGCGGACATTCTGTTGTATCAGACGAACCAGGTGCCAGTGGGTGAAGATCAGAAACAGCATCTGGAACTGAGCCGCGATATTGCACAGCGTTTTAACGCCATTTATGGCGATATCTTTAAGGTACCGGAGCCGTTTATTCCGAAATCTGGCGCGCGTGTGATGTCGCTGCTGGAGCCGACCAAAAAGATGTCCAAGTCGGACGATAACCGCAACAACGTTATTGGCCTGCTGGAAGATCCAAAATCAGTCGTGAAGAAAATCAAACGTGCGGTTACCGACTCCGATGAGCCGCCGGTAGTGCGTTACGACATTGCCAACAAAGCGGGTGTCTCTAACTTGCTGGATATTCTCTCTGCGGTGACGGGCCAGAGTATTCCTGAGCTGGAACAACACTTCGAAGGCAAAATGTACGGTCACCTTAAGGGTGAAGTCGCGGATGCGGTATCCGGCATGCTGACCGAGTTGCAGGAGCGTTACCACCGTTATCGCAATGACGAAGCTTTCTTGCAGCAGGTGATGAAAGACGGAGCGGAGAAAGCCAGCGCCCGTGCGTCTGAAACGCTGAAAAAAGTCTACGAAGCGATTGGTTTTGTGGCAAAACCGTAATCGCGGACGAAATAAAAGGGCAGGTTTAACCTGCCCTTTTTTCTGTCTTTAAAACCACTTCAGCTTATCGCGTAGCGCCACCACGCGGCCAACAATGATCAGCGCCGGGCTTTCTACCTGCAGTGCCAGCTCACCGAGTTGCGACAAACGTCCGTTGACCACACGCTGTTGTACCGAGGTGCCGTTTTCCACCAGTGCCACCGGCATATCTTCCTGCATGCCATGTGCAATCAGCTGTGCCTGAATAGTGGCAGCCTGATTGAGGCCCATATAGAACACCAGTGTCTGCTTTTCTGCTGCCAGATTGGCCCAGTCCAGCTCTCCCCCGGTTTTCAAATGCCCGGTAACCAGCCTGACGCTTTGCGCATAATCGCGGTGGGTTAACGGAATGCCGGAATAGGCGGAACACCCCGAGGCTGCCGTAATGCCTGGTACAACCGAGAAAGGAATGCCCGCATGGCACAGGGTTTCCAGCTCTTCACCGCCGCGCCCGAAGATAAACGGATCGCCGCCTTTCAGTCGCACGACGCGTTTACCATTTTGCGCCTCACGCAGCAGGATCTGGTTGATCTCCGCCTGCGGTACGCAGTGGTAACCTGCACGCTTACCGACAAACACACGATCGGCATCGCGGCGCACCAGTTTCATAATGTCGTCGGAGACCAGTCGATCATATACCACCACATCCGCCTGCTGGATTTGCTGCAAACCTTTCAGGGTCAGCAACCCGGCATCACCAGGGCCAGCACCCACCAGCACCACTTCGCCACGGCTATCCAGCGGCTCCGCCAGCAGTTGCTCAGTGATGTTATTGACGGCTGGCATGTCCTGGTTAGCCAGCGATTGCGCGAGTCTGTCGTTAACGAACAATTTTTCCCAGAAACGGCGGCGTTCGCTAACGGTGGCAAAATGTTGCTTCACCCGGCTGCGTAGCTTTCCGGCGAACCGCGCCACCTGCCCGAGATGTTGTGGCAGCAACGACTCCAGTTTCTCACGCAGCAAACGTGCCAGCACCGGCGACGTACCACCGGAGGAAACGGCCACCATCAGCGGCGAGCGGTCGATAATTGACGGCATAATAAAGCTCGCCTGCGTGGGGGCATCCACCACGTTACAGAAAATGCGGCGGGCTTCTGCGGCATCGCTGACGCGTTGATTCACTGCCTCATTGTCGGTGGCGGCAATGGCCAACCAGCACGCATCCAGTAGCGTTTCGGTGAATTCTCCTTCCACCAACGTCAGCATGCCTTCCTCTGCCCAGACGGTGAACTGGGGAACAAAAGAGAGAGCATTGACGGTAAGTCGTGCACCCGCGTCCATTAACAGCCGGGCTTTACGTTCGGCAACATCACCGCCGCCGACAAGCAGGCAGTGGCGATCGCGTAGCTGGCAAAAAATTGGTAAGTGATCCACGACATTACCCCGATAAATTAGTTATCTGCTATTGGCTGGCTTTTCACGGTATTGACCGCAGATGGGCGCTCTGATTTTGGCGTAGCATACCAGTAACCCAGCCCCATAAATACGGCTCCGGAGAAAGTATTGCCCAGCGTTACCCACAGCAGGTTATGGCCAATGCCAGAGAGGGTATATGCATCGCTATGATGACCAAACCAGGAGAGCGCAAACAGGGTCATATTGGCAACGGAGTGCTCGTAGCCGGAAGCAATAAATGCCAGCAGACACCACCAGATAGCGATAAATTTTGCCGCCCCTTCGGTGCGGATCGCCATCCAGATCGCCAGGCAGACCAGCCAGTTGCACAGCGCGCCTTTAAAGAACAGCACCGAGGCGGGCGCGTTGGTTTTTGCCAGCGCAACGGTGTGCAAAATAGAGGTATCCACCGGTAGCAGGCCGCCGCCGCCCCAGCTGTACAGCAGTGCAACAAAAACGGAACCCAGCAGGTTACCCAGCCAGGTTTGCGGCAAAATGGTCCACATCTGAGTGTGGCTAATGCTGCCTGCTTTAACGCCCAACGTCAGAAACATGGTGTGGCCGGTAAACAGTTCAGAGCCAGCGATGATCACCAGCGTTAATGCAAGACCAAACGTTGCCCCCATTACCAGCGGGCGGACCGAGGGATCGAGCAGATTGCCGAGTGTGAAAATCAAAATAATGGCAAGCCCAACGTAAGCGCCTGCCATCGCGGAACTCACCCAAAAACCCAGTGGATTTAGTGAAGCGAGGCGTGCAATGCGCGCAGCGTTAGCCGCGCACTTATTAATTGTGTCGGTAAACATCGTGTTGATTATCCAAAGTTAAAAAGAAAAGTTTAAAAATCAAAAAGTAACGGCGGGAGCATTGCACCCCCGCCGGGGTATCACGCTTTAATCTGTACAGCACCGTCTTTAACGCGCGCTTCAAAATGCGCGACAGAGCGGCTTTCATCTTCCATGCACAGCCCGTCACGCAGGCGGAAACGCTGTTTTTTCAACGGGCTGGCAACCCACAGCTCGCCCTGATGCTCCGCAATCAGCCCACGAGACAGCACGCTGGACTGGAAGAACGGATCGATATTGCTGATGGCGTAAATCTGGTCGTCGTGGCGCGGGCGAAAAATCGCCACTTGCTGATCGTTCACCAGGGCGCAAACGCCGGTGGCTGGCAAAATGTCGTCGATTTTGCAGATGGTGTTCCACTGACTCATGCGTTTTCCTCCACTAACGTTACCGGGATGCGTTCATACGGGGTCGCCGGACGATGCTGCTGGCGCTCTGGCACGACCTGCACGTTCGGGTCGCGACGATCGCTGTTAATAAAGTGTTTGAAGCGTGTCTGCGCGGCTGGCGTATTCACGGTTTCGGTCCATTCACAGATCACCGCGTCGCGCAGGCGAGTCATTTCTGCTTCGAGTTGAGCATCAAAGCCGAGCTTGTCATCAATAATCACGCTTTTCAGGTAGTCGATGCCGCCTTCCATGCTCTCCAGCCAGGACGCGGTACGTGTCAGTTTGTCCGCGGTGCGGATGTAGAACATCATAAAGCGGTCGAGATAGTGCAACAGCGTGTCATGGTCGAGGTCCGCCGCCAGCAAATCAGCGTGACGCGGTTTCATGCCGCCGTTACCACAGACATACAGGTTCCAGCCTTTCTCAGTGGCGATAATCCCCACATCTTTGCCCTGCGCTTCCGCACATTCACGGGTGCAGCCAGAAACGCCGAATTTCATTTTGTGTGGCGTACGAATGCCTTTGTAGCGGTTTTCCAGCTCAACGCCGAGCCCAACGCTATCGCCGACGCCATAGCGACACCAGGTCGAGCCGACGCAGGTTTTCGCCATGCGTAACGCTTTGGCATAGGCGTGACCGGTTTCGAAACCAGCATCGATCAACTGACGCCAGATTTCCGGCAGGTCATCTTTTTGCGCGCCAAACAGACCAATACGCTGTGACCCGGTGATTTTGGTGTAAAGATTAAATTCGCGAGCGATACGACCGACTTCCATCAGACCCTCCGGCGTGATTTCACCACCGGCGGAACGTGGGATCACCGAATAGGTGCCGTCTTTCTGGATGTTGGCAAGAAAGTTATCGTTGGTATCCTGCAACGGCGTATGTTGCGGTTTCAGGATGTACTCATTCCAGCAGGATGCCAGCAGTGAGCCAACGGTCGGTTTACACACTTCGCAACCGTAACCTTTACCGTATTTCGCCAACAGTTCGTCGAAGGATTTGATCCCTTCTACGCGAATCAGGTGATACAGCTCCTGGCGCGAATAGGCGAAGTGTTCGCACAGATTGTTGGTGATTTCGATGCCTTGTTTCGCCAGTTCTGCATTCAGGACCTGCGTCACCAGAGGGATACAACCGCCGCAGCCGGTACCGGCTTTGGTTTCGGCTTTCAGCGCCGCAACCGTATGGCACCCTTTGTTAATGGCGGCAATCAGGTCGCCTTTGGTCACATCGAAGCAGGAGCAAATTTGCGCGCTATCCGGCAGCTTATCGACACCGATAGAGGGTTTGCCGCTGCTGGCATGCGCCGGCAGGATCAGCGCGTCCGGGTTTTCCGGTAGCTCAATGGCGTTCAGCACCAGTTGCAGCAGGTTGCCGAAGTCGCTGGTGTCGCCCACCAATACCGCACCGAGCAGGGTTTTATTATCCGGGCTGACAATCAGGCGTTTGTAGACTTCTTTGCTTTCATCAAGATAAACGTAGCTACGTGCGCCCGGTGTACGGCCATGCGCATCGCCAATGCCGCCAACGTCAACGCCGAGCAGTTTCAGCTTGGCGCTGAGATCCGCGCCTTCAAACGCATTTTGCTTGCCAAGAATATGATCCACGGCGACCTGCGCCATTTTGTAACCCGGCGCGACCAGACCGTAAACTCGATTGCTCCAGCTTGCGCATTCGCCGATGGCGTAGATATCCGGATCGGAGGTTTGGCAGGTGTCGTTAATGACAATACCGCCGCGTTGCGCGATCTCCAGACCGCATTGCGTGGCCAGCTTATCGCGCGGGCGAATACCGGTAGAGAAGACGATAAAGTCAACTTCCAGCGCGCTGCCATCGGCAAAGTGCATCGTTTTACGCGCTTCCGTGCCTTGCTGGACAATCTCTTTGGTGTTTTTGCTGGTGTGCACACGCACGCCCATACTTTCGATTTTGCGTTTAAGCTGCTCGCCGCCCATCTGGTCGAGCTGCTCTGCCATGAGCATGGGTGCAAATTCAATAACGTGCGTTTCGACGCCCAGGTTTTTCAGTGCGCCTGCGGCTTCCAGACCGAGCAGGCCGCCGCCTATCACTGCACCGCGGCGGCTACGACGTGCGCACGACTCAATGGCGTTCAAATCTTCAATAGTACGGTAGACGAAACAGTCCTGCGTTTCGGAACCTTTAATCGGTGGGATCCACGGATACGAACCTGTAGCCATGATCAGTTTGTCGTACCAGACGGTGCGCCCGGCGCTGGAATGAATCACCTTTTCCTGACGGTTAATGGTGATAGCGCGTTCACCGACCAACACTTTAACGCCATGTTTCTCATAAAAACCTTCACGTACCAGTGACAGCTCTTCAGCCGTGTGGTGAGAGAAGTAGGACGAGAGATGGACGCGGTCGTAGGCTTTACGCGGCTCTTCACAGAAAACGGTAATGTCGAATTCGGACGCGTCGGCTTTATCGAGGAGGTCCTCAATGAAGCGGTGGCCGACCATGCCGTTACCGATAATAGCGAGTTTGACTTTGCTCATTTTTGCCTCGATTTCTTTTCTATTACTGCCTACCTTAACGATTCAGCTTCGGGGCTTATTGATGTGCATCAAATACATCTTCGCATACCACTTAATGAGTAGATGTTTGATTTTTATTGGTTTTTATAAGTTGTGGATATAACAGGCTTTTCTGGTTTGCAGAAATTGTGTACAAAAAGAGAGGTCTTTTTGCCTGCTCGTCTGATCCGAAATAGCAGACGAAAACAGAGGGAGTAGCGTGATGTCTACAGCACCGCTTTGGTTAGTCCAGAATGTGCATTTACCGGGTCGCGATGGTGTGTGGCAAATTGCGATTGAGAACGGACGCTTTGGTGATATTACGCCAATGGGGTCGTCGCACAGCGACAGTTATGAGGTGCTGAATGCGCGCGGCGGGTTGGCGTTGCCGCCGTTTATTGAGCCGCATATTCATCTCGACACGACACAAACCGCCGGGGAGCCGAACTGGAATCAATCCGGTACGTTGTTTGAAGGCATTGAGCGCTGGGCCGAGCGCAAGGCTCTGCTCAGCCACGACGATGTGAAGCGCCGTGCGTGGCAAACCCTGAAATGGCAAATGGCCAACGGCGTGCAGTATGTCCGCACCCATGTTGATGTTTCCGACCCTTCTTTGACGGCATTAAAAGCGATGCTGGAAGTGAAAGCCGAAGTGGCGCCATGGATAACTTTGCAAATTGTCGCTTTTCCGCAAGAAGGGATTCTCTCCTACCCCAATGGCGCAGCGTTACTGGAAGAGGCGCTTCGGTTAGGCGCGGATGTGGTGGGGGCGATCCCGCATTTTGAATTTACCCGGGAGTATGGCGTCGAATCGCTGCACATTGCCTTTGCGCTGGCGCAGAAGTATGACCGCCCGCTGGATATTCACTGCGATGAAATTGATGATGAGCAGTCGCGCTTTGTGGAAACGGTCGCGGCGCTGGCGTTAAAAATGGGTATTGGCCCGCGAGTGACGGCCAGCCATACCACGGCCATGCACTCTTACAACGGGGCTTATACCTCTCGTTTGTTCCGCTTGTTAAAACTTTCCGGCATTCACTTTGTTGCTAATCCGCTGGTCAATATTCATTTGCAGGGGCGCTTTGATGATTACCCCAAACGCCGGGGCATTACGCGAGTAAAAGAGCTGCTGGCCGCGGGGATTAATGTCTGCTTCGGTCACGATGATGTGTTCGATCCGTGGTATCCGCTGGGCACAGGCAATATGTTGCAGGTACTGCATATGGGGCTGCATGTTTGCCAGCTTATGGGCTATCAGCAAATTGATGAGGGGCTGCGCTTAATCACCCATAACAGCGCCCGTACCTTTGGTCTGACAGAGTACGGCATTGTTCCGGGCAATCCGGCAAATATGATTATCTTACCGGTGGAAAGCGGCTTTGACGCGGTGCGTTGCCAGGCGCCGGTACGCTGGTCGATTCGCCAGGGGCGGGTGATTGCCACTACGCAACCGGCGCAAACCTGGGTACAGACGGACTGTGGCGGTGAAGAGGTGGTTTTCAGCCGTCATAACGCACAAAAATAGCGATTCATCAGGCAGTATGCTTTTACAAAGCGCTGCCTGGTGTTACATATGTTTCCAAATACGTAAAATTGAGTAAAAGGCTGGCCTGCTGGCTGACTGCTCTTTAGAATCAAGCCACTCGCTTTCTTTACTGCTCTTCGTTAAGGAAACCTAATGGTTAAATCGACTCTGGCGGCCGTTGCGGCTGTTTTTGCGCTTTCTGGTCTCTCCTCTGCTGCGTTCGCCGCAAAAGGCGACCCTCATGTTCTGCTCACCACTTCTGCAGGTAATATCGAACTGGAGCTGAACAACCAGAAAGCCCCTGTGTCGGTAAAAAACTTCCTTGATTATGTGAACAACGGTTTTTACAACAACACGACGTTTCACCGTGTGATCCCGGGGTTTATGATTCAGGGCGGGGGTTTTAACGAGCAGATGCAGCAAAAGCAGCCTAATCCGCCGATCAAAAACGAAGCTGACAACGGTTTACGCAATACCCGCGGTACTATTGCGATGGCGCGCACAGCAGATAAAGACAGCGCCACCAGCCAGTTCTTTATCAACGTTGCAGATAATGCCTTCCTCGATCATGGCCAGCGCGATTTTGGCTATGCCGTTTTCGGTAAAGTTGTGAAAGGCATGGATGTCGCCGATAAGATTTCTCAGGTACAGACTCATGACTTCGGTCCTTATCAGAATGTCCCGTCAAAACCGATAGTTATCCTCTCCGCTAAAGTACTGCCGTAAGTCTTTTCCGCACGGGTCAGCCGGCCCGTGCTGCTTCGTCTTCTCTGCGTAACGCAAAATTGCTGCTTATACTTGTGGCAACTGTGTGAAACAGGGAGGCGCTATGACCAAAAAACTCACCGACAGGCAAAAATCCCGTCTCTGGGAGCAGCAGCGCAACGCCAATTTCCAGGCCAGCAGGCGTCTGGAGGGGGTCGATACCCCGCTGGTGACGCTCACTACCGCCGAAGCGAACGCGCGTCTTGATGAACTCAGGAGGCACTATGAGCGATAAATTTGGCGACGGGCGCGATCCCTATCTCTACCCCGGTTTGAACGTGATGCGTAATGTGCTGGGCATCCGGCAAGCGCAACGGCTGGAACAGGCTGCGTATGAATTGACGGCCTTACGTGCGGCAACGCTGGAGCTTGGCCCGCTTGCGCGGGGGCTGCCGCATTTGTGCGCTATCCATCATCATCTCTATCAGGACGTCTTTGATTGGGCCGGGCAGTTTCGTGAGGTCGATATCTATCAGGGTGATACACGCTTTTGCCATTTCGGGTACATCGAGAAAGAGGGCAATGCGCTGATGCAGCAACTGGAAAACGAAGAGTGGCTGTGTGGCCTGGAAAAAGCGGAATTTGTCGAGCGTCTGGCCCACTTCTACTGTGAAATCAATATGCTGCATCCATTCCGCCTCGGTAATGGTATTGCGCAGCGTATTTTCTTTGAACAACTGGCGCTGCACGCTGATTTCTCGCTTGACTGGCGGGAAGCCGACCCTGCGCGCTGGGGGGCGGCGAACCAGGCCGGAGCAATGGGGGATTTAGCGCCGCTCTGCGCGATCTTCAGCAAAGTAGTAAGCGAAGCCAGCGAAAGCGAGTAAACTAGCGCGGTTTGCTACCACAGAGGCCGCCATGATCCTGCTTATCGACAATTACGACTCTTTTACCTGGAACCTGTATCAATATTTCTGCGAGTTAGGGGCAAGCGTAGAGGTCAGACGTAATGATGAGATAGGGCTGGCGGATATCGCTGCGCTGGCACCGCAAAAAATCGTTATCTCACCTGGCCCTTGTACACCGGATGAGTCCGGTATTTCGTTAGACGTGATCCGCCATTACGCCGGAAAATGTCCCCTTCTTGGTGTCTGCCTTGGCCATCAGGCGATTGCGCAGGCGTTTGGCGCCACGATCGTGCGCGCGGCAAAAGTGATGCACGGTAAAACCTCGCCAATCAGCCATGATGGCACTGGGGTGTTTACCGGCCTTAATAATCCATTAACCGTCACGCGATACCATTCACTGGTTATCGATCCGCGTACGTTATCCGGCGACTTTGTGGTCACGGCGTGGAGTGAAAGCGGTGAAATTATGGGGATCCGTCATCGACAGTGGGATCTGGAAGGAGTGCAGTTTCACCCGGAAAGCATCCTGAGCGAGCAAGGGCATCAGCTACTGAAAAACTTCCTCAGTCGGTGATTTGTGGTTGCCATGCAGTGATTTTTTATGCATATTTCGTGATTATATTTTCATAATCAATGCTGCATATTAATAGGTGGGCATGACATGGCAACTCAGCAAGACGCAATTACGCGCGCAACATTCGATGACGTTATTCTGCCAATTTACGCACCAGCCGAGTTTATCCCGGTGAAGGGAAAAGGCAGCCGTGTGTGGGATCAGCAGGGTAAAGAGTATGTTGATTTTGCAGGTGGTATTGCCGTCACGGCGTTAGGTCATTGCCATCCGGCGCTGGTGGAAACGCTGAAAACGCAGGGGGAAACCCTGTGGCATACCAGCAATGTGTTCACTAATGAACCGGCGCTGCGCCTGGCGCGGAAACTGATTAACGCCACGTTTGCCGAGCGCGTGGTGTTTATGAACTCGGGTACTGAAGCCAACGAAACCGCATTTAAGCTGGCGCGTTTTTATGCATCCACGCGCCATAGCCCATATAAAACCAAAATCATCGCTTTTCATCATGCCTTCCATGGCCGTTCACTGTTCACCGTGAGCGTGGGGGGGCAACCGAAGTACTCCGACGGCTTTGGTCCGAAACCGGCAGACATTATCCATGTACCGTTTAACGATCTGCATGCGGTAAAAGCGGTGATGGACGATCACACCTGTGCGGTGGTGGTTGAGCCGATTCAGGGTGAAGGCGGCGTTACGGCGGCGTCACCGGAGTTTCTTAAAGGTTTACGTGAACTGTGCGACCAGCACGATGCGTTGCTGGTGTTTGATGAAGTCCAGTGCGGTATGGGACGTTGTGGTGAGCTGTTTGCTTATATGCACTATGGCGTCACGCCAGACATTCTCACCAGTGCGAAAGCGCTGGGCGGTGGTTTCCCCATCAGCGCCATGCTGACCACCCATGAGATTGCCAGCGTGTTCCATGCTGGTTCACACGGTTCGACATACGGCGGCAACCCGCTGGCGTGCGCCGTTGCTGGTACGGCGTTTGATATTATCAATACGCCAGACGTGCTGAGCGGAGTGAATGAAAAACGCCAGCTGTTTGTTAAACATTTGCAGCAAATCGGCGAGAAATTCGACCTGTTCAGCGATATTCGCGGTATGGGACTGTTGGTTGGCGCAGAGTTAAAAGCAGCGTACAAAGGCCGCGCTCGCGATTTCCTCTACGCGGCGGCCGATGCGGGCGTAATGGTGCTGAATGCCGGCCCGGATGTGATGCGCTTTGCGCCTTCGCTGGTGATAGACGAGCAGGACATTAACGAAGGGATGAACCGTTTTGCCGCTGCGGTGGCGAAAGTGATCAACGGCTAACCCCGCAGGCTGCGGGTCAACCAGATGCCATGATGTGGGCGCTGACGCCATGCTACCGACGAAATAGTATGCATGGTGTTCAGATGCCCGAGCACCCGCTGTAGATGTTGCTCCAGGGTGCTCATCGGCCCGTGGGTCAATGTCTCCGGCGCCTCCAGAATATTCACATCCCCCGACTCGCCCGGCCCGTCATACTCCAGTCGCTGCTGGCAGCGTTGCAGGGCAATTTCACAGGATTGCAAATAGCGTTGTGCCAGATCCGGCGTCAGCATGGTGTGTTCGCGTGCGAGGGTCGTCATGGCGTTGATATGCTCAACAATAAACTGGCTGTGTGTCACCCAGAGCTTCATGTCCTCAAGGTAGCGGGTATTGAATCCCGGCTCGAGCATGGCCTGATTCAGTGAGTTGAACAGCGCATTGTGCGCCTGGTTGACGCGCATCCGTTGCCAGGCCAGCGGAGTGGGCTTCGGGTTATCGCTGAGTATCAGGCGAATAGCCTCCTGGTAGGTTTCCAACGCGTCATGAGCGTTTTGCCGCAACAGACCACTTTGCCATTGCGGCCATAGCCAGACCATGCCGCCGAAGGCAATCAGGCAACCGAGCAGCGTATCGATCAGTCTGGCGACAATAAACTCCTCGCCGTTGAGCGTCAGCAGTTGCAGGGTATACACGGCGGTAATGGTAAAGCCGACCATCGCCCAGCCGTAGTTCTTACGGATGATCAGATAGCTTATCAGGGTGATCAGCAACATGGCCGCCAGCGTGACGCCGAGCGGTACGTGAAAGTGCAGGGCAATCCCGGCAATCATCAGCCCGGCGAGCGTGCCGGCCGCCCGGTGCACAATACGCACCCGTGTTGCACCATAGCCATTTTGCGTCACAAACATAATAGTCATCATGATCCAGTACGGCTTCGGCAAATGCAGTGCGCTCCCCATCAGACTGGCAATGCTGAGCATCACGCTGATACGCGCAGCATTACGCAACGCCGCAGATTTCAATGATAAATAACTTTTGAGCGCCGGAATGAGCGGCAGGCGCCGCTGCTTTTCTGCCATTAAATCGCGCAGATAGAGCGGACGTTGGGTTCGCAGCACACGGGCGATACGGCTAAAGTGCCAGGCGCAAAACTGCCCGACCGGGTTTTCCGGATGCTGGCGGGCGATTTTTTCCAGCGCGCCAACCTGCTTGTCCATGGTGAAACGTGTCGGATAGCGATGATAGAGAATGTCATCCGCCAGGACGCGCAGGCGGGCGGAGACGGTTTGTGCATTCCAGCGGATCACCTGTTCAGCATGGGTCTGTTCCACCAGTTTTTGCACCTCTTCCGGCTGGTGCAGGCTGACAGAAATATGCTCCTGTAAATCCAACGCCATCTGGAAGACGCGCAGCAGACGTTTGTAATCATTGTGTTGATTGGCCGCCAGCATATGCAGTTGCTGATAGCACGTACTTATCATATCCACCGCTTTTTGTTGGCGTGCGAGTAGCGGCGGCAAGGCTTTTTCCGGATCGGCATGTTGCGTCAACAAGCTGTATTTGGCTTCGCAATAATCAGCCAGTTGCCGGTAGAGCAGGCTAAGTGATTCGCGCAGCGGCTGTTCGCGCCACATCCAGAACCAGAACCAGTTAAACGCTCCATACCAGAGTGTACCCAGTGCATAAATTAGCAGGGGCTCCCACACGGGCATACTGCCCGCAAGACTCAGCGTGAAGATGGCGGCTATCAGCGACGCAGGCAGCAGCCGCCCGTGCAATGCGCTGATCTCGGCGGTCACACCGAGCAGTAAAGTGAGAACGGTAAAAATCATCGGCAGAGGCAGGGCTTCGGCCAGCAGAAGCTGTACGGCAAGACTGCATCCGGCAAACAGCGAACCGCCAATAATCAGACGTTTAAAGAAGCGTTTATGCGGGGTATCAAGACCGGCAATATTGCAGCAGGCAGGAACCAGAGAAAACAGCAGGCCCTGTTGGAGATGGCCGACGATTAACCCAATCGCCACGGGCAAACATAACACCAGCGTTTGTCGCAGTGCATAGTTGATTTCGGGGTGATAAATCAGCCTGCGCCACATGAGGAAACAAAAACGGCGCGCCGGATGATCAACGCGCCGTTTTGCGGATTAACGGGTTCCGTAAACCACGATGGTTTTACCGTGGGCGGAGATCAGGTTCTGATCTTCCAGCATTTTCAGAATACGGCCCACCGTTTCACGGGAGCAACCGACGATCTGACCAATTTCCTGACGGGTAATTTTAATTTGCATGCCGTCCGGGTGGGTCATGGCATCCGGCTGTTTCGCCAGGTTCAACAGTGTTTGTGCGATACGACCTGTTACGTCCAGGAAGGCGAGGTTACCCACTTTCTCAGACGTGACCTGCAGGCGGCGCGCCATTTGCGAGGAGAGACGCATCAGAATGTCCGGGTTAACCTGGATCAACTGACGGAATTTTTTGTAGGAGATTTCGGCCACTTCACATGCGGTCTTAGCGCGTACCCATGCACTGCGCTCCTGACCTTCTTCGAACAGTCCCAGTTCACCGATAAAGTCTCCCTGATTCAGGTAGGAGAGAATCATCTCTTTCCCTTCCTCATCCTTGATCAGCACTGCCACTGAGCCTTTGACGATGTAATACAACGTTTCCGCTTTTTCACCCTGGTGAATCAGCGTGCTCTTCGACGGGTACTTATGAATGTGGCAATGAGACAAGAACCATTCGAGAGTCGGGTCTGTTTGCGGTTTGCCAAGCACCATGCGCGATTATCCTCTGTTATAAGCTGTCTCCAGACACAGGATGTGCACCCTGCGTCTGGGGTTGCAATCTAAACACGCTATCATTCGACTTCGTGTCTTCGCTTCCAAAATCCTCGGAAGTGGACCGTCAGCGTTATCTGCGGCCTCTAATCAATGATGTCCTTTGCGTACATGCGTAATGTCAATGTATCTCTGTAGCATCCAGATTGTTTTAGCATAGCTTTTACCGCATGTCTCCTGGTGTCTCGCTTCAGCATGACGCAGGTCGCCTTCCGTTGCGACTTTTGTTATGTGCGCGTAATCTGTAAAGAAAATTGCAACTCCGGAGTAAATCAAAATGCAGGCTCGTGTGAAATGGGTGGAAGGGTTAACGTTCCTCGGTGAGTCCGCATCGGGTCACCAAATCCTGATGGACGGCAACTCAGGTGACAAAGCGCCAAGCCCGATGGAAATGGTGCTGATGGCCGCAGGCGGATGCAGCGCGATCGACGTGGTTTCTATCCTGCAAAAAGGGCGTCATAACGTGACGGACTGCGAAGTGAAACTGACGTCGGAACGTCGCGAAGAAGCGCCGCGTCTGTTTACGCATATCAATCTGCACTTTATTGTCACCGGCCACGATCTGAAAGATGCGGCGGTTTCCCGGGCGGTGGATCTGTCGGCGGAGAAGTATTGCTCTGTGGCGTTGATGCTGGAAAAAGCGGTGAACATCACCCATTCCTACGAAGTCATCGAAGCCTGACGGACGATGCCCGGTAGCGTCAGGCTTACCGGGCATAATTCGACCACTGCTATTTGATCTTTTTCCCTTCCATCAGCCGTTGCACCAGTGGTGTCATAATCAGCTCCATCGCCAGCCCCATCTTGCCGCCCGGCACCACCAGCGTGTCCATATGGGAAATAAACGAACCTTGCAGCATCGCTAATAACCACGGGTAATCTATCCCTTCCAGATTGCGGAAATGGATCACCACAAAACTCTCATCCAGCGAGGGAATGCCTTTTGCCGCAAACGGGTTTGAGGTATCGACGGTCGGGACGCGCTGGAAGTTAATATGGGTGCGGGAAAATTGCGGGGTGATGAAGTTGATATAGTCTTCCATTGAACGCACGACGGAGTCCATCACCGCTTCGCGAGAATGCCCGCGCTCGCTGGTATCGCGCACCAGCTTTTGGATCCACTCCAGGTTAACAATCGGCACCACGCCAACCAACAAGTCCACATAACGCGACACGTCATGCTGCGGCGTCACAACGCCGCCATGCAGCCCTTCGTAAAACAGCACATCTGTGGGTTCCGGCAAGGGTTGCCAGGGGGTAAACGTACCCGGCACCTGATTCCACGGCACGGCTTCATCGTAGGTATGGAGATATTTCCGCGCCTGGCCTTTTCCGGTCTGACCATACTCGCTAAAGGTTTGCTCCAGCAGCCCAAAATCATTTGCTTCCGGGCCAAAGTAGCTGATATGCCGCCCAAGATCGCGGGCTTTGCGGATCGCCATATCCATTTCCGGGCGGGTAAAGCGATGAAAACTGTCGCCTTCCACCTCGGCGGCCTGCATACCAAGCTGGGCGAAGATTTTACGGAAGGCAAGGCTGGTGGTGGTGGTTCCCGCACCGCTGGAACCGGTGACGGCAATAACCGGGTGTTTGGCGGACATAGCAACTCCCTGAATCAACGATTGTTTTCAGTATAGCCAGCCGCCCGGCACCCTGTTAGTCCCGGAACTGCCCGCGCGGCATAATATTTACCGTCTCGTGCAGTTCAGACCACACCAGCACGGCTTCACCGCGTTGCAGTTGCCGTTTAACGTCGGCGACCTTTTGTTCAAGCGAACGTTCATGTTCACCATAATCGGTGCCTTCGCGCAAGACAAAGCTCTCAATAAGATTGTCCAGCGTTTCGGTTGCGATATCTTGCCAGGGAATGATCATTTGGACTCCAGATAAGTGGATAGCCAGTCCGGAATACGCGTTTCGAGCCACATTTCCGGGTGGCGTAATGTTCCGCCGACAAAACCGACATGACCCCCGTGTTCAGTCAATTGGTACTCAATATTCGCCGGCAAATGCCCGATATCCGGGATCACGTTATGATCCATAAATGGATCATCTTTGGCGTGAATGATCAGCGTCGGTTTGCGAATATCCGGCAGTACCGGCATTGCGCTACAGCGGCGATAGTAGTCCAGCGCGTCGGCAAAGCCGTGAATTTTCGCGGTGATCAAATCGTCAAACTCGCGGATGCGCCGCACTTTGCGCAGCGCCGACAGCGTTAACGGCAGTGACCCCGGGTAAGCACGTAACTTCCGCGCCGCATTGGCTTTCAGCAAGTTCAGCAAGTAGCGCTGATAGACGCGGGAGAAACCTTTATCCATGTGGTAGCTGCACGCTTCCAGCACCAGTGGTGCTGACACAATCACCGCCGCATCGACTGGCAGGTTGTCATCTGCTTTCGCCAGCAGACAGCCGAGCATGTTGCCGCCAAGCGAGTAACCGACTGCCGCCGTCGGCGCTGCGCCAAACGTTTCGCGCAGCCAGTGCAAAAACCAGGTGCCATCTTCGGTTTCACCAGAGTGATAGATGCGGTTGAGTCGATTAGGGATGCCGCTACAGCCGCGGAAATGCATCACCACACCCAGCCAGCCGCGCTGTTTGGCCGCATAAACCAGACCGTGGGCATAAGGGCTGTGCAGGCTGCCCTCAAGACCGTGAAAGACCACCAAACGCGGTTTATGCCGCGCCTGATACGGTTCTTCACTCCAGGCGAGATCAACAAAATCGCCATCCGGCAGCTCAAGGCGCTGCCACCACGGCTCAAACTGCAGGCGACGACGTAAAAGACGTGGCAGCATCGTTTGTAGATGCGGATTACGCGCACCCGGCATCGGATGAAAGTTGTGCGCGTCTCCCTGATTTTCAAGGAAATTTGCCGGTGTAATATCTGCCATCTTAATAAGAAATTTAAGTTAATAGACGGTTATTATACTTGCTAACAATTAGGCTGTTTAATACTTTGCTGCTGTTGTAACGTATTAGCCTTTGCAGGCAGCTTCATAAAGACTTCAGAAAAGCAGCGATTACATTACCGCTGTCTGCCATTTACCCATTGAGGACGTATTGGATGACGGAAAATACCTCGCTTGACCTCGCAACGCCGCAGCAAGTAAACCAGTCGATGAATGACCTGCCGGGCAGTGAGCATTTAACCCCGGCGGATCGCGCGCAAATCCAGCATATTGTCGAAGCGATCAATATTACCGACCCGGCCTTTTCGTTGGGTTTTGGCGCAAAAACCATGAACAGCATCTCGCAGTTCTCCGACTCTCTGATGCAGGAAGTGCGGGCAAAAGATGCGGGCATTATCGGTACGCAACTGACCGAGTTGCTGCAAAAAATCAAAGGGGTGGACATCAACGCCTTTGAGCAAAAACCGGGCTTTCTCGCCTCACTGCCGCTGCTGGGATCGCTGTTTAACCGCATTGAGCGCACGTTGCTGGAGTACCAGACGCTGTCTCAACAGGTGGAAAGCATCACCGCAAAGCTGAATGACGCGATGGTTGATTTATTACGCAATATTTCCGTGCTCGAGACGCTCTTTGAGCGTAACCGCGAGGTTTTTCAGCAAATTACGCTGCACATTATTGCCGGTAAGCAAAAGCTGGAGCAGATAAAACAGAATGAACTGCCCGCTTTGCAGGCACAGGCAGCATCGGACCCGATGAACGCGCAGCGCGTGCGCGATCTGCTGGAAGGTATTCAGCGCTTTGAGCGTCGCCTGAATGATTTGATGGTATCGCGCACGATTGCGATGCAGTCCGCCCCGCAAATTCGCCTGATGCAGAGCAACAGCCAGTCACTGGCAGAAAAGATCCAAAGCAGCATTCTTTCCACCATTCCGGTATGGAAAAGCCAGATAGCGCTGGCCATGTCACTGCAAACCCAGCGTCAGGCGGCGAAACTGCAAAAAGAGGTGGCGGATACCACCAATGATTTACTGCGCCGCAATGCGGAAATGCTGCAAACCGGCACGCTGGAAACGGCGCGTGAGGTGGAGCGGTCAGTGGTGGATATCGACACCCTGCGCGATGTGCAGTCGCGGTTGCTGAGTACCATTGAAGAGTCGGTGAAAATTGCTACTGACGCGCGTCAACGCCGATCTGAAGTAGAAAAAGAGCTACTCACAATGGAAAACGATCTGCGCGATCGCCTGGCAAGCATAAGCCGCGACCCGGCCCGCCAGCCTTAAGTCAGGGAAGATAGCATGATTGAAAAGTTAGCCGCCGCACTCAATAAGATGCGCTCTACGCGCCTGCGGCGCTTCTCGCTGCAGGTTTTTGTGTTTTATCTCGCCGGTATCTACGCCGCTATTTTTGTCCGTTGGGCGAAGGAGAGCCAGTTAGCTTACGCGCCGGATAACACGCTGGGCGCCACCATGTCTATCCTCTGCTGGGTAGGGTTTGTCATTCTTTACCGTACGCTGGTTTATGACCGTATCGCGTTCTATGCGGGCCTGATTGCCGGTTTTACATGGCTCTTATTCGGCGATGCTGTGGTGATGCCATTTTGGGCCGGAAGTATGGCGCTGCTGGTCCATCTTTACCGCAGCCGACGGGATTTCTCACCCCTTCTTATCTGGTACCTGTTTATCGCCACTGTCCCGACAATCGCGGCGTATACCGATCAATACTCCCTGATGGCGCATCCTTTCTATCTGGTGCTTTTTGTCGTTTTGCTGCTCGCTTACTTCGTATATGAATACGCACAAAAGGTTAACGCCCGCAGAAAGGCGGCTATAGAGGCGATGCGCGAAGAGGCTGAACTGGCGAAAGAGGAGGTCGCTTTCACCGAGCAAACGCTGGATCAGCAGATTGCACGGCTGGAAAAAATGGCGAAACTGCCTGAGCTGGTACAACAAGAGCTGACGGATATCACCGCCGCCGCGCGGCTGATTCGTCACTGTATGGAAACCGATAAAAGGGATAGCGAGCCAGGGCGGCAGTTTTTACAACGCTATCTGCCTATCGTGGAGAACATCGTTACTAAAGGACAAACCCTTGCCAGACAACTGGACGATCCTGAAAAGCGGCAGCAGTCGATAACGGAACAGCTTGATGCGCTGGCATCCCTTAGACAGGCGTTTCGTCAGCATCACCAGAAGCTGCTGGAAAATGACTCGGACGATCTCAGCATCGAGATCAAAGTGCTGGAAAAAATCCTCAAAACTGACGGTTATAACACCTGACCGAACGCCCGCCGCCGTGCGGGCGTTTTACTTCCCGGCCATCAATCTTTTTCCCTTCGCAATAATGGCTTAAGACACGTTATGCGCAGCGGTTGGTTTAATCGGTTAATAAATTGCGCGAAAACAGGTGGATATCAACATCCGGTTTACGCCGCCACAGCCGCGCTTTTCGTGCCCCGGTCGCCACGCTTTCCCCGGTTTCTTCAAACATGCCGGACGCTTCAAAACGGCGGATCAGACTTTTACGCTGAATAGGCTGGCCAAGAATAATCTCGGTCGCTTCCTGGAGTTGCGTCTGTGTGAACGTTTCCGGCAGACAGTAAACCGGCAGGAGCGAGTACATGGTTTTCTGTCGTAACCGGTGCTGCGCCGCCTGAATAATATCACGATGATCGAAGGCCAGCTCATACTGATCCAGTTCACTGACCGGCACCCATTTGGCATTGCTGACGCTGGCAATGTGCGGTGCGCAAGAAACCCACGAGATCAGGGCGAACCAGGCAACGGTCAGGCTCCAGCCGCGCGGGTCGCGTTGTGGACCGGAAAAGGTATCCAGTTGTTCAAGCCAGGAGGGAGAGACGCCGGTTTTCTCGATCAGCTTACGCAGCGCCGTGGCACGGGTGGAATCGTCCTTCGCCATATCAATAAAACCACCGGGTAACCCCCAACGCCCTTGTTGCGGCTGGCTGGCACGCTCAACCAACAATACGCAAAGTACCTGCTGATGCAGGGTAAACAACACACTGTCGACCGTCACCAAAGGTGAAGGAAAACGGCTGGCATCATAAGAGTCAAGATACTCTGCTTCGCTGATCATCGCTTACTCGCTTAATTTCACACGTCCCAAGTTTATCAGCCTGCCAAAGTGCGGCAAGCTAACTTTTAATCCATTATTTTTCAGCTTGTTAGCTTCTTTCTGTGTGGTACATACAAAAAACGCTTGCATTAATTATGTCTCATGGACAATATTAAAAGTGTCCAAGAGACATAATTAAGTAAATGTGAGGTGAATGATGGCGAGCAGAATTGAGTTGTTTATGGATAATCAGCAGGTTGATGTGACGCACGGCGTTTTTCCGGATGGTGCCGTATGGCTGAAAGTCACGGGTACGCTGCCATCCTTCGCCCGCGTTATGCGTATCCGTGTGGCCGCCATGCGTGATATGAACGATTTTATGCTGCTGGCGCAACTGGTCGAGGCGGTACGCCACGTTACAGATATCAACATCAGCCATCTGGAGCTGGCCTGGCTGCCATGGGCGCGTCAGGATCGGCATATGGTGACAGGCGACAGCTTTGCGCTGAAAGTGTTCGCTAACCAACTGAACACCCTGAATTTCGATAAAGTGTTTATCCTCGATCCGCACAGCGATGCCGCCGCAGCAGCCATTCATCACTGTGTCGCCATTGCGCAGGAAACCTGCCTGTTACAGAGCGAAACGCTGCGCCGCGCCATTCGTCAGGGCGAACTGATGCTGGTGGCACCGGATGCGGGCGCACTGAAGAAAATCCACAACGTGGCGAAAGCCAGCGGTGCGCAGACCTACGCCATTCTGACGAAGGCGCGCGATGTGGCGACTGGTAATCTGACAAGGTTTGCGCTGGTCTCAGGCGATGTGGCAGGAAAAGATCTGCTAATTGTTGATGACCTCTGCGATGCAGGCGGCACGTTTATTGGCTCAGCTCAGGTACTGCGCGATGCAGGCGCTCGCAGCGTCAGCCTGTATGTTACGCACGGCGTCTTCTCTAAAGGCGTGGAGAACCTGCTCAACAACGGTATCGACGCCATTTACACCACCACGTCCTACGCTTCCCCGGAGCTTGATGAGCCGCGGGTTGAACTGATCGACATTGATACCATTTTTCGCGCTTAAGGGAGATAACACCATGAATATCAATCCAATCCTGGCTATCGACGGTTATAAAGTGTCGCACCGCGTTCAGTATCCGCAGGGGACAACGCAGGTTTATTCCAACTTCACTCCGCGCAGCGATCGTTTTTTCCAGTCGCCGGTAGCAGACGGCAAACTGGTGTTCTTTGGCCTGCAAGGTTTCCTGCAATGGTTTATGGTCGATCTGTTTAACGATGGTTTTTTTGCTCGCCCGGAAGATGACGTGGTGAACGAATACAAACAGGTGATGGACAGCTATCTCGGCAGGGATGCCGTGGCGGTGGATCACATTCGTGCGCTGCACCGTTTGGGTTACCTGCCATTGCACATCAAGTCGCTGGATGAAGGCAGTAAAGTCCCGATGAAAGTGCCGGTTCTCACCATCACTAATACCCGCGATGAGTTTTTCTGGCTGGTGAACTACCTGGAAACGGTGCTCTCCGCTGAATTGTGGAAAGCCTCCACCAATGCCACCATTGCGCACCACTACCGTAAGATCTGTGAACAGTGGGCAGAAAAAACCTGTACGGATTTATCACACCTGGATTTCCAGTGTCATGACTTCTCATTCCGTGGTATGGCGGGCCTGCACGACACCGCGCAAGCCGGAGCAGGGCATCTGCTGAGTTTTAAAGGGACAGACAGCATCCCGTCGCTGCTGTATGCCCGCGATCACTACACCGGCGGCGAAGAGTACTTCATCGGAGCCAGCATTCCGGCCACTGAACACAGCGTGATGTGTATGGGTGAACACGACCATGAAATCGAAACGTTCCGTCGCCTGATTGCCGATATTTATCCGCAGGGATTTGTGTCGATTGTCTCTGATACCTGGGACTACTGGCGCGTTCTGACGGAATATACCCGCGAGCTGAAACAGATCATTCTTGGTCGCGAAGGTCGCGTAGTGTTCCGTCCGGACAGCGGCGACCCGGTGGAAATCCTCTGCGGTACTGGCGCGGATGACGATACGCGTCCAGAACGCAGCCCGGAAGAGAAAGGCTCGGTAGAAGTGCTGTGGGAAATTTTTGGCGGCACGATCAACGACAAAGGCTACAAAGTATTGGATCCGCACGTTGGCCTGATTTACGGCGACTCCATTACACTGGCACGCGCCAATGAGATCCTGCGCCGTCTGGAGGCTAAAGGGTTTGCCAGTTCGAATGTGGTGTTCGGCGTAGGCTCGTTTACTTATCAGTACAACACCCGCGATACCTTCGGTTTTGCCATGAAAGCCACCTGGGGGGCGGTAAACGGCGAAGGGCGGATGATTTTTAAAGAGCCGAAAACCGATAACGGCCTGAAACGTTCCGCACGAGGGTTATTGCGGGTAGAGCGTGACGCGCAGGGCGAATTGCAACTGCATGACGAACAGAGTTGGGAGCAGGAGCAAGGCGGTGAACTGAAAACCCGCTTCCTTGATGGCAAGCTCTACCAGACTGAACACTTCGAGCACATTCGTCAGCGTCTGGCCAGCCAGCGCTAATCTCTATAGCGGCACATTCTGTGCCGCTATAGTTCTTTTTCCCGCCGCTGAAACTGATCCACATCACAGATTGTTTCTTTGATTATTACTCTCAGGCTAATGATTTAACGACCTCCTTAATTGATGCCTTTCTCACCAGGGCGCACACTGAGTTCAGTGTTAAGCAAATCAAAATGATGAGCTGAATCAGGAGGTTAATAATGTTATCTGGGCAAACGCCAGCACAGGTATGGAACACGCGGCGCAGCGAGAAACAGCGCCGCCTGGCGTCCATCCCCGTGCAGGGGAAGGTACTGCCGACTGGCGATCTTGTCGCCATGCTGGAAAAACTGATCGCACCGGGCGACCGTGTCGTGCTGGAAGGGAACAACCAGAAGCAGGCGGATTTCCTCTCCCGCTCTCTGGCGGAAGTGAACCCGCAGAAAGTGCACGACCTGCATATGATTATGCCCAGCGTCGGCCGTAGCGAACATCTTGATATCTTCGAGAAAGGCATCGCACGCAAACTCGATTTTTCCTTCTCAGGCACCCAAAGCTTGCGCATTTCGCAACTGCTGGAAGACGGTTTGCTCGAAATCGGCGCGATCCACACTTACATCGAACTTTATTCCCGTCTGTACGTTGACCTGTGCCCAAACGTGGCGCTGATTGCCGGTTACAAAGCGGACCGCAAAGGTAATCTCTACACCGGTCCAAGTACGGAAGATACCCCGGCGCTGGTTGAAGCAGCGGCCTTTCGTGACGGTATTGTCATCGCGCAAGTGAACGAACTGGTGGACGACGAATGCGATCTGCCGCGCGTGGATATTCCTGGCTCGTGGATTGACTACGTGGTTGTCGCCGATAAACCGTTCTTTATCGAACCGCTGTTCACCCGCGACCCGCGTCTGATCAAACAAGAACACATTCTGATGGCGATGATGGCCATTAAAGGCATCTATGCAGAGCATCAGGTGCAGTCGCTGAACCACGGTATCGGCTTTAACACCGCCGCCATCGAACTGCTGCTGCCGACTTACGGCGAACAGCTCGGTCTGAAAGGCAAAATCTGTAAACACTGGACGCTGAACCCGCATCCCACGCTGATCCCGGCGATTGAAAGCGGTTGGGTCGAAAGCGTGCACTGCTTCGGCGGTGAACTCGGCATGGAAGAGTACATCCGTGCGCGTCCGGACGTGTTCTTCACCGGTGCTGACGGCTCCATGCGTTCTAACCGCGCGTTCTGCCAGTTAGCAGGCCAGTATGCGGTGGACATGTTTATCGGCTCCACCTTGCAGGTCGACGGGCTGGCGAACTCCTCCACCGTTACCCGTGGTCGTCTCTCCGGTTTTGGCGGTGCGCCGAACATGGGGCATGACCCGCACGGTCGCCGTCACGCCACACCGGCATGGCTGAACATGATCACCGAAGCGGACCCGATGCAGCGCGGTAAAAAACTGGTGGTGCAGATGGTGGAAACCTTCCAGGCCGGCGCGAAACCGACCTTCGTTGAAAAACTCGACGCGGTGGACGTGGCGAAAGCCTCCGGTATGCCGCTGGCACCCGTGATGATTTACGGCGATGACGTTACCCACGTGCTGACCGAAGAGGGGATTGCTTACCTCTACCGTGCGGAAAGTATTGAAGAGCGTCGTGCGATGGTCGCCGCCGTTGCCGGTATTACTGACATCGGTCTGGGTGTGGACGCAAAACGCGTCGCGGCATTGCGCCAAAGCGGCAAAGTGGTTTACCCGGAAGATATGGGCATTCGCCGCACTGATGCGACCCGCTCGTTGCTGGCTGCCAGCAGCGTGGCTGACCTGGTGGAATGGTCTGGCGGTCTTTACAACCCACCTGCGAAATTCCGGAGCTGGTGATGAAACTTCTGCCACAGATTGCGGCTGAGGGCGGTGCCTTTCGTCTGGCGCACACCGCCACAGAATGCCTGATTGACGAAGCACGTTTAAGCCCGAAACCCGGTCTGGTGGACAGTCGGGGGAATGGCGCGCACCACGATTTAACGCTCGAACTGATGGAGCGTTCCGCGCACAGCCTGACCCCTACGTTTCAGGCGCTGGCGCAACAGAGCTGGTTGCAACCAGCAAACGTTGCGCTCAGACAAACCATAGGGCGACTCGGTCGGGAAGGTGAACAGCAGATGATGGCCGCCACCGACGGCGTGAATACCCATCGCGGTGCGATTTGGGCACTGGGCTTGTTGGTCAGCGCGGTGGCGATGTGCGGCGGCGAAGGGTCGGCGCAGGCGATTGCCAACATTGCTGCCCAACTGGCGACACTGCCGGATGATGCTGCGCCGAAGGTCTTTAGTAAAGGGCTTCGCGCCACGCACCGCTACCGGGTTCCCGGCGCGCGTGAAGAAGCACAGCAGGCGTTTCCGCACATCATGAGGTTGGCGCTGCCGCAGCTCCACCTCAGCCGCCAGCGCGGCAGCAGCGAAACCCACGCAAGGCTCGATGCGCTGATGGCCATCATGACCTCGCTCAGTGACACCTGTGTGTTATCGCGCGCGGGTCTCGAAGGGCTGGAGACGATGCGCCACGGTGCGCGTGCGGTACTGCGTGCGGGTGGGGTTGCGCATCCTGACGGGCAGCAGCGGCTGGCCGAACTGGACAGGCAAATGCTGGCGCTAAACGCGTCACCGGGCGGTGCAGCAGATTTACTCGCCGCCACGCTGTTTCTCGATCGCATTACCACGCCTTATTTAGCGAATTAAGAGGAAGTTATGGAACACATTACGATAACCGTGCCTGCGGGCCGCGCCTTACGCGGTAAAGCGCTGGCAGGCGTTGTGGGCTCCGGGGATATGGAGGTGTTATTCACCGCCGGCCAGGGGCAAACACTGACAATTGATATCACCACCTCGGTGGATAACAGCCGTGGACGCTGGGAAGCCCTGTTCAACCGCCTCGGTCTGGTCAGCACCCTGCCTGCCGGCACATTGGTGATTCACGATTTCGGCGCGACGCCCGGTGTGGCGCGTATCCGCATCGAACAGGTATTCGAAGAGGTGAGCTATGCGTGACGATCGCAGTTTTATCGAACTCAAAGCGCGTCAGCGTGCCCATGCGCTGCTGGATGAAGGCAGCTACCGCGAATTACTCGATCCGTTCGAAGGCATTATCTCCCCGTGGTTAGGGCCGCAGGGCATCGTGCCGCAGGCGGATGATGGCATGGTCGTCGCTAAAGGTAGCATCAATGGTCAGCCTGCGGTGGTGGTGGCCATCGAAGGCGCTTTCCAGGGCGGCAGTATGGGGGAAGTCTCCGGCGCAAAAATGGCGGCGGCGCTGGAGCTGGCAGCGGAAGATAACCGCAACGGCATCCCGACACAGGCGGTGTTGTGCCTGGAAACCGGCGGCGTGCGTTTGCAGGAAGCCAACCTCGGTCTGGCGGCGATTGCCGATATCCATGCCGCGATTGTCGATCTGCGCCGGTACACCCCGGTGGTCGGCATTGTTGCCGGGACGGTTGGCTGTTTTGGTGGGATGTCCATCGCGGCGGCGTTGTGCAGCTATCTCATTGTTACCCGTGAAGCCCGCCTTGGTCTGAACGGCCCGCAGGTTATCGAGCAGGAAGCCGGGATCGAAGAGTATGACTCCCGCGACCGTCCGTTTATCTGGAGCATGACCGGTGGCGAAGTGCGTTATCGCAGCGGGCTGGTGGATGCGCTGGTCGGCGATGGTGTTAATGCGGTGAAAGCGGCAATGAAGGCGGCGATCGCCAAAGGCGTGCCTTCGCAACATCGCACCGATAAATACGATGACTATTTGCAACGTCTGAGCCAGTTCGACACCCGTAAACAAGCGGATGCAGAACAGATCAGCGCGTTGTTTGCCGGGGAGGGTAAAGCATGAGTACGACAATGAGCCGCGGCGCATTATGGCTGGAAAAACTGGCGCCCAATGCCCAACGCCTGAGCGGGCTGTGCCCGTCGGTACAAGCGGTTGACGGTGACGTTAACGGCGAAGCGGTGCGTTTTATTGCCGTGGTGCCGGATGCCAACAACCATTACCCGCGTGCGGTAAAAGGGGAAGTCGGCCTGCTGGAAGGCTGGACGCTGGCAAAAGTTGTCAGCGAAACCGTCGCCGCTGATGCTAACAGCCGCGTGAAGCGCCCGATCATCGCGGTGATTGATGTACCGAGCCAGGCTTATGGTCGTCGCGAAGAAGCGTTTGGCATTCACCAGGCGTTGGCCGGTGCGGCCGCAGCTTACGCCAATGCACGTCTGGCGGGTCACCCGGTTATCGGTTTGATCGTCGGTAAAGCGATGTCCGGTGCCTTTCTGGCGCACGGTTACCAGGCTAACCGCCTGATTGCATTCAACGACGCTGGCGTGCTGATTCACGCCATGGGCAAAGCGTCAGCGGCGCGCATAACGCTGCGTACCGTCGAGGCGCTGGAAAAACTGGCCGCCACCATTCCGCCGATGGCGTATGACATCAGCAACTACGCAACACTGGGGCTGCTGGCGGATCTGCTGAATATCAGCAATCCGGATGCCCCTTCAGCAAGCGATCTGGTGCAGGTGACCGCCACGCTGCAACAGGCCATTAAAGACGCTCGTCAGGACACCTCGCTGAAAAACCGTCTGGGTGCTGACAACCGCCGTAGCTCCGCTCTTGTGCGCGAACGCATGAAAGCGAGCTGGTAAGTAAAAAGAAACCTGCCAGAGAGCAAAACCATGGGCGTGGTTGCCGCGCCCATACAGAATTTTGCTGCTGAAAATAATAACCATCGCGCTATTTCTTTTTTCTCTTCAAGGCTTACAGGTGATTTTTTATGACTTATGTGATTGTTCATGCCCTCGCACCGATCTTTGTCATCATGCTGCTGGGTTTCTGGGCGGGAAAGGCCAAAATGGTCGATAACAAAAACGTTTCCCTGCTCAATATCTTTGTAATGGACTTCGCCCTGCCGGCAGCGCTGTTTAGCGCCACCGCACAGACACCGTGGACCGGGATTATCGCCCAGTCACCCCTGATTGTGGTGCTGGTGCTCTCCATGTGGATTACCTACGCGGCCATCTATTTCCTGGCGACGTCTGTTTTCAAAAAATCACCGCAGGATGCTGCCGTGCTGACGTTGACCGTCGCACTGCCGAACTATGCGGCGCTCGGCTTGCCGATCCTTGGTAGTGTGTTAGGTGAAGGCCCGTCCACCTCGCTTTCTGTTGCCGTTTCCATTGCCTGTGGTTCGGTACTGATGACCCCGTTCTGCCTGCTCATTCTCGAACGTGAAAAGGCGCGCGCAGCGGGCGGTAATAGCGGTTCCACGCTGGCGATGTTGCCGGTGCTGATGTGGCGCTCGGTGAAAAAACCGATTGTCTGGGGGCCGTTGTTGGGTGTGGTGCTTTCCGCTATTGGTATCAAAATGCCGGAGCTGGTGCTGGCTTCCATTAAACCGCTGGGCCTGTCCGCGACGGCTGCGGCGCTGTTCCTGACCGGGGTTATCCTGTCTGCGCGCAAACTGGCAATTAACACCATGGTTATCTCTGCAACCCTCACAAAACTGTTGATCCAACCCGCCATTGCCTGGGGGATTGTGCTGATGCTCGGTCTGCATGGCTCGGTGGCGATCACCGCTATCCTGATGATTGCCTTGGCGGCTGGTTTCTTCGGCGTGGTATTCGGTAACCGCTTTGGCGTGCAGTCGCCTGATGCCGAAGCCGTACTGCTGCTGAGCTCCGTTCTGTGTATCCTGTCGCTGCCGCTGTTTATTTCTCTGACGTCAGGAATGTAATCATGACCACCTCATTACGCCCACACGACCTGCTTTGGCTTTCTGTGCGTGACGCGCTGGAAGAGGTAAGCGAACCCTGGGTCGCTGAGATCTGGCACATCGGGTTACCGGTTGTTGTGCGGCGTGATGTTGATGTGAGTGGACGAATTCCCGTAGGTGTGCGCGGTCTGCGCCGCGATCAGCGCGCGGCGGGATGGGTGAGGCCGGAACAGGTTAACCGTGTGGTCTCACCCGAACAGCTTATCGCGCCGCAGGCACTGCTGCGTTCGCCGTTTATCTCTCAGCCGCCAGTACAGTTGGCGCTGCAACTGGCGCAGCAAAACTGGCCCTGGCCATGGGGTGTTACTGGCAGTACCGCCTATGCGCTGGCGACCGGGATTCCGGTGATTCACGCGACCAGCGATCTCGACCTGTTGATCCGCGCGCCGCAGCCGCTTGCTCAGGCTGAGCTGCAACGCTGGCAGCAGCAAATCAGCGGTGGGCTGTGTCGGGCAGATACGCAAGTGGAGACACCCTATGGCGGTTTTGCGCTGGCGGAGTGGCTGCGCGATGGTCGGGTGATGCTGAAAACGAACCACGGGCCGTGTCTGATGAGCGACCCCTGGCGCAGGGAGGAGTAATGAAAATTCTGTTCACGTTCCCGGGGCAGGGGACACAGCGTCCCGGTATGTTACAGGCGCTTCCGGGAAACGAAATCAACGAAGCGCGCGCGGTGCTCGGGGCAGAAGTTGATACCCTGGATACGCCGGAAGCATTAAAACATACGCGTGCAGTACAACTGGCGCTGCTGATTGCCGGAGTCGCCTGGGCGCGGGAGTTACAGCGTCGCGGCGTGCAGGCGGATATCACCAGCGGGTTGTCGATTGGTGCTTACCCGGCGGCGGTGATTGCTGGCGCACTCGATTTTCGCGATGCGTTGCAACTGGTGGCGCTGCGCGGTGATTTGATGGAGCAGGCCTATCCGCATGGATACGGGTTGACGGCCATTATGGGACTGACGCTTCCTCAGGTGGAAACACTGGTGGAAGGCAGCGGGGCGTATATCGCGAATCTCAATGCCGAAACACAAATTGTCATTGCCGGGAGCGATGAGGCGATGGCGCAGGTGGCACAGCGTGCGCTGGCTAAAGGGGCCAGCAAAGCGCAACGGCTGGCGGTTAGCGTACCCTCTCATTGTGCATTGCTGGATGCGCCAGCAAAAAAACTGGCGCAGGCTTTTGCTGACGTCACGTTGTCCCGGCCACAATGCGCCTATTTAAGCGGCAGTACCGGGCGCGTGCTATGGCAGCCGGAGAAGATTGCCGACGATCTGGCGTGGAATATGGCGCGCACCGTGCGCTGGCAGGAAGCGGTGATCGCCGCGAACGAACGGGACGCCAGACTGGCTATCGAAATGCCGCCGGGCGGTATTTTGACCTGTCTGACCCGACAGGCGGCGTGGAATGGCGAAAGCCTTTCGCTGGAGCGAAGCGGTGTGGATGTGGTGTTGCATCTGGCGAAGCGACTCAGAGAGTAAGGGTTTTGCCTTCTGTTGAATGGTGACGCGAGGCGTCTTTGTGGGCAAAAAATCAGGCGTTATCCTGTAAACTGCGGGCGTACATCCGGCCTTCGGCGGCGAGCGCCAGCAGGTTGGGATCGTGCTCGCGGTTGCGAGCGAAGACAATGGCGATTAACTGCTGCATTTGATAGGGCTCCGCCAGACGCAGTAGCTGTACCGAACTTTCATAGACCTTTTTCATTCTTCCCGGCATCAGCGAAAAGCCCACGCCCGCCTGCACCAGGCTGAGCATCGAGAAAATGTCATTAACACGGGTAACAATTTCCGGTTCAAACCCGGCGATATGAAACGCTTCCTGAAATCCGGCATAGGTGGCGAAACCTTCTGCCAGCGAGACAAATTTCTGTGTCCGGTAATCCCGCAGATCAGCGAGGGTATCGGTTTTCAGCGTGGCGCTGGCCGGAGCGGCAAGGAAGATATCGTCATGAAACAGCGGGAGCACTTCAAGCGTGCTGCGGTCGATCTCGCTTTCGGAAATGGAGATCAGAATCGCATCCAGCGTCCCCTCTGCGAGCATGTGCAGAAGGGTGTCGTTCGAGCCCATGGTTAAATCCATTTCCAGCTCGGGGCGGCGCAACTTCATGCCCATAATCAGTCGCGGTACAGTTTCCAGCGTCAGCGAGTAGAGGGTGCCAACGCGTAATCTGCCCTGGCCGACGCCGGCGGTTTTGCGCGCTTCGTCCAGACCGCGCTCCATCAGTTGCGTCACTTCCTGGCAATACTCCAGCAGGGTCCAGGCGGCAGGAAGGGGGATCAGGTTACGCCCTTTATGGACAAACAGCGGGCAGCGGACACTCTCTTCCAGCGTATGCAGCGCACGGTGCACGCTGACACCACTAAGATTCAGGGCTTCGGCGGCGCGGGCGATATTTCCTTTGTCCATAAAGGCCATGAAAATACCCAGCTTGCGAAACGTAATATCGTTGGTGATGTCCAGATTCATAAACCCTCTCGCCGCCTGACGGGCGCGTTAGTCCCCTTGCAGCATCGCTTCCAACTGCTCGTGTGCATCCAGCCATGCCATTTCACACTCTTCCAGTCCGGATTTCGCTGCGGCCTGCTGTTGCAGGCAGTCGGTCAGCTCCGCTTTGCGGCTCTGATCGTACAACCCGCTGTCACCCAGCTTCTCCTCTGCCTGCGCCAGTTGTGCGTTCAGCTTTTCCATCTCTTTTTCCAGACGGGCGATCTCTTTACGTAGCGGCTGCGTTTGCGTGCGCAGCTCTGCTTCACGGCGTTTTTGATCTTTACGCGCCTGCGCGCTGTTGCCACTCTCTTTAGCCACGGCATCTACAGGCTGACTCTCCTGCTTTTGGACATCACTCAGCCACTGCTGATAATCTTCCAGATCCCCTTCGAATGGCTCGACTTTGCCGTCGTGCACCAGATAGAGATCATCCGTGGTGGAACGGATAAGGTGGCGATCGTGCGACACGACAACCAGCGCGCCTTCAAATTCAATCAGCGCTTCGGTCAGCGCCTGGCGCATGTCCAGGTCAAGGTGGTTAGTCGGTTCGTCGAGCAACAACAGGTTCGGACGCTGCCAGACGATCAGCGCTAGCACCAGACGCGCTTTTTCGCCGCCGGAGAAACGTTCAGTTATTTCCGTGACTTTGTCGCCCTGGAAACCGAAACCGCCAAGATAATCGCGCAGTTTTTGCTCCAGCTCCTGTGGGGCGAGGCGGGCAAGATGCTGTAAGGGGGATTCGTCGGCGCGTAAGAATTCCAGTTGGTGCTGAGCGAAATAACCCAGCTTAATGCCCTTCGCGAGGCCGATTTCACCACTCTGCGCCGCCAGTTCCCCGGCCAGCAGTTTAATGAAAGTGGATTTACCGGCACCGTTACGGCCCAGCAGACCAATACGGGAGCCCGGCACCAGGTTGATTTTGATGGCATTAAGGATGGTGCGATCGCCATACCCTGCGCTGACTTTTTCCATCTTCAGTAAGGGATTGGGCAGGCTTTCCGGCGCGCGGAAGCTGAAATGGAACGGATTGTCCACGTGCGCCGGTGCAATCAACTCCATGCGTTCTAGCATTTTGATGCGACTTTGCGCCTGTTTCGCTTTGCTGGCTTTGGCTTTAAAACGGTCAATAAAGCTTTGCAGATGGGCAACACGTTGCTGCTGGCTCTCGTAAGTGGCCTGCTGCTGAGCCAGACGCGTAGCGCGCTGGCGTTCGAATGAGCTGTAGTTGCCGGTATATTCGAACAGGCTTTGCTGCTCGATATGCAGAATCTTGTCCACGACCGGGTCGAGGAAGTCACGGTCGTGGGAAATCAGGATCAGCGTTCCCTGGTAGCTTTTCAGCCACTTTTCCAGCCAGATCACCGCGTCGAGATCCAGGTGGTTGGTCGGTTCGTCGAGTAGCAAAAGATCGGAACGGCAAATCAGCGCCTGTGCGAGGTTCAAGCGCATGCGCCAGCCACCAGAGAAGTCGCTGACCGGGCGTTCAAGCTGTTCGTTGGAGAAACCCAGACCATGTAACAGACTGGAGGCGCGGGCACGGATGGTCCATGCATCAATCGCATCCAGTTTGCCGTGCACAAGGGCGATGGCATGACCGTCGTTGCGCTCATTGGCGGCGTTGAGCTGCGCTTCAAGCTGGCGGTATTCCCGATCGCCGTCTATCACATAATCGATAGCCGCTTCGTTGAGTGCGGGTGTTTCCTGGTTTACCCACGCCAGTTGCCAGTTTCCCGGAAAGGTCACGTTGCCGCCGTCGGCACCAATCTCGTTTTTCAACAGCGACAGCAGCGTGGATTTACCGCAGCCATTTTTACCCACCAGACCGACTTTCTGGCCTGGATTGATGGTGGCCGTGGCGTTGTCCAGCAGGACGCGCACACCGCGACGAATTTGTAACGAGGAGAAAACAATCATAAGGCGCCGTATGTTCAGACTATGTTAATTTGTCATTATGATAATGTAAGGTTACGGCCAAATGCCGTACCGGGGCCGCAATGGTAGCCCAAAATGAAGATGATAGACAAAATCATTCTGGCAGCGCCCGCGGGCAGCCAGCCGGAAGCGTAACAGGTACGACACCCGGGAGGGGAATAGATGTCACAGACAGCGAAAGTGTTGCTGCTGTATGCCCATCCGGAATCTCAGGACTCGGTGGCGAACCGGGTTTTGCTTAAACCGGCAATGCAGATGCAAAACGTGACGGTGCATGATTTGTATGCCCGTTATCCCGATTTTTTTATTGATATCCCTTATGAACAGGCGTTACTGCGTGAGCATGACGTTATCGTATTCCAACACCCGCTTTATACCTACAGTTGCCCGGCGCTGCTCAAAGAGTGGCTGGACCGCGTTTTGAGCCGTGGGTTTGCCAGCGGTACCGGCGGAAATCAACTGGCGGGAAAGTACTGGCGTAGCGTAATCACCACCGGTGAACCGGAGACGGCCTATCGTCACGATGGTCTTAACCGTTATCCGATGAGCGATATTTTGCGCCCCTTCGAACTCACCGCCGCCATGTGTCGCATGCACTGGCTTAGCCCGATCATTATCTACTGGGCGCGCAGGCAGGCCCCGCAGGAATTGGCGAATCACGCTAAAGCTTACGCTGAATGGCTGGCTTCGCCCTTGCCGGATGGAGGCCGTTAATGGAAGGCTCCGATCTGTTACTGGCAGGGGTGTTGTTTCTGTTTGCGGCAGTGGTCGCCGTACCGTTAGCCTCCCGTCTGGGTATTGGGGCGGTGCTTGGGTATTTGCTGGCGGGAATCGCTATTGGCCCATGGGGATTGGGGTTCATCAGCGATGTGGATGAAATCCTGCATTTTTCCGAGCTGGGCGTGGTGTTCCTGATGTTCATTATTGGGCTGGAGCTGAACCCGGCAAAGCTGTGGGAACTGCGGCGGTCAATCTTTGGCGTGGGGGCGGCGCAGGTAATGCTTAGCGCCGCGCTGCTTGCTGGTCTGCTCATGTTGACGCACTTTTCCTGGCAGGCCGCGGTAATTGGCGGTATTGGGCTGGCAATGTCATCTACCGCGATGGCGCTGCAACTGATGCGCGATAAGGGGATGAACCGCAGCGAGTCCGGGCAACTGGGTTTTTCGGTGCTGCTGTTTCAGGATCTGGCCGTGATCCCCGCGTTGGCTCTGGTGCCACTGCTGGCGGGGAATGGGGATGAGCATCTCGACTGGATGAAGGTTGGCCTGAAGGTGCTGGCTTTCGCGGGCATGTTGATTGGCGGCCGTTATCTGTTGCGACCAGTGTTCCGTTTTATTGCCGGTTCTGGCGTACGGGAAGTTTTTACCGCTGCGACACTGCTGCTGGTGCTTGGCTCAGCGCTGTTTATGGATGCGCTGGGGTTGTCGATGGCGCTCGGTACGTTTATCGCCGGGGTTTTACTGGCTGAAAGTGAATACCGGCACGAGCTGGAAATTGCCATTGAGCCGTTTAAAGGTCTGTTGCTGGGGCTGTTCTTTATTTCTGTTGGCATGGCGCTGAATCTGGGCGTGCTCTATACCCACCTGTTGTGGGTTGTGTTGAGCGTGGCGGTGCTGGTGGCGGTGAAAACACTGGTGTTGTACGGGCTGGCGCGCCTGTATGGCCTGCGTAGCTCAGAGCGGATGCAGTTTGCGGGTGTGCTCAGCCAGGGGGGAGAATTTGCGTTTGTGCTTTTCTCGTCCGCTTCTTCCCAGCATCTGTTTCAGCATGACCAGATGGCGCTATTGCTGGTGACCGTCACCCTGTCGATGATGACCACACCCTTATTGATGCGCGGCATTGATAACGTCCTCTCCCGGCGTTTTAACACCCCGGAAGATGAAGACGAAGCACCGTGGGTGGAAGACGATAAACCGCAGGTCATCGTGGTGGGCTTCGGGCGTTTTGGTCAGGTGATTGGTCGCCTGTTAATGGCCAATAAAATGCGTATTACCGTGCTGGAGCGGGATATCAGTGCCGTTAACTTGATGCGAAAATACGGTTATAAGGTCTATTACGGCGATGCGACGCAAGTGGAATTGTTGCGCTCAGCGGGGGCGGAGGCGGCGAAATCCATCGTGATTACCTGTAACGACCCGTTGGATACCATGAAGCTGGTGGAAATATGCCAGCAGCATTTCCCGCACCTGACCATTCTGGCGCGAGCGAGAGGGCGTGTGGAAGCCCATGAGTTGTTACAGGCCGGGGTGACGCAGTTTTCCCGCGAGACCTTTTCCAGTGCGCTGGAGTTGGGGCGTAAGTCGCTTATCTCGCTGGGGATGCATCCGCATCAGGCCCAACGCGCACAGCTCCATTTTAAGCGGCTGGATATGCGCATGCTGCGTGAATTGATGCCGGTACATACCGATACGGTACAGATTTCCCGCGTACGCGAAGCGCGGCGCGAGCTGGAAGAGATTTTTCAGCGTGAAATGCAGCAAGAGCGTCGCCAGTTGGATGGCTGGGACGAGTTTGAATAAGGGGAATTCGAATGGCTGTTCGTAAACGTTTTATTGCCGGCGCTGTCTGCCCGGCGTGCCAGGCGAAGGATTCGATGGCGATGTGGCGTGAAAATAATGTCGATATTGTTGAATGCGTTAAGTGCGGGCACCAGATGCGTGAAGCCGACAAGGACGTTAAGGAGCATGTACGCAAAGATGAGCAAGTGATCGGGATTTTTCATCCGGACTAGCGATATCAGGCAGGTTTTTTTAAGCTAAAGGGTACACGGGTGCAGAATTCCGCTACAATCTGCGCCAGTAATTTTCCAACGCTCAGGAGATATCATGAAAGTAGCAAAAGACCTGGTGGTCAGCCTGGCCTATCAGGTACGTACAGAAGACGGTGTATTGGTTGATGAGTCTCCGGTGAGTGCGCCGCTGGACTACCTGCACGGTCACGGTTCCCTGATCTCTGGTCTGGAAAACGCGCTGGACGGTCACGCAGTCGGCGACAAATTCGATGTGGCTGTTGGCGCGAACGACGCTTACGGTCAGTACGACGAAAACCTGGTGCAGCGTGTGCCGAAAGACGTCTTTATGGGCGTTGACGAGCTGCAGGTAGGTATGCGTTTCCTGGCTGAAACCGACCAGGGCCCGGTGCCGGTAGAAATTACCGAAGTGGAAGACGACCACGTTGTGGTTGACGGCAACCACATGCTGGCGGGCCAGAACCTGAAGTTCAATGTGGAAGTTGTTGCTATCCGCGAAGCCACTGAAGAAGAACTGGCTCATGGCCACGTTCACGGTGCGCACGGTCACGATCATGACCACGACCACGGTCACGATGGTTGCTGCGGTGGTCATGGCCACGATCACGATCATGACCACGGTAAAGGTGGTTGCGGCGGTCACGGCGGTTGCGGTTGCCACTAATACGCGCCGTCGTTCGCACTGTCGGTGCGTTGATTGCGTAATAAAAAAGCGGGGGAAACCCGCTTTTTTTACGCCTCAGTAATGGGGCGGTGGCGTCTCTTCTGACGGTGAGGCCATATGGGAAGGCTGGCTGGCTTTGAGCTTTTCAGCCATCAAACGGAGGTGCTCGCGCAGCTTCGCCATTTCCAGTTCATGCGCGATGACCGTCTGGTTCAGCTCTTCAATGGTCATCTCCTGAAAGGCCAACCGGCTTTCCAGTTCCGCCAGCCGGGCTTCTATCGTTAACTCTTGCATTCTTCACCTCTGGGTTGCGTCTGACCTGGTTTTCATTAAACGGGCGGATTTTACTTAACTTTGCCGTGCGATACAGCATCAGCGCAGAAAAGCAGAAACTTATTTAAACAAAAATAGTCAGAAAACAGGTGAATTCGGTGGGTGTCCTTATGTTGATTTCCCGCGCAACGCTTTATAGTACGTTCCTTACTTTCTTATGTTTAACCCTGGGGCGAGATGCCCCGGCCCCTGGAGAAATGGATGAAATCACTGTTTAAAGTCACGCTGCTGGCGACCACCATGGCCGTAGCCCTTCATGCACCGATTTCTTTCGCTGCGGATGCCGCAAAGAAAGAGACTGCAGCAGCAGCTGACAGCAAAGCGGCATTTAAAAATGACGACCAGAAATCCGCCTATGCGCTCGGCGCGTCACTGGGCCGCTACATGGAAAACTCCCTGAAAGAGCAGGAAAAACTCGGTATCAAACTGGATAAAGCTCAGCTGATCGCGGGCGTTCAGGATGCGTTTGCCGACAAGAGCAAACTGAGCGACCAGGAAATCGAACAGACTCTGCAAGCGTTTGAAACTCGCGTGAAGAGCGCCGCTCAGGAACGCATGGAAAAAGACGCGGCTGATAACGAAGCCAAAGGCAAAGCCTTCCGTGACACTTTTGCGAAAGAGAAAGGTGTGAAAACGTCTGACACCGGTCTGCTGTACAAAGTGGAGAAAGACGGGACTGGCGATGCGCCGAAAGACAGCGATACCGTGGTGGTGAACTACAAAGGGACGCTGATCGACGGTAAAGAGTTCGATAACTCCTACACCCGTGGTGAGCCGCTCTCCTTCCGTCTGGATGGCGTTATCCCGGGCTGGACCGAAGGCCTGAAAAACATCAAGAAAGGCGGCAAGATCAAACTGGTTATCCCGCCGGCTCTGGCCTATGGCAAAACTGGCGTTCCGGGGATCCCGGCTAACTCTACGCTGGTCTTTGATGTAGAACTGCTGGACATTAAAGCGGCACCGAAAGCTGATGCCGCAGCACCAGAAGCAGCACCGGCCGCAGGCGATAAAGCCGCTGACCCGAAAGCTGCAGACGCAAGTAAGAAGTAACACCGCGAACAAAGCGCCGCCTTCGGGCGGCGTTTTTTTTGACCCCCATTCAGGATGCAGCCAACAAACAGGTAGCTTGACGGATAAAGTGTATATAATTCTGGAAAGCTTAACCTACGATGTATTAATTTAGATCCCCATATAAATACTGAGCCTGCCCTGAAAACATAACGACAGGCTCCTGAAAAGGAGTGTTTTTTTTCATGTCCAGGTCGCTATTAACCAACGAAACCAGTGAGCTTGATTTACTGGATCAACGTCCTTTCGATCAAACCGACTTCGATATCCTCAAATCTTATGAAGCGGTGGTGGACGGGTTAGCGATGCTCATTGGTTCCCATTGCGAAATTGTTTTGCACTCCCTGCAGGATCTGAAATGTTCCGCTATTCGCATTGCCAACGGCGAACACACCGGGCGTAAAATCGGCTCACCCATTACCGATCTTGCATTGCGTATGCTGCATGATATGACGGGCGCGGACAGCAGCGTGTCCAAGTGCTACTTCACACGGGCGAAAAGTGGTGTACTGATGAAGTCGGAAACCATCGCCATCCGTAACCGCGAGCAGAGGGTGATTGGTCTGCTGTGTATTAATATGAACCTTGATGTGCCGTTCTCGCAAATAATGAGCACCTTTATTCCGCCAGAAACTCCGGATGCGGGATCGTCGGTCAACTTTGCCTCTTCGGTGGAAGACCTCGTCACACAAACGCTGGAGTTCACAATCGAAGAGGTGAATGCCGATCGTAACGTTTCCAACAACGCCAAGAACCGGCAGATCGTCCTGAATCTTTATGAGAAAGGCATCTTTGATATTAAAGACGCCATTAACCAGGTGGCTGACCGCCTGAACATCTCCAAGCACACCGTGTATCTGTACATTCGCCAGTTCAAAAGCGGCGACTTTTCCGGGCAGGAACGGTAATGCGTTTTGCCCTGATGGTGACCGGCCCGGCGTACGGCACACAACAGGCCAGCAGTGCCTATCAGTTTGCCGTTGCGCTGTTGGCGGCAGGGCATACGCTTGGCAGCGTTTTTTTTTACAAGGAAGGGGTGAGCAACGCGAACGCGTTGACTGCGCCCGCCAGCGATGAGTTTGACCTGGTGCGTGCATGGCAAAAATTGCACGATGAACAGCAGGTCGAATTGCACATTTGTGTCGCTGCGGCGCTACGTCGCGGTGTGGTTGATTCTGCGGAAGCGCAGCGGTTGGGGCTTCCTGCTGCCAACCTGCAGGCCGGTTTTTCGCTGACCGGGCTGGGTGCGCTGGCGGAAGCCGCGCTCTCTTGCGATCGGGTGGTGCAGTTCTGATGACGCGTATTGCCTTTGTATTTACCTCGGCACCGCACGGCTCCGCTTCCGGGCGTGAAGGTCTGGATGCGTTGCTGGCGACTTCCGCGTTTACCGATGACATTGGTGTGTTTTTCGTGGGAGACGGCGTTTTTCAACTTCTGGCGAATCAGCGACCTGATGCCATCCTGGCGCGGGATTACATCGCCACATTTAAAGTCCTTCCTCTCTACGATATCGATCAGTGCTGGCTATGTGCTGCCTCACTGCGTGAGCGTGGTTTACGCGAGGATGCAGAGTTTGTCTTGCCTGCCCGGTGTCTGGAACCTGATGCGCTGCGTGAGCGGCTTGATGAATACTCCGTTGTTATGACTTTTTGAGGCGCCTATGCTGCATACTTTGTCTCAATCCCCATGGCAGTGCGATATGGCGGCTATGCTGCGGTTAGTGCGCCCGGGCGATGATTTACTGCTGTTGTCTGACGGCGTAACGGCAGCGCTGGAAGGCGGACGTTTCATTGACATATTGCTCGATGCCCCCATATCGCTACACGTGCTGAGTGAAGACGTTGATGCGCGTGGTCTTTCTGGTCAAATTTCGAGCAGTGTCGTCAGGGTTGGCTATACTGATTTCGTGAGTCTGGCGGTGAAACACGATACTCAGATGCATTGGTAATGTGTGATCGCTGTATATTTCTTGACACCTTTTCAGCACAGCCATAAAATTCTGCGTCCTCATATTATATGAGGTCGTTTTATTACGTGTTTACGAAGCAAAAGCTAAAACCAGGAGCTATTTAATGGCAACAGTTAACCAGCTGGTACGCAAACCACGCGCACGTAAAGTTGCAAAAAGCAACGTTCCGGCGCTGGAAGCATGCCCGCAAAAACGTGGCGTATGTACTCGCGTATATACTACCACCCCGAAAAAACCGAACTCCGCGCTGCGTAAAGTATGCCGTGTTCGTCTGACTAACGGTTTCGAAGTGACTTCCTACATCGGTGGTGAAGGTCACAACCTGCAGGAGCACTCCGTGATCCTGATCCGTGGCGGTCGTGTAAAAGACCTCCCGGGTGTTCGTTACCACACTGTACGTGGCGCGCTCGACTGCTCCGGTGTTAAAGACCGTAAGCAATCTCGCTCCAAATACGGCGTGAAACGTCCTAAGGCTTAATGGTTCTCCGTTAAGTAAGGCCAAACTGTTTTAACTTAATGTCAAACTAAACTCTTAGAGTTTTGGACAATCCTGAATTAACAACGGAGTATTTCCATGCCACGTCGTCGTGTTATTGGTCAGCGTAAAATTCTGCCGGATCCGAAGTTCGGATCAGAACTGCTGGCTAAATTTGTCAATATCCTGATGGTAGACGGTAAAAAATCTACTGCAGAATCAATCGTATACAGCGCGCTGGAGACCCTGGCTCAGCGTTCTGGTAAAAACGAACTGGAAGCTTTCGAAGTAGCTCTCGAAAACGTGCGCCCGACTGTCGAAGTTAAGTCTCGCCGCGTTGGTGGTTCTACTTATCAGGTTCCGGTTGAAGTACGTCCGGTTCGCCGCAATGCTCTGGCAATGCGTTGGATCGTTGAAGCTGCTCGTAAACGCGGTGATAAATCCATGGCTCTGCGCCTGGCGAACGAACTTTCTGATGCTGCAGACAACAAAGGTACTGCAGTTAAGAAACGTGAAGACGTTCACCGTATGGCCGAAGCCAACAAGGCGTTCGCACACTACCGTTGGTAATCCCTTCGGAGTTTTAGTCACCAGGCGGGCGCTTCCAGTAAGTCGCCCGCCGTTTGGCAACTTAAATCTGAGCGCCTAAAGAGACAAACGAGGAATCAAATGGCTCGTACAACACCCATCGCACGCTACCGTAACATTGGTATCAGTGCGCACATCGACGCCGGTAAAACCACGACTACCGAACGTATTCTGTTCTACACCGGTGTAAACCACAAAATCGGTGAAGTTCATGACGGCGCCGCAACCATGGACTGGATGGAGCAGGAGCAGGAGCGTGGTATTACCATTACCTCCGCAGCAACTACTGCATTCTGGTCTGGTATGGCGAAGCAGTATGAACCGCATCGCGTAAACATCATCGACACCCCGGGGCACGTTGACTTCACCATCGAAGTAGAACGTTCCATGCGTGTTCTTGACGGTGCGGTAATGGTTTACTGCGCAGTTGGTGGTGTTCAGCCGCAGTCTGAAACCGTATGGCGTCAGGCTAACAAATATAAAGTTCCGCGCATCGCGTTCGTTAACAAAATGGACCGTATGGGCGCTAACTTCCTGAAAGTTGTTGGTCAGATCAAAACCCGTCTGGGCGCGAACCCGGTTCCGCTGCAGTTGGCTATTGGTGCTGAAGAAGGTTTCACCGGTGTTGTTGACCTGGTGAAAATGAAAGCCATCAACTGGAACGAAGCAGACCAGGGCGTAACCTTCGAATACGAAGATATCCCGGCTGAGATGCAGGATCTGGCTAACGAATGGCACCAGAACCTGATCGAATCCGCTGCGGAAGCTTCCGAAGAGCTGATGGAAAAATACCTGGGTGGTGAAGAACTGACTGAAGCAGAGATCAAATCTGCCCTGCGTCAGCGCGTTCTGAACAACGAAATCATCCTGGTGACCTGTGGTTCTGCGTTCAAAAACAAAGGTGTTCAGGCGATGCTGGATGCGGTAATTGATTACCTGCCATCCCCGACTGACGTACCTGCGATCAACGGCGTTCTGGACGACGGTAAAGATACCCCGGCTGAGCGTCACGCTAGCGATGAAGAGCCGTTCTCTGCTCTGGCATTCAAAATCGCTACCGACCCGTTCGTTGGTAACCTGACGTTCTTCCGCGTGTATTCCGGCGTAGTTAACTCCGGTGATACCGTACTGAACTCTGTGAAAGCTGCACGTGAGCGTTTTGGTCGTATCGTACAGATGCACGCCAACAAACGTGAAGAGATCAAAGAAGTTCGCGCGGGCGACATCGCTGCTGCGATCGGTCTGAAAGACGTTATTACTGGTGATACCCTGTGTGATCCGGATCATCCGATCATTCTGGAACGTATGGAATTCCCGGAACCGGTAATCTCCATCGCGGTAGAACCGAAAACCAAAGCTGACCAGGAAAAAATGGGTCTGGCTCTGGGCCGTCTGGCGAAAGAAGACCCGTCATTCCGTGTATGGACTGACGAAGAATCTAACCAGACTATTATCGCCGGTATGGGTGAGCTGCACCTCGACATCATCGTTGACCGTATGAAACGTGAATTCAACGTTGAAGCGAACGTCGGTAAACCTCAGGTTGCTTACCGTGAAGCGATTCGCGCTAAAGTTACCGATATCGAAGGTAAACACGCCAAACAGTCTGGTGGTCGCGGTCAGTATGGTCATGTTGTTATCGACATGTACCCGCTGGAGCCGGGCTCTAACCCGAAAGGTTACGAGTTCATCAACGACATTAAAGGTGGTGTAATTCCTGGTGAATACATCCCGGCTGTTGATAAAGGCATCCAGGAACAGCTGAAAGCTGGCCCGCTGGCGGGTTACCCGGTTGTTGACCTCGGTGTGCGTCTGCACTTCGGTTCTTACCACGACGTTGACTCCTCTGAACTGGCGTTTAAACTGGCTGCGTCTATTGCCTTTAAAGATGGCTTTAAGAAAGCGAAACCAGTTCTGCTTGAGCCGATCATGAAGGTTGAAGTAGAGACTCCGGAAGAGAACACCGGTGATGTTATCGGTGACCTTAGCCGTCGTCGCGGTATGCTGCGCGGTCAGGAATCTGAAGTCACTGGCGTTAAGATTCACGCTGAAGTGCCGCTGTCTGAAATGTTCGGATACGCAACTCAACTGCGTTCTCTGACCAAAGGTCGTGCATCGTACACTATGGAATTCCTGAAGTATGATGATGCACCGAACAACGTTGCTCAGGCCGTAATCGAAGCCCGTGGTAAATAAGCCTCAGGGTTAAAACCAAAGTCCCGTGCTCTCTCCAGAAGGGGAGAGCACTATAGTAAGGAATAAAGCCGTGTCTAAAGAAAAATTTGAACGTACAAAACCGCACGTCAACGTCGGCACTATCGGCCACGTTGACCATGGTAAAACTACCCTGACTGCTGCCATCACTACCGTTCTGGCAAAAACCTACGGTGGTAACGCTCGCGCATTCGATCAGATCGATAACGCGCCGGAAGAAAAAGCTCGTGGTATCACCATCAACACCTCTCACGTTGAATATGACACCCCGACTCGCCACTACGCGCACGTAGACTGCCCGGGCCACGCCGACTATGTTAAAAACATGATCACCGGTGCTGCTCAGATGGACGGCGCGATCCTGGTAGTAGCTGCGACTGACGGCCCGATGCCGCAGACTCGTGAGCACATCCTGCTGGGTCGTCAGGTAGGCGTTCCGTACATCATCGTGTTCCTGAACAAATGTGACATGGTTGATGACGAAGAGCTGCTGGAACTGGTTGAGATGGAAGTTCGTGAACTGCTGTCTCAGTACGATTTCCCGGGCGACGACACTCCGATCGTTCGTGGTTCTGCACTGAAAGCGCTGGAAGGCGAAGCAGAGTGGGAAGCGAAAATCATCGAACTGGCTGGTTACCTGGATTCTTACATCCCGGAACCAGAACGTGCGATTGACAAGCCGTTCCTGCTGCCGATCGAAGACGTATTCTCCATCTCCGGTCGTGGTACCGTTGTTACCGGTCGTG